>JANOBP010000040.1:0-10033 GCA_031411715.1 Verrucomicrobiaceae bacterium | reverse complement strand
AAAACGCCGGGACGCAAGGTTGTCACCCGCCTTGGCACCACAGGAGAGACCTGGGCACGCCAAAACCTGCCCGCAGCCCAAATCAAAGCCCTCGACACCGACGCCGCTTGCGTGCTCGAAGTCGTCAACGCCAATGTTGATGCTTGGATCTACGACCAAGTCTCTGTCATGAACTATCACATACGTCATCCCGACAAAACCCGCGCCCTGCTGACACCGCTGCGTGAAGAAGTCTGGGCCATCGGCCTGAAGAAGGGCAACGATGCCTTGAAGACCAAAGCCAATGAAACGCTGACACGCATGCACGCAGACGGCTCCTTCAGCCGCATTGCCGATCAGCATCTGGCCAAAACGCGCACACTCATGCAGGAGCAGGGAGTGCCTTTTGTGTTCGAGTTACAGCAGGCTCCTTGAGGACTAAGCCTCTCAGTTAGAGAGGTGGCTCGGGACGGGGTCGAACCGCCGACACTAGGATCTTCAATCCCATGCTCTACCAACTGAGCTACCGAGCCATTTCGGAAAGTGGAGCGCGATAAAAGCATGCATGCACTGCTTCGCAACGTGTTTTTGCCTGATGTTGTGGAATTGTTCAACCACACTAGATTCACCTACACTCCTCAAGCCCACACCATGAACGAAGCCGACCTTCCCCACCTTGTCATCGGTGCCTGCATGAATGTTCACCGGACACTCGGCCCAGGCCTCACACGTGAGGCGTATGAAGAGTGCATCGCCATTGAGTTGCGTGATCTCGAACTCGACTTCAAACGCGCTCAGTTGCTGGACTTCGACTACCGTGGCCACAACATCCAAACAACCACACGACTCGATTTCATCATCCATGACTCACTGCTGCTGCAAATCAAAGCACAGGATGATTTCTCCGCGCTCGAGAAGCAGCAATTCGAGACACAACTCCGCCTCAGCCACCTCAAGTCAGGTCTCTTGGTCAATTTCAATGTCACCCTGCTCCGTAAAGGCATCCACCGCGTCATCTTGAAGCGGCGCGAAGCGTGATGGTTTGCCGAAGTGCTCAGTTGGAGGCACTTCATGACTCAGCACTCCGCCCTATCTTCCCGCAAGTCGGCCCCAAAAACCAGGCTTCGGTTTAGCGGTGGTATCCTGTCGCTGATCACGCTGCTGCGGACGTGGGGCATCTGATCGGCGCTCCTGATTCCCCTGCCCTTCACGCGGCGGCCCACTGCGACGATCTTGACCACCACCACCGCCACCACCGCGCTGCGGATCACGATTTCCCTGCGGACGCCGCTGTTGTTGCTGGCCGCGGCCTTGCTGGCGGCGATCTCGCTCGGGACGTTCATCGGACATGGGTTGAGGTGCGGCGTTGTAGTTGAAACCTTCCGCACGCTTACGCACGATGCCACGGCCAATGAAGCGCTCCAGCGCACGCAGATCTCCCTGCTCATCCGGTGAGATGAAGCTGATCGCATCCCCAATGGCATGCGCGCGACCGGTGCGGCCAATGCGGTGAACATAATCCTCCACCACCATTGGGAAATCGAAATTCACCACGTGAGAAATGCCATCCACATCAATCCCACGCGCCGCGATGTCTGTAGCGACCAAAACACGCACCAAGGACGACTTAAAGTCACCCAACGCCTTGAGTCGCTGATTCTGTGAGCGGTTGGCATGCAGCGTGGCGCACTTCACGCCGCCTTGTTCGAGCTTTTTGGCAATCTTATCCGCGCCATGCTTCGTGCGGCTAAAAACGAGTACCATCTGCATTTTCTCATCCTCCAGCAGATGCGCCAGTAACGGCAGCTTCAGGTGCTTATGCACCTCATACACCATCTGCGTCACCGTTTCGGCCGGATTCGAGCGTTTGCCGATCTGCACGATTTTCGGCTTGTTTTGGAAGTCATGCGTCAGCGCCTCGATCTCTTTCGACAGTGTGGCGGAAAACATCAGCGTCTGCCGTTTCTTCGGCAGTTGCTGCACGATGCGCTTGATGTCCGGCAGGAAGCCCATGTCGAGCATGCGGTCCGCTTCATCGAGCACGAGATACTCAAGCTGCGAGAAGTCCGCACAGCGTTGCCCCATCAAATCCAGCAAGCGTCCCGGGCAGGCGATCACGATGTCACTCCCGGCCCTCAAGGCATCTTTCTGCGGCTTCTCACCCACACCACCATACACCTTGGCAATCTTCAGCGGCAGGTGTTTGGCATAGGCCAGCACATTTTCCTCGATCTGCGCCACCAACTCACGAGTCGGTGCCAGCACCAACACCCGCGTGCGCCGGCGTGACACGGGATTGGCCGTCAATCGGGTCAAAATCGGCAACGTGAATGCCGCCGTTTTGCCCGTGCCAGTCTGAGCAATGCCGATCACGTCCCCACCCGCCACAATCAACGGAATCGCCGCCGCCTGAATCGGCGTAGGCTCCGTGTAACCAGCTTCCTGGATTGCTTTGAGAATATTGACGTCAAGACCGAGAGGTTGAAAGGACATCCAAGCCCATAGCCCAGCACCCATCAGATGCCAGCCATTTATCCGTCCACCACACTGGGTGCACAGTGCTTTCAATGCTGGCATTCTCCCCGCCACACACGAGACACAGGGCCTCTGAAACCGACTTCTCGTCGTTGATTCGCTCCGCCGCCTCATCGTCCACAAAAGCGCTGCATCAGTGCACAGACGGACCGCGCCTGGAGGCAAGGCCCCACGAAGGCAACATTGCCTCCGTTGCCGTTTGTTCTGTAGGCATATAACTGCGTTTCCAGGCTACCCCATCAACGCCACGGCGATGGGATCGACGAGGGGTTTGCCAGCGCGGGTGAGGCGCACGAATTGGTCGTCAAAGTCGAGCAGGCCTTGGTCACGAAGGGTGTCAAGCATGCGATGTGAGTCTGGAGTGATCAGATCGAGCGGCAGGCCGCGGGCGGTGCGAAGTTCAAGACCGAAGCGCTCAGTGCGGCGTTGGTCTGGGGTAAGTGCTTCGACTTCGACGGCGGTGTTTTCACCAGCAAGGGTCATCGCCATGTAGCGCGGGGTGTCTTTGACGTTGTGCCAGCGCTGGCCCCCGATGGTGGAGAAGGCACCGGGGCCGATGCCGAGATAGTCCGCGCCCAGCCAGTAGGACTCGTTGTGAACGCTGCGGTGGCCCGGTTTCGCATAGTTCGAGATTTCGTAGTGCTCAAAACCGCCCGCTTCGAGCAAGTCGATGCCCAGATTGAAAAAGTCCGCGTCGCGGCCCTCATCCTCGCGGAACTCCCCTGCCCTGAGCCGGCGGAAAAAGTCGGTGTCCTCCTCGTAGTTGAGGTTGTAGGCCGAAATGTGGTCCGGTTTCAGCGAAAGCGAATGCTCCAGCGTGCTGCGCCACGTTTCGAGGCTCTGGCCTGGAATCGAAAACATCAGATCGAGGTTCAAACTCGGAAACTTCGCCTCCTTGAGCGCCTGCCATGTTTCTTCGGCCTCTGCGGGTGAATGATCACGCCCCAGCGTCTTCAGCGTGGCTTCATCCCAGGCCTGAATGCCGAGCGATACACGCGTCACGCCCAGCTCACGCATCAGCATCGCCTTAGAAGCCGTCACGGTGCGTGGATTGGCCTCCATGGTGAATTCAGCGACTTCTGACATGTCCACCCGCTCCTGAAGTCCACGCAGCAGGCGCTCCAAATGCACGTCACTGAGCATGGTGGGCGTGCCGCCGCCAAAAAAGACCGTGCGGGGCTTGATTGGCTGCTTTTCAGCCTCTTTGAGCAGGGCATCGACAAAAGCCACCATGTCCGTGCCGCCGGGCGTATGCTTGTGAAAGCTGCAGTATGGGCAGATGCGGTGGCAGAAGGGGATGTGGACGTAAAGGTGGTTCACAGAGGTACGTTGTTCACGCTTTAGCGTGCTTTATGAGGATGACACGCTAAAGCGTGAACAACGTACGCATGACAGATGAAACCCACCACGAACGCGAACTCGGCGGCCAGTTGCTGGCGGCGGTGTCGCGCTCGTTCTACCTCACGCTCAAAGCGCTGCCCAAAGAGCTGCGAGAGCCCATTTCCCTGGCCTACTTGCTCGCACGAACGGCGGATACCATCGCCGACACCGCCAGAGTGAGTGAGGAGGTCCGCATCGACTGCCTCGAACGCTACCGCGCTCTCGTGCGTGGTGATGCCGATGCGCAGAGCCTTGCCGACATGCTGCGCGTGCAGTTTTGCCCGCAGCAGGAGGATGAGTCTGAGCGCCGGCTGATGGAGAAGTTTGCCGATGGCATCGCCTGGCTGCGCACCATGCGACCTGAGCCACTGGCGGCGATCCAAAGTGTGCTGGAGCACATCATCGATGGCCAGATGCTCGACATCCGCCGCTTCCCCAGTGATGGACAGTTGCGTGCGCTTTCGTCGGCGCATGAGCTGGATGAATACACCTGGCTGGTGGCGGGTTGTGTGGGCGAGTTCTGGACGAAACTCTGCGCCACGGAGTTGCCGTCATCGCTCGATCCCGCCGTCACCACCGCGCAGATGCAGGCATGGGGCGCGCGCATGGGCAAGGGCCTGCAACTCATCAACATCCTACGAGACATCGGTGAGGACACACGCGACGGCCGCTGCTACCTGCCGTGTGCCGCAACAGAGATTCAAACCGAGTGGCGCAAGTGGCTGGAAGTCTGTGTGGAGCACCTCGAATGCGGTCTGTGTTATGTGCAGCATGTCACCCATGGCAAGTTGCGCTATGCGACGGCTTTGCCGCTGCTGCTCGGCATTCAAACCATTGCCAAGTTGCGCGCGGCCTCTTGGGACAAGGTGCAACAAGGCATCAAGATCTCCCGGCTCGATGTGGCCAGCATCCTGGCCCAAACCGCGCTGGCATGCCGCAGTGCAGAAGCAATGGAACGGCTTTACCGCAAGCTGGCAACGAGCTAGCGAAAGATGCGGCGCACGGAATCCACAGCGCGATCCATGGTTTTCTCAACGCTGCTCTTGGGTGGTGGTGGCGTTTTCTTCTTGGCCGGAGGTGGTGTGGAAGATTTCTTCGGCGTGGTGGTGGAACGCTTGGGTGTTGTGGTCGTCTTGGGCTTCGATTCGGTCTCGGGTTTGACTTCCTTGGGCTTCGACTCGGCTTTCGGCTCCGCCTCTGGCGGCGGCATGACGGCGGTAGGCTTGCGCACCTCTTCCGGAGCAACGGTGGGCTTGGCTGCGATGGGCGCGACTGACGCTGGCAGCAGGCCGGGTGCGGCACCGTAGCCGTAGAGGCGGGAGGTGCTGTCCGGCTTGGGCAGACTCAAATCAAACACGCTGACGCCGCTGCGACGCTGACCTTCATAGCTGCGGCCATCACTGGCACCGAAGACGATGCGTTTGCCGTTCTTCTTGAGCTTGCCGAGGTAGATCATCACATGTGTGACGGGCAGCTTGCGCTTGGTTTCGGTGGTATTGGTCCAGAATAATAGGTCGCCAGGTGTGAGCGCGGCGAATTCGGCATCGTCGAAACTGGTGGCAGTTGGGGTGAGGTGTAGCTGCGTTTTTTTGGCCACCCAGTCGCACATCTCGTCCGACTGACGGGGCACGTCCTGCAAGCCCATGAAGCGCAGCACATGATAGACGGAGCCTGAGCAATCCATGCCTCCAAGACTAGGATCATGGGAACCGTAGCGGTAGCCTAGTTCGAGTCGCGTGAGGGCCAGGGCACTCTGCACCAGGCCCTGCACCTGCTTTGAATAGCTTTCAAAGCCACTGATCTCCTCAAGGCTCACCGTGGAGACTGCGGGCAGTGGCGGCGTGGCGGCTTCGGGCTTGTCCTTGGCTGGAGGCGCAGTTTTTTTCGACACCTCAGCCTGCGTGACCGAGATCACGCTCAGCAAAAGCATCAGACATCGCAGGAGAGAAGGCATGGTCGAGAATAGACCACGTTTTGATGAAAATGCAGGCCTTATGATCAAGGCGGCAATAACTGAGCACGGGAGAAGTCAGCGACGACCATGCGGACGCGCATCGTGCTCTGCTCGATGATGGGAAAGCCTGGGTCTCGATGTGGGATGAAGGCAAAGACAGGCTTGCCATTGGGCAGCGTGGCCTGCGCGGTGTGTGTGGTGAGCACGCTCTGAATGACGACCTGAGTTTCGACGATGTCGGGGATTTCCATTATTCGCTGACGGGTTGCGCTTTGGGGACGGGTGGTTCAGCAGGCGCGGTGGTTTTCCGCTTCCAGTCAAATTTGGCAGTGCTGAGGTGATCCCGTGTGAGAACAAGGTCTGCCGCGCGCTGGAGGACGATGTCGTGAGACTTGGGCTGATCCTCAGGAACCGATTTCCCTGCGGAGCGGCGGAGGTAGATGTCGAGTTCGGGATTGGTCCCTGCAACAAGGGCCGCTTCATTGAAGCGAGGGCGTGGTTGATCCGTGATGGTGGATTTGGGTTTGATCTTGCCTTCGGGGTCAAAGAACTGGCGCTTGAGTTTCACGTCGAGGGCGATGGGAAAGTCGGGCTGGATACCTTTTTGGAAAATGGAGCTATCATCCGGCAAGAGAACCTCCGCGCGGGCAAATCGCAGAGACCAGGTGGCATCGACGGGGATCGTCTCGTAACGCACAGCAGCTCCGCGAGTGGGTGCGCCGATGAGAAGTGCCTGATGACGCTGCCGAAGAACAGCCGCGATGGTTTCACCAATGTTTCCGGTTTCTTCATCAATGAGGATGATGAGTGGACCTTTCCAAAGTGGCTCACGATCCGAGCGAAGAACCTCGGAACTGGAATCCGTCATCTGGCGGGTTTTGAAGAGAATCTCATTTTGAGGCACAAAGAAACTGAGCACCGCAGCGGCGACGTCAAAGTTGCCAGGACCCATGGGAGCACGGAGATCGAAGATGAGGTGCTGTGCTCCGGCTTTGATGAAGGAAGCTAGATGTTGCTCGATGGGGGCAAGCTCGGTCTTGGTGAGTGAAAGTGGACGAAGCAAGACGGTGCCGGGGCGTAATGTTTCAACCTGCACGCCGCCTTGATCAGCGGGAAGGGAGTCCGCCTTGCGTGAGACGAGCACAGCGCCGAATTGAAGACGCTCCAGTAGACCATGGAGTGCCGCGCGGTTGAGCTCATCAAAGGTCAGATCACCACTGCGGATGTACTCCCGCTGAAGAACGCGGAAAGCCGTCTGGATGCCAGCCTGTGTGATGTCGGCAGGCTTTTCCGCCGCCAGCGTGAGGCTGGCAGAGAGAAGCAAGAGACTGAGAACGCGGCGGGTCATTGTGGAAAGTGGTTCAACGCATGCAAAATGCCAACACTGGCTTCAGGCCAGTGAAAATGTTGGGAGATGGCCATACTGACGTATTTTTTGGCCGTCGCGACTGCCGTGTGCAAATCCATGCCACGACCAAGACAGGCGGCGATGGCTGACGAATACGTGCAACCCGTGCCGTGGGTGTGTACGCCGGGCGTGCGCGGAGATTCATGCCACGTGAGCATGCCATCGGCGAACAGGGCATCCGCTGCGGCATCACCGGTAAGGTGGCCGCCTTTGAGTAAAATGGCAGTGTGATACTGTGCCGCCAAATCGGCAGCGCAGGCGGCCATTTCATCCCGAGTGGTGACCGGACGCTGCCAGAGAACGGCGGCTTCATCCATGTTCGGTGTGATAAGCGTGGCCAGAGGCAGGAGCTCGGTGCAAAGCGCCTGGACAGCATCATCACGCAACAAACGCCCACCGCTGGTGGCAACCATGACGGGATCAACCACGAGCGGGATGTGGCGAGCAAACGCACGCCATGTGGAGGTGACAGCGCGGATCTGATCGGTGCCACCCAGCATGCCCGTTTTGGCTGCGCGGATGGGAAAGGCCCCGAAGAGCACGCGGATCTGGTCGGCTATGAAGTCGGCATCGAGTAGGCGAATTTGCGACACGATGCCGGGCGTCTCGGAAACGACGCTGGTGAGTGCGGTAAGCGCGTAGCCGCCATTGGCCGTGATGGATTTGAGATCAGCCTGAATCCCCGCACCAGCGGAGCAGTCGGAGCCAGCAATGGTGAGAATGGGAGGTGGTGGCATTGAGATTGTTAGTTAGAGAGGCTTGGGACTTCAACCAACAGTAATCCTTGCGAGTCAATCCATTGCGACAAGGAGGATGTGCGCTATGCTCGACGCATGACTTTCGACACTCTCCCAGGCCTAACCGTGACGGTGGATAACATCGCCTATGATCCAACACGGCCAGCTCCACCGGACCGCCCGCATCCGTTTGTGTATCATGTTTCCATCCACAATGACTCGACGGAAACCGTGAATATCTTTGGGCGGAAGTGGATCGTGCGTGACACGGACGGTGATACGATGGTGGTCGAGGGTGACGGCGTGGTGGGACAATTCCCCAAGCTCTCGCCAGGCCAGAGCTTCAGCTATAACTCGTATCACGTGATCAAAGTGGAGAGCACGGCATCAGGATCATTCTTTGGCACCACAACGAGTGGTAAACCCGTCTGCACCAGGATTCCGCCATTTGAGATGCAACCACCGATGTGATCATGGCCACCGGCTGTCGCCATGATCCAGACCGCGCTCATCACACACACCCTTGAAACCCTTGCCAAGCTTGGTGTGCGGGAGTTTTGCATCGCCGCTGGCGCGCGTAACGCCCCGCTGGTAGCCGCATTAGCCGATAGCCACGGAATCAAGCTCTGGCACTTCTTTGAAGAACGATGTGCGGCTTTTTTCGCTCTAGGGCGGATCATGGCAGATCATCGGCCCGTCGCGGTCATTACGACGAGCGGCACAGCGGTGGCTGAACTGCTACCAGCAACGATTGAGGCCTATTACCAAGCGCAGCCGCTCATTTTGGTCACTGCGGATCGCCCTGAGCGTTTTCGAGGCTCCGGCGCACCACAGGCCATTGAGCAGGCGGGATTGTTTGGCTGCTATGCACACTTTCATGATTTGTCCGTCGGCAATGATTCACCAGAGGCTCTGAATGGGCCTCTTCACCTCAACCTGCCACTCGACGAACCACTCGACTGCAACACCCCCGGCATCCACTTTCCGCCACGACAGCCGCATGTTAAATTTTTGACATGCGACCAGATGCCGACTGACCTTTCAGCGATCCAATTGGTTTTGGCAGCGGGGTTGCATCCAGATGATGCGGCGGTGGCTGCACCGGTGCTAGCTCGGCTTGGGTGCCCCATCTTGGCGGAGGTAACGGCGAATCTTCATGACTTCCCTGCCCTTCACGACCTCATGCTTCATGGAGGCGAGCGACTGCTCAAAACACTCAGCCCCACGCATATCCTACGCATCGGATCGGTGCCCAGTTGGCGTTGGTGGCGTGATCTGGAGGGTAAACCCGAGATCCACGTCACTAACCTCTGTTGCACGTCTTTTCCGGGCCTGGCGCGGAGGGGGAATGTGGTCACGCTGCCGTGGGACTCGCTGATGAGTGCGCCAAATTCAGTATCTCATCATCCATTCATGGCGAAAAGCATCTCGCCTGATTTTAGCCTACATCCATCAAGCGAACCCGCGTGGATGCAGCACATCGCGTGCGCGCTGCCGCAAGAGGCGCGGGTGTTTCTCGGCAACAGCCTGCCCATCCGTGAGTGGAGCCTTGTTAGCGCCACACCACTTGCTGCGGGCGTTCAGTTCTTTGCCAACCGAGGGGCCAATGGCATTGATGGACTGGTCTCCACTTTTCTCGGCACGGCGGCGATGCATGAGCATGAGGCTTGGCTGATTCTTGGCGACCTCAGTGCGCTTTACGACCTCGCGGCACCGTGGATCATCCCGCAACTGTCCAACCGCACGCTGCGCATCGTGGTGATCAACAATGGCGGTGGCAAAATCTTCTCACGCGTGGCTTCAATGCGTGCGCTGCCTGAAAAGGCGCGTGGTATCATCGAGAACCGACACACCCTTTGCTTCAAGCCTTGGGCGGACCTTTGGCAGCTTGATTATCTCCTGGCGCAAAATCCACTCGATCTCACCGACCTGCCGGATTCGCCGCTACTCATCGAAATCCAACCCGATGAGGCGCAGACTGAGGCTTTTTGGAATCTTTGGTCAGGCGCTTGAGTTTAACAGCCTTATCGCATCATGAAA
>JANOBP010000039.1:0-6468 GCA_031411715.1 Verrucomicrobiaceae bacterium | reverse complement strand
CTTGGAGGATTTTTTGGCGGAGATGGCGATGCGCTTGCAGACTTTGGCGAGCTGACCGGCTTCTTCGCCGGCGATGATGAGGGAGAGGGTGTCGTCGGGGAAGAGCTTGGGGTATTTGGCCATGACGTCGGAGAGCTTTTCACCGACGGAGATGCCGTGGATGAGCTCGGCGATCATGCCTTTGTAGAGGGCTGATTTGACGCGGTTGGTTTGAAGCTGGAGGGACTTGGCGAGGGAGATGTTACGCTCAAGGCAACGGCCAAGGCCGGAGAAGAAGGCGGCGCAGTCGTCGATGCCGGCTGCGGGGCTGGTGAGGCGCTGGAGTTTTTCATCGGCTCCGGTGATGGTGACGATGGTGGCGGATTCGTTGCTGCCGACGCCAGCGCCAATGACGGCTTTGTCATCGCTATCGGTATCGACAAGGGCTTCTGAGCTTTTGCCGGTGTGGACGTTGGTGATTTTGACGCGCTTGAGCATGGCGGTGAGGGGGCGGAGGATGGGGAGTCTGTGAGGACGAGTAAGAGGCTGGGTGCGCTAGGGAGGGGCGGTGCGCAGGGTGGTGGTGAGACGCGGGCGGAAGGCGGTGATGGTGAGGGATGCGCCTGCAATCTCGGTGGTGGGTGTCTGGGAGACGTTGATGACGGCGGTGCAGGCGGCGGACTCGACGCTGGAGCCGGAGAGGGTGACGATGCCAGTGTCGATGAGGGTGGGATTTCCTTGGATGGCGGTTTGCAGGATGGGGCTCTGTGATTGATCCGGCATGAGTGCGGAGACTTGGGTGGCGGAGAGGCCGAGTTGCCAGAGGCGCACCATGTTTTCCTGATAGTTGCGAGTGACGGCGACGCGGAAGGCGAGCTCTTCCTGCAACATGATGGAGGCGGAGAGGCTGACAGCTGCAGTGGTGCCGATGGCGATGATGGAGGCGGCAGCGAGTAACTCGATGAGTGTGTAGGCACGACTCAGGTGCTGACGTAGATGGAGGTGCGCGGTCATGGAACGAAGAAGGTCTCCTGCCAGGCATCACGCGGCAGGAAGGTGGAGAAGGCGGGACCGGCGGGTGCTGTGTCTGGGACGGAACTGTCGGTGTCCGGTGCAAAGGTGAGGCGGCTGGCATTGACGCCACCGTCGGAGCGGCGCTTGATGGTCCAGTTGGTCATGACACCGCCGATCCAGCGCACGGACCGTGTAAGTGTGCTGGGGAGGTTGAACATGATGGTTTGGTACTCGTTGATGAGGACGCAGCGCCAGCGGTACTCGACGCCGGAGATGGGGGTGCTGACCCAGTTGAACTCGGTGATGTTGCCGTTGTTGTTTTGGAAGGCGAGGACGTGACGGCGGGCGTTTTCCCGCTCAAAGCGGATGTCACGCACCCAAGGGCCTGTGCCACTGCTGGGCATGACGGTGATGATGACGGGCTTCAAAGCGGCGGCGGCATCAAAGGCTGCCGCAGTGGTCTGACCGATGAAGACGATCTGGTCGATGACTCCATAAATGCGCATGTTTTTGAGGTAGATGGAGTCGAGCTTGATGAAGAGGACTTTCAGCTTGGTCCCGTAACCGGAGGGCCAACCAGAGGGCGGATGGGTGGGGGTGGCCTGCTCCGCGATCCAATAGGCCTCAGTGGGTGAATTGAAGGCGCCAGCGACGTTGATGGTGATGGTATTGGTGCGGCCAGCGGTCTGCTCACGGTCTTGAAAGTGCCAGAGGGAGTTGCTTGGGTTGTCGGGGTTGTTGATGACCTTGAGGTAGCCTTGATAACGGCGGTCGGAGGTGCTGCTGATGGGACCGGTGGTGCTGGGGACGACGGGCATGTTGGACGGGGCCATGTCTGCGCCGTCGGAATCTGTGCCGTAGATGGGATAGAGACTGGTTGGAGGCTCGGCGGTGCTGGTGGACTGGATGTAGAGTGAGCGCGTGCGAAAGGGGATCTTCAGCGGGCTGGGTGTGCTGGCGACGAACAAGGATGGTGGGTGACGGATGATGGTGCGCCCATTGACCGTCCAGAGTGCATGATGGCCTTTGTTGGTGCCTGAAGTGGTGACGTCGCGGTAGATGTCGAGTTCCGTAGGGATGCCGTCGGGCTTGCGGTAGATGCAAAAGATGTCGCCACTTAGCAGTGGTGAGATGCTTTTGACGAAATGCCAGGCATTGAAGTTGTCGATGTTGCCTGCGGTGCCTGAATTGGGTCTGGTGAGGCGCTCGGTGGTGAGATAAGAGATGCCGGTGCGCAGGCCGGTGTCGTTGTTGGGAAAGACGGTGGTGAGGCCGCTGCCGGGAATGGCGGTGCCGGCGTAAATGTTGAGATTGGTCCAACCGTCGTAGGTGTTGATGCTGCCGATATTGGTGCCGAGCACGGTGCTTTGATTGCCCGCGACGGTATCATCAGGAAGAAAGAGTCGATTGGTGGTGTACTCCCGGTCGAGAAGGCGCGAGCTTTCCAGGCCGATGCGGCGGCGGCAGATGTCGTCCAAATAACTAACCTGGATGGCGCGCGTACTCATGAGAGTGACCCAACCGGAGATGAGCAACGCCGCCACGATCGTGAGCATGAGCGCGGACGCCATCAGGGCACCGCGAGTCTGCCGGAAACTGGGGAAGCGTGTATTCATGTGAAAATCAAAGCGCGGGGAACATGGGGACGGTGAACATGAAGGAGGTGCGGCCGGCCTGATGGTTGTAGGCCTGGCGCGGATCGACAGTGGAAAGGGTGTTGGCGATGGGGCCGAGATGACGCGCGCAGGGATCAGGCCACCAGATGAAGTAGAAGGGGCGCTCAGCGGCCCGCTTGAAGCGCTGTATGGTGGAGGGTGACTCGATCAAGGAGAGACGCGTGGCGCGCTCAAAGGTGACAAAGAGCGGCGTGAAGCCATCCGTGGCCCATTGTGCAGGTGTGGTGGCATTATAAACGGAGGGTGGGTAAAAGACATCGTAGCCGCCAGCGTAGGCGAGCGTGGTGGGCGTGGTCACACTTGTCGGATCGGCGTAGCGTTTAACGGAAGCGTGAAAGCCCTGCGGTTGAGTGGCACCTGTAAAACGAATGATGTCGATGTCGTAGAGCGAGATGAGCTTGAGGAAGCCGGTGTATTTACTGAAGCCCAGAATGAAGATGCTGGCGTTCTGTGGCACAGCCGTGGCATCATTGAGAGGATTGCGATAGTCACGATAGAGTGTGGACGCAACGGCACCGATGGAGATGAGATGGGCACGGAATTTATGCGGCGTGTCGAGCTCCGCATGCAACGCCGGGTTGTAGGCGATGAAGGAAGGCTTGTAGGTGTTCACATCGTCACGAGGGAGGCAAAAAACGGCCGTGGCGGAGGTGGTGTCAGTGATGAACTGCTCACGCATCTCCTCAGCGATGGAGAGAGCACCAAACTGCGGCGCGCAGGCACTATTGGTGGTGGTGCTGGAGGAATTATAAAAGTTCTGCATGCGCGTGGCACCAAGAGGCACGGTGATGAGCGATGAGACACGCGGTGTGCTGCGCACAATGGTGCCATAGGATACGACAGCGCCGCCAATGACAATGGCACCGAGTGCCATGACCAGCAGCAACTCCACGGAGGTAAATCCATTCTGCTGGTGACGTGCGCGCTTCATTTGGCTTCGGATTTAGTGCCGAACATCATGCGTATGGCCGACTCGAGAGCGGGATTGGGAATCGTTGCTGGTGGCTGCGAGGCTGGTGCGGGTGTTGTCGCTGGTGCCAGCTCAGGCGTCGGTGCTGATGGCGTATTGATGGGCTCGTCTTTGAGTGGGAGTGCTTGGAGAGGCTTAGTCCCTTGTGAAGAAGCCATTCTTTGTTTGAAGGTCTCCGGGCGGGAGCGTTCCCGAATTCCTGGTTGCCCGCGAACACCACCGGGCATGATTTTATCAATGGTGGGGCCAATATCGATGGGTATGAGCATCATCTTCGAAGGCAGGCCCGTGGCGCGTTTTTCCTGCCAAGCGAGCTCGATAGCGTCAGGGGTAATGGCTTTGACTTTAAGCTCGACTGCCTGGTCTGGAAAGATGTGTGGAACGGTCTCGCCCGCCGTTAGCATGATGTCGCCGAGCAAGACGCGCAGCTTGCCCGATGGCAGGACAGAGACTCCACCGACGTGGAGACTCAGGAGTTTATCACGGACACGAGTCTCTTCCGTATCGCCGGGTGCATTGCGGTTCATTGCTTCACTTTCGGATTCGAAGGGATTGTGTTCCTCAGGCTTGACATTCTCGGGAGATTTTTCGTCGGGCAAGACGAGTTGATACTTCACCCGCTCTTTGCCCTTTTCACCCTCGGTTGTCGCATCCTGGGCGCGAAGAGAACAGGTCAACAGATAGAGTAGTGTGACTAAAAAATGAAAGCGTGTGGTCATACGGATATCTGAAGTTAGGACTTCTTGGCGGGCTCCTTGCCTTTGTCTTTAGAGGCGTTGTTTTTGGCTGCCTGGACGGAAGCGAGGTCGAAAATCGGGGTTTCGAAAGTGACATCGAGTTTCAAATGGCGACCAGTGCTCCCCCCTGTGACCTGTACCACCTTCATGCGCGCCAGCGGGAGACGGCGCTCAATGTCTCCGAGCCAATTCAGCACCTTGGCAAACTCGTCCTCAATGGTGAGGGTGGTGAGGACTGCTTTGGGAATGAGTTTGTTGGTGGTGGAGTTTTTAAGCTCAGATTTTCTGGCGCGAATGAGATTGATGCCTCCTTCACGCAGACTCAACTCAAGTGCCTGAACTGCTTCCTGCTCAGTCTGAATCTTATCGATCGAGGGCAACCAAGCACGCAGGAATCGGCGCAGTTCCTCGGTGTCGGTTTTGAGTGCCGCTGTCAGAATTTCAGCCGTGGAACGCTCCCCCTCAGCGGCGACTGTCGCTGCAGAAGCATCTTCGGCCGCTGAGCGCATGGTGGAGACTTTGCTATGTACAATCTGCGCGGCATACACCATGGCGCCGATGATGAGCATCAGGACGAGACAGGCTATTTGCTTGGGATTCATGTGCGGAAGTGAAAGGAAAAGTTGGATGCCTATTGGACCGGGCGAACCAGAGTGGTGCGGAACTCGATGATCTCGGAGTCCTTCTCTTTGTTCTGCTGACCGGAGTAACTGCGGTATTGAAGTTGGCCGATGGCGTTTTCCACTGCGATGACCTCGCTGGCGGCATTGCTGCCATTGATGCGCATGGTGAGGGCAAGGTTGGCAGGAGCATCCTGCATCCGCTCTAAGCTGACTCCGCCGATGCGTGTCTCTGCTTGTACACTGCGAGCGATTTTAACAAGAATGGGCTGGATATTACGTGCGCCTTCCATCCAAAGGGCGACGCCTTCCGCTTTCTTACTTTCGGCGTCTAACGTTGCAAACTCAGCCTGGAAAGCATCGCGCTCAGTGTCGAGAACACTCTTGCGATCATCGGCTTCTTTTTTCTGCACGAGTGCTTTCTTGTAGTTGAAGTAGTCCATGGTCATCATGTAGGTGCTGCCGACAACAGCGACGTAGAAGATCATCGGGATGAAGCGAAAGGTGGAGGGTAGCCGACGTGAGGTGTCGGTACGAGGCGTTTTGAAGTCGTGGCAGAGGTAGTCGCTCATGGGAGTGATTGGGTGAGTGGTGATCAAGACTGTCCCATAAGGGTCCAGAGGATGTCATCCTGGGTGAGGTCGGTGGCGGCGACTTTTTCAAGATGAAGCATGATTTCGGTGCGGAATTTTTCGTCTTGGCCGTCGCCGATGAAGTAGACGGGGCTTCCATGGGGGACTTTGGCCAGCAGTGGGCTGATGATTTGTAAAGCTGTGTCCACCGCTTCTGGCCCGAGACCGCTGCGGCAACGAATATCCTTCCACTGGCCATCCTGCTGCACGAGAACACCGAGGGACCCCTCACAGGCGCTGATGAGGACGAAGTTTTGCGGAGTGCCTGAGGAGGCTGTGCGTGAAATGGTGAGTACGGCATGCTCGATGAGAGCAAAGAGTCCACAGCAGACACGCGCCGTCCGCATTTGCACGGTTTTGAGCAGGTCCTCGCTTACCTTAACGAGAGACTCCTCAACGGCGAGCAGGAGGCTGGTCGTCGTCTCTGGATGATGGCAGATGGCGTAGCGCTTACCGCGGTCATATTTGGGTCCGAGCACGGCGCGCGGATTGGTGCGCAGGAGGCTGACGCAGTTGTCGCCGCGCATGAGATTGTTTTCGAGGCTGATGATGAAACGGTGATTCAGCGATAGAGCGCACCAGCCGTTTTCAGTCATGCCACGCCATTCCTCGCCGCGTTGAGGCACGACATCGGCAAATTCACCATCTTGGTAGCCGGTGTCTTCAGATTTGCCGCGCTTGTTCATGGCGCGCCAACTCGTCTGATTCCGACTGACGTTGATGAGGAGTGACTTATGGCCTTCGAACCGCTTGGCCCATGGCACGGCGCTGTCGTCGGCATCGGGTTTGAAAGCGGCGAAGGAGAGGACGTTTTTGATTTCAGCCAACAGCATAAATGGA
>JANOBP010000038.1:0-3325 GCA_031411715.1 Verrucomicrobiaceae bacterium | reverse complement strand
TGAGCTGATCCAGCCGCAGCCACTGTGTGGCAAAGGATTCGCTCAGCTCGCGGGTACGCGGATCTCGCATCAGGCGGCGGGTTTGAACTTCGAGCACAGTGGGATCGCTGAGGCGAGCCGTCAGCAGTTCATCATCTGGCGGCGCGGACCACAGAAAGTAGGCGAGACGTGTGGCGAGTTCGTGATCGGCCAGTGGCTTCACACTGCCGCGCCCAGTTCCAGCCTCGGTGATATATATAAACTCCGGCGAAGTCAGCGCGGCGGCCAAAGCGGCCTTCATCGCCGCCTCAAAAGGCAGATCACGATCGAGCGCATCATCGAAGACCTCGACATAACGCGAGACCGTCTTCTCATCAACTGGGCGGCGGAAGGCTCGCGTGAGGAAACCGTTCAGCCGTTCACTTGCGACAGATCGTTTCTCGCGATCTGACATTTTCTTCTCCGTTTCAGCGACTGGCGTCGTGGCGACGACCGTGGCTCCATCCGTCAGGAAAGCGAGATCGTCATAGAGCGTGTAGTTGCCGCTGAATTTCGATCCATCCAGCCGCAAACCGACGATGTGCTCATTCTTTGGCGCACGGAAGGCGAAGAACGTATTTCCTTTCCCGCCGCCAGTGATGAGTTCATGCGAAAGTCGTGCCGTGCCACCGCTGCTAAAGGTCGCGGTCATTTCGATGCTGCCAGATTCTTTGTCCCGACTCAGCGCGCACAAAGCCAGTTCGGTGATGCCTTCGCCGCTGACGCCACCCTCAATGGCCAAGTCGAGCGTGAGCACTTTTTTCTGCTTCTCGTGATTGGTGAAGAGTGATTCGCCGGAAGTCTCTCCTGCCGTGGAAAATCCCGCCACCCACACATCCTCCTTCGCGATGATGCGGAGTGCTTTGGAGCCAAAACGAACACGAATAGGTTCTCCAGCCTTCAAGACCATGCTGCGACCCGTCGCGTCCCAAACGCCGCCCGTGCCATCCGCCACTGCGGACTGCATGGCGAAGCGGAATTGGTAATCGAGCGTCACCACATCACCCTTTTTGGCCTGGAAGGGGAGATTCAAATTAGGCGCGAACTCCTTCGCCGCAGTCCAGGTGTTCGCATCGCCGTCCTCAATGACTGATTCGGCCTTCATCGGTTGCGAGGGATCATGAACGAGTGCGCGGAAGACGCTGCTGAGTTGCGGCAGCTTGGGAGACTCCACGATCTCGCGTGCCGCAGCGAGATACTGCTCCAGCAGCATGGGTGAGAGGTTCATGGCCTCCCCGCGATTGCGGAAGCCATGCTCGGCTCGATTTTCACCCGGTAGACCGAGATCAGGCAAAAGAACCGGATACTTCAGCCCATATTCACGCACCGGCACATCGACGCTGTCACCCAACCTGCCGCTCGCAGGCTGAAAGTAAGCTTTACTCGAAAGCGGCAGCCTCTCGGGGAACATGAACACATCCATCTGCAATCCGAAGAGATCGCGGATGGTGTTGTTGTATTCGAGCCGCGTCAGCCGCCGAAGCACCGGATTCCCTGGATCGACCACGCCAAGCTCGGGATCAGGCCGCGCAGCGATGTCCATAATCCACTCCATGACTTCCTGTCGCTCCGCCTCCGTAGGTTGAGACTTCTGCTTCGGCGGCGGCATTTGATGCGACTCGATCTTCTCATACACGCTGCGCCAGATGGCTCGGTCCTTCATCACAGCAGCTTCGTCCGTGAACCGTGACAGATCGAGACCACCCTTCTTGGCATCGCTGTCGTGGCATTCGAGACAATGCGCATCGAGCAAGTCGCGAAAGTCCGCTCCGTGAACAGCGGAGGCAAGAAGGCAAAGACCAAGGTGAACGAGCTTCATAAAAGGTGGTTCATTTCATGGTCAGCTTCTCGCTCACTTGTTGCCAAGTCTCCCAGGCGATTGTTTCGAGATAAGTCGCCGTCGCGTCATCGAGAGTGGCCGTTTTGCAGATCGACATGTGCTTGAACATCCACTTCGCCATCTTTGCCTGATAAGTATCGGGCTTGAAGGCCGTGAGTTTGGCTTCATCGACCTCATACTTGCCATGCGGCCAGACTGGATAGGTGCGCGGCAGTTTGCCGACAGGCGATTCGCCGGTGAGCGCGGTGTAAAAGCAGGCAAGGTTCAAAAAATGGCCTGCATCACCAGGATGGGCGTTGTCCTGCTGGTGCTGCAAAGCGAGTTCAGGCTTCTCGCGATACACTCGCGCCCATGCCGTGCTGCATGGGGCGAAGAGTTTGATCTTGTTCTTCACCGCAAGATCAAAGAGCTGCTGGCGACCTTCAGCCTCGCGCTCCGTCTTCGCCCAGCCCATCTCAAAGAAGATGGGTTCGCCACCAGCGGCACGAATAGCCTCGCAATAAGTCGTGATCGCCTTGGCATGAGCCTCACCGGTCTTCGTGGGATCATCATCGCCCATGATGAAGCGGCACACCGTTTGCAGCACCACGAACGGCGGCATCTCATCGCGAATCTTGTCGAGGAACGATTGCCCCGGCTTCACACCGTATTCGTATTTGTTGAAGCCGGGTTCGAGATACACGCGGATGTCGCTGCCGCTGCGGCCGACGATTTCGGGAACAACCTTCGCACCATTGTGCCCAGCCATCTTTCCATCAACGACCTTCGCCACCTCACGCGGAAAGTCATTCCAGTAGGTGCTGCTGCTTCCAGTAAAGAGAAGAGTAATGGATGGCAAAGCAGCCAGTCTTGGCTGTTCAGGAGGCGGCGCAGATAGGAGTGTCTGTGTCACCGTTAGCGTGCCGATGTAAACGAGGATGCGTCTCATCGTGGTTTCGTGATCGAGTGGCATCGAATCGGGCAACCATGCATCTGGACTAATTCTGACACGACTTCGCTGGTGACGAAAAAGAGTTTCATGGCTTGGCTCCGAGCACCACGCGGTTGATGCCGTTGGCGGTGAGTTCGTTGGCGTTGTCCCAAGTCTTGCCATCTGCGCTCCAACTCATTTTTCCGGGCCAGTTGGAGCCAATGAAGCGTTTGCCGTCGCTCCAGAGTGGACTGCCTTTGGTGGCCATCGGCGCGGCGCTCCACTTGATGGCGTCGGTGGAGGCGTAGGCGGTCTTGCCATTCCCCGCGATGATCATGGCTCCGCTGTTCACCAGCCAGCTTACTTTGGCATCTTCAGGCAGCGTGATCGGTGTCCATTCAATGCCGTCTTTGCTCCGGATGAGGCCCACGTTGCTGTTGCCGGCCATCATGACGAAATGTCCGCCACCAAAGACGATGCGGCCTTGGCCCGGCAAGTCACTGCGCTCGCTGGTGATCTTATCGCCATCGGGCGTGACAATGGCCCAACTCGTGCCT
>JANOBP010000037.1:0-3468 GCA_031411715.1 Verrucomicrobiaceae bacterium | reverse complement strand
GCAACACACCCGACGGCATCATTTTAATCAACTCGAAAGCACTCCATCCCATGCTCCAGACCATCGCTGTCATTCTCATCGTCCTGTGGCTTCTCGGTCTCGTAACCAGCTACACCGTCGGCGGCTTCATCCACGTCTTGCTCGTGGTGGCCATCATCATTGTGCTGCTGCGCGTCATTCAAGGCCGCCGCGTCATCTGACGGTGCGGCTTGCGTCGCATCAAACACTCTTTTCATATTATGAAATCCGTTCTGACCTATTTCGCCGCCGCGATGCTTCTCGGCGCAACTATTCCATCCGTCGAAGCTCAGCAGTCGGTCTCACTGGATTTCTTTTATGACAATCTCGCGCCCTACGGGAGCTGGCAGGACGTGGGTGACTATGGTTACTGCTGGCAGCCCTATGATGTCGATTCCGACTGGCAGCCTTACAGCAACGGACGCTGGGTTTATACCGATGTCGGCTGGACTTGGGATTCCAATGAACCCTTTGGCTGGGCCGTGTATCATTATGGTCGTTGGGCCAATCTGAATGGCATCGGCTGGATTTGGGCGCCAGGCACCGAGTGGGGGCCGGGCTGGGTTTCTTGGCGCCACAGTCCTCGCTACGTCGGCTGGGCACCCCTGCCACCCGAGGCGCAGTTTCTTCAGAATATCGGCTTCAGCGGCTGGGTGGACGACTATTACAACATAGGTCCCAACAATTACCGCTTTGTCGAAAATCAAAACTTCGGCTCACCGCGCCTGAACTCAGTGTTCATCGATCAGCGACAAAATATTCAGATCATTCACCAGACGACGAACATCACCAATATCACCTACGTTAACAACGTTGTTTACAATGGCGGGCTAGTTTATGATCAGCAGGCACGTCAGAGCGCAGAGCCCATTCACCGCTATAAATTGGATCGCCGCCAGAGCTTCGATGGCGATCCTCGTCATCAAACTGCCGACCATCTCCGCTCTCAGGTGCAGGGAGATTCATTGAGCATGATCGCACTACCGTTCAGCGGCCACGCTTCAGCTCCTCCGCAGAAATTATCCCAAAGAATCGGTAATGCTGCGATCAATCATGGCTGGAACATTGCCGGCTCTCCCGCTGAAATCAGCGCGATGCGGGAACAGATGAAAAGCAAAGTCAGCGTGCCCAACCAATTGCCTGCTAAACCACGATTTGAGCGTTCCGTGACGCCAAAACTGCCGCGTGATGAAGTGCGCATCGCACAACCAACCGTGCAGCCGCCGAAAACCACTCCAGACCTCAAGGACATTCCGCGCAATCCAAACGCACCACCGATGACACCTGAGAAGAGGCCGCAGGTCTCCGATCGCCCGCCAGCTCCGGTTCCTGGATCAAACCGTGAGCTCATTCCAAGTGCCCCGCGCCCAACCACATCACCGAATCCAGGTGGTAGAAACAAAACGAGTGAACCGCGCACCGAAAACCTGCCACCACCGCATGTCGATCGGAAGCCAGGAAACCAGAACATCGTGCCACCGCAGCAACGTATGCAGCCAAAGCCACCCGACACGGTGCCAAAGCGCCCAGAAAACCCACCCGTGCCACGGCCACCTCCGCAGCGCTCGGAACCGCAGCGTCCTGTCGTCAGGCCAACTCCCGTCGTGCCACCAGCGCCTGCCGCACCTAGACCGCCACAAGTGACACCGGTAGTGCCCCCACCGGTCGTGCAGCCACCAAAACATGAGCGGCCCCAGTCTCGCAATGATCGCCCCAATAAGGAGCCCAAGAAATCTGCGGAACCACCGCAGTAAGACCGTAAACAAAGACACCAACGCATGCCGCAACCACTCTCCATGACCATCACAAAATCACCCATCGCCCGCCAATTGGCTTCGTTCCTTCTTCTGACGCTCCTCTGGGATGTCCCTGCCCGCGCGGCAGCCGATGACAGCTCCAGAGGCACGATCGGCATGTATCTTGAAAATGACGCCTTCGCTGGCACCGACCGTTATTACACCAGCGGGGCAAAGCTCAGCTGGAGTTCGCCGAATCTCGAACGCTTTAGCGACTCGCCTTACGCCAGTCCGTTTTTGCCACTCTTTAACCTTCTGCCCTACATCAATGAAACGAGCTACCAGAAGAACCTCGTCTTCGGGATCGGTCAAAACATCTACACCCCGGATAACACGGAATCCTATGGTCTGGTTGGCGGAGATCGACCCTACGCAGGCTGGCTCTATGTCGGTCTCGGCGTCGTCTGGAAAAATGAACGTGTGCGCAACTCCCTCGTGCTCGACATCGGAGTCCTCGGCTCCTATTCATATGCTCAAGAAGCACAGCGTTACGTACATGATGTTCGCGGCTTCGATCATCCTAACGGCTGGGACAATCAGCTCCACAATGAGCTTGGGCTCATGCTCTCTTATGAGCGCACCTGGCGCTTTCCGCACATCACGCGTCGCAGCGGCTTTGACTGGGAGTTTTTACCGCATGCTGGCGGCACAGTCGGCAACGTCAAAACCTTTGCCAATGTCGGAGCGGAACTGCGCTTCGGCCTGAACCTTCCAGATGACTACGGCACCGGCATTATTGGCCCTGCCAGTACCACTTCGACACCCGTCGATGGTAGCATGGGTGCAGAGCGGTCATGGTTTCCGCTCGGCATGTATGTCTTTACCCGCATGGATGGCCGGGCAGTGGGGCGGAACGCCTTCCTAGACGGCAACACCTTCGGTAGCAGTCATTCCGTGGGTCACAAATTGTTCGTCGCCGATCTTAGTCTCGGGCTGGCCTTCAACTACAGGAACACCAAAATCGCTTATGCCTTTGTGTATCGGACCAAGGAGTTCGACAACCAACTTGAGCCGCAAGTCTTCGGCACACTCTCTCTGAACTGGACCTTTTAACCCACCATCACTCACTCACTTATGAAAACACCCTCCATCGTCGGTATCCTGCTCATCATTCTTGGCATCGTGGCATTTGCCTACCAAGGCTTCACCTACACCACCACAGAGAAGGCTATCGATCTCGGCCCCATTCAGGTAACCGCAGAAAAGACGCACACCTTCCCACTGCCACCCATCGTTGGCGGCATCGCTCTTGTAGGCGGCATCCTTCTACTCGTGGCAAGCGGGAAGCGGGCTTGATCGGCTACGGGCAACGAACATTTCAACTCCACCATGACCATCACCAAAAACCTCGGCATGCTCTTGCTTGCCATCTATCTTCTGCTCGTTGGCCTCAGTGGCACCTTCGGCTTCAATCTCGGCCAGCTCAGCATCGCAGTGCCACTGCTTGCCCTCGGCGCTGGTGTCTTGATTTTAATCGGCAAGTAAAGCGAGCCACTTACATAACCTCGCGCGCGCGCCGAGCAGCGGTTGAACCCGGTAGGGTTCTCCGATCGCTGGCTGCGGCACAGCACGGTCACCACGCGGGCGATGGGAGAACTCCTGCGGAGTTCGGCGGCGGTGCATCGTGGGGATACGCGGACCGGAGGTTCGCTCG
>JANOBP010000036.1:0-3819 GCA_031411715.1 Verrucomicrobiaceae bacterium | reverse complement strand
ACATCGACAAGCCTCAGGATGCGGTGATGTTTGGGCTCTTCTTCGTCGTGGCTTTGAGCATGGGACACCTCATCACACGCCTGCGTTCCCGTGAAGAGGCGATGGAGCGGCATCATCACGAGCGTGAAGAGCTACTGGCGGAAAAACATCGCGCTGAGCTGTTGGCGGAGTCGGAGCGGCTGCACCGCACACTGCTCGACAGCGTCTCGCACGAGTTGAAGACACCCATCGCCATCATCCGCACCGCATTAGACGGCCTCGGCAATGGAAACCCATTTGCAGCAGAGATCGAAACAGCCACGCGTCGGCTTCAACGCATCGTGGAGAACTTCATGGAGATGACTCGTGTCGAATCCGAAGCGCTGACACCGCATCCCGATTGGTGTGAGATTGGCGACGTGCTCCATGCCGCGACCACGCCGCTTCAGCGCGAGCTTTCCACGCATCTTCTCCGCATCCATGGCGACACCGACATGCCGCTGCTCATGCTCGACAGCAGGCTGCTCGCTCAAGTCCTCGGCAATGTGCTTCGCAATGCCACGCTCTATGCACCAGCGGGCTCGGACATCGACCTTCATACCACGCTGACGAATGGTAGGCTGGAAATCCGCGTGCGTGATCACGGCCATGGGTTGCCTCTTGGCAGCGAGGATCATATCTTCGACAAGTTTTATCGCGCCCCTGATTCGCCTGCCGGGGGCACGGGGCTGGGCCTCGCCATTGCCCGCGGTTTGATGCGTGCGATGAAAGGTGACATCGAAGCGCACAACCACCCCGAAGGTGGCGCGGAATTCGTGCTGAGCCTGCCAGTGAAAAGTCGCAACCCATCATGAGCAAGGCCTTGATCATCGACGACGAGCAGCAAATGCGACGCCTGCTGCGCATGGTGCTGGAATCACGCGGCTATGAAGTCAGTGAGGCCGCCGATGGCCAACACGGCCTTCAAGAAGCCGCATTTCAGCGCCCTGACGTGGTGTTGCTTGATCTCGGTCTGCCCGGGCTTGGTGGGATCGATGTCTTGAAGCGGTTGCGTGAGTGGACTGACGTGCCCGAGCTCATCCTCAGCGTGCGGGATCAAGAAGGTGTCAAAGTCGAGGCGCTGGAGTGCGGTGCTGACGACTACGTCACGAAACCCTTTGGCACAGCCGAATTGCTCGCACGACTGACAGTCATCCAGCGGCGACGTTTCACCCGCCAGAGTGCTGAGATCATCGTTGGCAGCCTCAAGCTCGACCTCCTGCATCATGAAGCATCCTTGAATGACGAATCGCTCAAACTCACGCCCACGGAGTTTGCCCTGCTCAAGACCCTCGCTGAGCACGCTGGACGAATCGTGACCCAAAACCAGATCATCCGCCAAGTTTGGCCCGGACAGGCGAGCGATCAAAGTGAAGGCCTTCGAGTCCATATCAATCACCTGCGGAAAAAAATCGGCGAAACCGGACCGCGCATCGTAAATGAACCTGGAATCGGCTACCGGCTGGAATCATCGGAAGAAGAAAGCTGAAGTGTAGGCGCACGAAGTATGGAGTTCTTGCAGCCACTGTCAGTGAGCCCGGTGTATTGAAAAAAGCCATGCGCGACATAGGCTGAAAATTCAACCTTTGATATTGACATGTGGTTTCAATAGGCTGAATTTTCAGCCCATGAAAAAACCAAACCATCTCAGCCGACGCGAGCGTGAAGTGATGGACATTATCTTTGCCCGACGTGAGGCAACTCTTTCGCAGATCATGGAAGACATGGAGTCTCCCCCCACACGGCCAGCGCTGCGATCCATCCTCACCATCCTGGAAGGTAAAGATCAGCTACAGCACCGCCAGGAGGGGCGTGAGTTCATTTACCTGCCAGTGCACTCGCACGAAGAGGTTGGGCAGTCCACACTCAGTCGAGTGATTGGCACCTTCTTTGGTGGATCACTGAAGCAGGCCATGGCCGCCTACCTCAGCCATCCGAAGACCCAACTCACCAAAGCGGAGGTCGCTGAACTTCGCCGCTTCCTAGATCAAACTAAGACTCGGAAATCCTAAACACCTAACGCTCATGACGACCAGCCTCCTTCTCAACTCCACACCGGGCTGGCTGCTCGATGTGACCTTGCAAATCACCGCGCTGCTCATAATCGCGGGTCTCGTGACTGCGATGATTCCCCGTCTCTCGGCGGCACAGCGGCACTTTGTCCACGCAAGCTCGCTGCTTTTGATTCCTGTCATCATGTTCAGTAGCCTCATCGCTCCAAGTTGGCGGATATCTTGGACGGCCCAGCCCGCAGCACAGGCACCCGTTGGTCCTGAATCCACCGCTCAACAAAACCAGCAAGGCTTGCTGCCAGTTGTCGCTACGACTGTTTCCATGACCGTAGCGCAGGCAGAACGGCCGCCTTCGCCACTCTGGGCGGTGCTTTGGCTTACAGGCATCGGCGTTGGAATGCTCGTGCTTGGCTTTTCAGCTTCGGCACTGCGCCAGTTGCGCAAATCTTCCAGAATCGTGGAGGACGGCGCGATGAGGCGGTTGTTTCAGGAAGAAGTCACGGCTTCCAATCTCCATGTGTCAGACATCAGCTTGCGCATGAGCACTGACTGCCATGTGCCGATGACCTGGGGCCTGGTGCACAAAACTGTGCTCCTGCCAGATCAGGCGGCAGAGTGGTCTGAGTCGCGACTTCGGCTCGTTTTGCGTCATGAACTGGCACACATCGCTCGTGGAGATCTCCTCGTCTCTCTGCTGACCACACTCGCCGCACTGCTGCTGTGGTTTCACCCGCTTGCATGGCTCATGCTGCGCTCGAGCCAGCATTCTCGAGAGCAAGCCTGTGACGATCTTGCACTCGCGCACAGCGGCCAAAATGCCGACGACTTTGCCGATGAACTTCTGGCAGCCGTTGCTTCGCTCGGAGCACACTCGGGCCGTCCCTGGCTGCCATTGGCGCTTGCGATGTCGGTTTCCGCTGGTGCCAAGGCCATGCGGCAGCGACTTGCGAACATCGTGCAGGCAAGTCGTGCTCGTCTGGGCTACTCGCCCCCTCAAAAAATGGCACTGCTGCTGCCGATGATGGCCGCAGCATTTGGCCTATCTGGACTCACTGCATGCAGGAAGGCCGCGCCTGTCACCGAATCGCAGATCCTAGTCACCAGCCGCTTCATCAGCATTCCCGTGGACTCGCCAGTGCTCACGGAGATGGGACTCACGCTTGATGGCAGCTCCAACCTGCAAAACCTCGGCATCCTGAGTGAAGAACAAACCGGCGAGCTTCTACGAAAGCTCAGCCAACAGAAAGGCATCGACCTCATGAGTGCGCCATCCGTGACGACCAAAAGTGGTCATCACGCCACCGTCGAAGTCGTGCGCGAGTTCATCTACCCGACTGAATTCGAGCCCGCCAAGCAGCTTGGAAAAGACCAGCCCATCATCCCCACCACACCGACGGCCTTTGAGATGCGTCCAGTCGGCGTGCGGATGGAAGTTGAGCCCATTTTGAAGGATGATGGCACCATTGAGATCAGCCTGGCACCGGAAGTCACCAGCTTCGAAGGTTTCTTGGACTACGGCACACCTATCCAAAAAAACGGCGAAACCTCCGCTGCGACGATCACCGAAAACAAGATCCAACAACCCGTCTTTCACACCCTGAAAACCACCGCCACCGTCGCGATGCAGTCAGGTCAAAGCGTCGTCTTTGGCGGTCTCGGCAGCTCTGGGAAAAGACCCATCGAAAGCATCAAGAACACGACGATGGCAAATGCACCCACCGAGACGCCCAAAACCAAAGATCTCATCTTCTTCATCATCCAAGCCTCCAAAGTCGAAGCCCCCAAAGCC
>JANOBP010000035.1:0-3003 GCA_031411715.1 Verrucomicrobiaceae bacterium | reverse complement strand
AGGCCTTGGTAATCGACGAGCCAAGCCTCCGCTCCGCGGATGAGGACGTTTTGACTCTGGAAATCACGGTGAACAAGGCAGCGAGGCAGGCGAGCGAGACGACGGCGGAGACGGCGGAGTGTTTCGTGTGCGGTGTCGTATTCTTTGTCGAGGAATTCACGACCGAGGAAACCGCGCACGAAGTGGTCGAGGAAGTAATTTTGTTCCCATTCGTAGAGCGCCTCATCGAATTCAGGCTCCAGTTCGGCGAGGTCCATACGGGCAAGATGGTCTTCGGTGACGGAATGGATTTTGGCTGCTTCACGTAAAGTGGCTTCGTAGTAGGGGAAGCGCATGCTCCAGGCTTTGTCGCGGAAGGCGTGGAGATCAATGCGGCCGAGGTCGTCGAGCCAGACACAGAGGCGCTGCTCATCGAATGCATGGATGCCAGGAACATGAACGCCGAGCTTGGCGAGACGATGGGTGGCTGGGACGAATTTTGGATTGTCCCGCCGTGCGTGCGTGTAAACCATGAGGATCATGGGCGGATGCGCACTGTGATCCCAAATGAGGCGATAGAAGTGACGGTCGGAGCCGCCTTTGACGATTTGCTCGACCTGACAGGGAGTGTCGCGGAATTGGGGAAATTGCTCGCGGGTGAGGATGAGGAGCGCTTCGTGTTCTGGGGGCATGAGGAAGCGGTTATTTAACAACGAAACATGCGGCAGCGCAAAAGCGCTTTTTGCCGCAGCGGCTGGCTAAGGTTGAGCCAAGACTAGCGGCCCGTAGCAGGAGAGCGGCGGATGCCAGGCGGGAATTTTGTGTCTTCGACGGGCTTGGCTTTGAGGATGGTGCTGGGCGCAGGTTCCTTGACCATGGGTTGCTCGGGGGTGGAGACGGTACGAGATGTCGATTTGCCGCTGGGAGGAGTCGGGAGAGAATACCAATGCATCTGAGGCATGGAGACGAGCTCGACCCATTGCTGTGTGCCAAGTTTTTTCCATTCAAGCTCGACGACGGCCCAAACGTGAACTTCCCATGGCAGACGTTCTTTAAGCTGTGTCGAAAGTGCGGTGTCTTTTCCCAGGAAAACTGGCGAGCGAAACGGGTTGGGAACTGGTAGGCCAAGGCTGAAGGCGTCTTTTTGATCGCGATTGGGCACGACATCTTCAAAATAGTGCTGGCGGTAAATACCGACGTGGAAAAGCGCTTTGCCATCCTGCGGTGTCTTGAAGAATTCTTCAAGCTTGCGGTCTTTGAGCTCGATGAAAGTGAGCCAGTCCACTTTCCAACCATCGGTCTGCTCCTCGAGCATGACTGGAACGGGATACTCCCAAGCTTTGTTTTCGATGTGGAAAATGCAGTGTGCGCCTGAGCCAAGGTCAGGGCTTGGATCAAAACGACCAAAGGTGACGTGATCGACGGTGATTGGCCCGTCATTGTTCTTGGAGTAATAACGATCCATGAGGGCCTTCATGAATTCGGTGCCTAGAGTGTGCTTTGCTCGTGCAGTGGCATTGGGTGCGGAGAGAAATGCCTGGAGGGCTTCCAGAGCTGGCTTGGCAGCAGGTGGGGCTTCTTCTCCAGTAGGTTCAGGCGTAATGGCTCCTTGGCGTGGAGTGGGTGAGCCAGGAGTAAGTGCTGCAACAGGAGGCTCGGTGGATTTGGCTGTGGCGACGACGATAGGAGTGGATTTTGGGTCAGCAGGAGTGAGTGGACCTGCTGTGACAGGCTGGGCTGCGGCTATTTCAGCTTGTGTCGCAGGGACGGCTTTGGGTGGCGTGTCTGAGACGGATTCAAGACTATTGCCTTGAGTCATTGGAAGTCGGAGTTCTTGCGAGTTGGAGGTGGAACTGGTGCCTTGATCATTCGGCAGAGGAGCGGTCGTGCTGCTTGCGACTTCCGGCGCGCTGGGGAGATCGGATTTGGGCTTTGCGGAAGCCGTTGTCGATGCTGATGGTTCCTTTGACTTTGGAACTTCGGGAACAGGAATGATAGGCACATCCTCCATGCTTGCGAGCGCCGTTTGGATATCGTCTTTGAAGAAATAGGCAGCAACACCGAGGAAGCTCAGCAGAAAGAGGGCTGCGATGCTGAGGCGGATGAAATTGGTGCCGCGAGCAGGGCGCAGAGCGCCGATATTGCGACCACGCGGCAGTGGGGAGGCCGGCCCGAGATCGGGGGTGCCGAGTGCCGCACCGAGATTAAGTGCAGGCGCTGGAGTATGCGGCATTAGCGACTGCGTCTGTGGTGTGACGGGCGCAGGTGGAGCCTCACGTCCAAACAATGATGAGCCAGGAAGTGCTGAAGTAGCACCCATGCCTGGGCCTCCGGACATATAGGATGGCAAGGAAGGTGCTCCAGGAATTAGTCGTGACTGAGTGGGAGCAGACTGGGCTGCTGATGGACCACTTGGAAGGCTGCTCAATGGCTGCTGGCCGGGTGCTCGACGTGGCGGAAGGCCTCCAGCCAGAGATGGATCATTTGGATCCCCCATACCTGGCATCATCGTTTGACCGAAGCCGGGAGACGCGCCAGCAGGCGGAAGCATGCCCATATCAGCAGGTGGATATCCCTGTGGCATCGAGGGCGCGACTGGCTGCTGCCACTGAGGCGGCGCAGGCTGTTGCCATTGCGGGTCAGGAGGTGGTGGCTGTTGCCATTGCGGCGGCTGAGGAGGTGATGAGGAGAACTGTGGTGTTGAAAATGGCGAAACCGGAGCGGGTGCGGGTGACGTCACTGTTTGTCCGCAAGTTGGACATGGACCACTGATTCCAGCCATATGGGCGGGAACGGTCAACTGCGTGCGGCAGGCAGCGCATTCGAATGTGATGACTTCTGGACTCATGCTTGAAGCTTTAAACAATTACAGAAAATATAACTCATCCTTTCTATTTCGACAAATTGAATTTTCCTAGAAGGCTCCTAAAAGAAACGGCGACCCGATTGGTCGCCGCTCTGGAAGGAAGGCTTTCGCCGACTTTGGTGTTGAAAGGTTACTTCACAGTCGGCTTAAAATTCTTC
>JANOBP010000034.1:0-7021 GCA_031411715.1 Verrucomicrobiaceae bacterium | reverse complement strand
TATGCAACCCAACCAACAAGCAGCAGCAGATGCCATCGCAGCAGCGGCACCATCAGGAATGATCATCGGAGGACTCGTCATCCTCGGCATCATTTGTTTCATTTGTTTCATCAGGGTCCTTATCGCCCTGTTTAAAAATGCGGGAGTCGGCCTTGGTATTTTGGGCATCTTCTGCGGCATTTTCACCTTTGTGTGGGGCTGGGTAAAGAGTGGTTCATTGAACTTGAAGACCACCATGATTATCTGGACGCTCGCTACTGTTGGATTGATGGGCTTGTATGGAAAAATGGCGGCGGATGTTATGACAAATCCTGCCATGCAGCAACTCATGCAAGATGCAGCGAAACAAGCGCAAGAGGCGCAAAGGCAGCAAAATGCTCCAGCCGTGCCTGCTCCAGCAGCTCCGGCTCCAACAGCTCCTGCCACGAACTAATTCACAGCTTCTCAGCTGACTTGAATGCCATTCTCCTCACGGGGGATGGCATTTTTGTGGGATGAGGCGGCTTGATCTTTGGGCGGGGCGGATGGAGATGGATGGATGGCGAAAATTGAAAAAAATCCGACGGGCGAATTTCATTCCGGATACGGCTGCGTGATCATGTCGGCGGCGGTCGGAGTGTTCGGGTTCATTTTGTGGTGGGGGTATTATTCGCTGACGACGATGGATCGGGAGATCGCGTCGGTGGCGCAGGAAAAGAGCGCCTTGCTGACCGAAATCGCGCCCGTGCCTGGCTTGGAGCAGAAGTTGGCGGAGTTCGCGAAGGCGACGAATGCGGGCACTGCGGCCACTTTGAAGCTAGGCGTGGCGGAACTGAATGCGCTGCTGCTCATGGCTCCAGATGGAGCTAGCGGCGGCTATAAAGACATGCTGCGCGTGAAGTCGCTCGATGCGAAGCAGGGGCTGATCATCGCCGATTGCAGCCTGCCAATGAATACGGCGAAGTTTTGGGAGGATAAGAAACGCTACCTCGTGGGTGAGGTCGATTTTGCCGTGACGATGACGGAGCTGGGGCCAGATGCCACGGTAAGCGCGGTGCGTGTGCCTGGGAAGACGGTGCCAGAGGAGTTTGTGAAGGGAATGCAGATGCATGGCTACCTGGGGCCGTATCAGTCGCATGCGGTGCTGGGACCGGCGCTGAAGGCGATCAAGCAGGCGAAGGTGGAGGTGGATGGAGTGTGGCTTTCCACGGAGGTTGCCAAATGACGAATGAGTTGCCGCAGCATGCGAATCCTTGGAGGACGGTTTCGACGCGCGAGGCGTATGTGAATCCGTGGATTCGAGTGCGGGAGGATCAGGTGATCAAGCCGAGTGGTAGGCCGGGAATTTATGGCGTGGTGCAGTATGTAAACCGTGCGGTGGGAGTGATTCCGGTGGATGGCGAAGGCTACACCTGGCTGGTGGGTCAGTGGCGTTACTGCCATGAGCGCTATGAGTGGGAGATCCCTGAGGGCGGCTGTCCGCCGGGTGAATCGACTGCGGATGCGGCGCGTCGGGAACTGCGGGAGGAGACTGGAATCGTCGCAGCCAAGATCGAGCCGCTACTGCTGGGCGTGCAGCTTTCGAATTCGACCACGAATGAAGTGTGCGACATTTTTATCGCGACAGGGCTAACCTTTGCTGAGGCGCAGCCGGAGGATACCGAGGAACTTGAAGTGCTGCGGCTTCCGCTGAGTGAAGCGGTGCAAATGGCACGCGATGGACGGATACGCGACAGTGTGAGCGTGCTGGCGCTGCTTGCGTTGAAGGGGTGTGAGGGCTCCGCGACTTGAAGTTCAAGAGCCGTTTGGAGACTGAACGGCCTGCACGGCTGCCCGTGCATACTGGATCAGAGCATCTGAAATGCGGTAATTTGTCTGCTGAGTTAGTAGCGATACTCCTTTTTCAAAATCAACGAGTTCGCGCCGCGCCGCAGCTACCAGAACTCCCAAAACACCCACGACTACAAAACCGTGAGCCTCGGCGGCCAGCCGACCTTTCTTTTCATCCATGAGTAGGATGGACGCACCAAGCATTTTCGCGGTTTGAATGGCCACCGCTCGCCGGGGTCTAGGTGATCGAGTCCAGATAGCTTCAGGGATGAATATCTGACCACATGAAGCCAGGCAGGCGGCTCAACAGCCCAGAGACGCAGCTTCTCCGGGGCATGCGGGTGTGAGCACTCGTCGAGCACGGTTTGGGGGCAGACGACGTTTCCGTAAAGTTGCTCCAAGAGATGCTGCTCTCCAATGAGTACGAGATAATGCAGCGGGGAGGCGTCCGTGACGACGATCATGCGGCGAGGAGACGATCCAGTCCTGCGAGTTCCTTTTCAAATTCCTCGACGGACTGCGCAGGCCATGCGTTGTGCTCGGCGAGGAAATCCTGTGTCGGCCAACGGGAATCATGACCGAGCATCTGACCCACCGTGTGAAGGGATATTCTACCCGAACGATAGCCCTCCACCGCGAGGCTTTCGATGAGCGCACGCGACAGCTCGCCATAGCTATCCCGTAAAGCAGGCGCGGCGGTCTCAGGAATTTCAACGGTCAGTGTCATATGGGAGTTTTATCACGGTGAACCCAAGAGGTCAATGCTTGGACTCCAAAGCAGCAAGGCGGCGAGCGTGCTGGCGCTGCTGGCACTGGCCGTGAAGTCCTAAAAAAACGAAGCCGGTCGTGATGACCGGCTTCGCGTGAGTTTATGAATGCGTGTGCGGCTTACTTCTTCTGAAGGGGTGCGGTTTCGGCACCGGCAGGGACTTTATCAGCAGCGACGATCTTCCAGCAGGCACCGCGTGCTTCCTGATAAGGGTCGGTCTTGCCGCCGTAGCCGGCGGTGCCGTGGCAGAGGTAGAGGGAGCCGTCCGCGCCTTCGCCGCCACCGGTAGGACGCAGCGGGGTGTCGAGGTCGAGCAACTCTTCCATCTGCCACTTGCCAGCGTCATCCTTCATCATGCCCCAGATCTTGCCGGAGCCCCAGTCGGCCACGAAGCAGACACCATCGAGATTGGCGAATTCTTTGCCGCGATAGACGCCGACGCCGATGACGCAGTTGCCTTGATCGACGTGGCTGTATTCAGCGACGGGCAGCGTGCCGATCTGGGCCCAGTTGGGTGGATTGCTGCTGGTTTCCGTGCCGTCAGCATTCTTTTTCAAGATCTGTGGGAAGGGGTGACTGCCACACATGGCCTTCCAGCCGTAGTTGATGCCGCCTTTGCAGCCTGCTGGCTCGACGTTGATTTCTTCCCAGTGGTTCTGGCCGATGTCATAGACATAAAAGTCACCAGTCTTGCGGTCAAAGCTCATGGTCCATGGATTGCGGATGCCGTAGCTCCAGATTTCCGGACGCGCCTTGGGTTGGATCTTGGAGAAGGCTTCTTCGCTGATGCCGAAGAGCGTCATCTGCTGCAGTGGCGTGATGAAAGGATTGTCCTTGGGGATGCCGTAGCCTTTCTCCGTGGTGCGGGTATTCACGTCGATGCGCAGCACCTTGCCGAGTGTGGTGCTCAGGTCCTGGCCGGCATTGAGCACGTCCCCTTCCCAGCCGCCATCACCGCTGCCGATGTAGAGGTAACCATCCGGGCCAAAGCAGATCTCACCGCCGTTGTGATTGCAGTAAGGACGCTCGAGCTGCATGACGACGCGCGCACTGTCGAGATCAGCCTCGTCGGGTTTGTTGGCCTTCACTTTGTATTCGACGATGAAGCCATCGCCATTGAACCACATGTCGGAGTAGTGAATGTAGAAGAGGCCGTTCTCTTTGAACTTGGGATGGAACTCGAGGTCGTAGAGGCCCTGCTCGAGGAAGGAACTCACGGTCTTGTCCTTGATGTCGAGGAAGGGGCGCTTGAGCACCTTGCCATCTTTGACGATCTTCACCACACCGGGGCGCTCGCAGATGAAGACGCGGCCCGTGCCGTCGTTCGGGCAGGCGACGTGCACTGGCTCCACCAGGTCATCGGCGACCTTGACGAGCTGGATGGCGACTTTTTTGGGCAACTTGCCACCGGGTTGAATGGGGGGCGCTGGGTCAGCAGCACGGGAGGCGAAGGGCAAAGCGATGACGCTGAGCGCGATCAGGAGTGTGGTTGGTTTTTTCATGGGATAAGGAATGCGAGAGTGCTGAGGTTATGAAACCACCGAGGAAAGGGCAAGCATGAAAATGTGCTGAATGTTTCATCAGCGTGAAAGAGCGACCTCATTTGGGCCTGCGCAGCTCGAACATGTCCCGCGTGCGCGCATACCAGTGCGGGCTCTGCATGCGGCCAATGGGATGGTAGTTGGCGGGGTTCACCAGCCAGGTTTCGGGATCTAAGATGTCGTCGCGCACATGCACCCGGAGCACCTCGCCAATGATCAGGCGATTGTCACCGATCTCGATGATGCTGTGGCAGCGGCATTCCAGGCTGGCGGGCGCTTCAGCGATGCGCGGCGGTTTCACCACACTGCTGGGGATGGCGGTGAGGCCAGCGTGGAGCAGTTCATTCTCACCAGCAGGCAAAGAGGCCGCGCAGCGGTTCATCTGCTCCGCGATGGCTTCATCGACCAGATTGACCACGAACTCCTGCGTGAGGCGGATGTTCCGCGCGGTGTCCTTGGGAATGCCGGGCTCGCGATCCCCCGGACAGATGCCCACAATCGGCGGCGAGTCTCCCAGCACATTGAAAAAGCTGAACGGCGCCGCATTCACCCTGCCCTCCAGATCCACCGTCGTCGTCAAGGCGATGGGCCGCGGCGTAACGAGTCCAGCGAGGATCATGTAAGCGTCATCGCGATGCGGGCCAGTGAGATCGAGTTCCATAGAGTGTGAGTATTGAAGCCAATAAAAACGCCGCAGAGGGGTGAAGCTCTGCGGCGAGGAGAATGACGCAAATGGCGGGGTTTACCAGCCGTGGGCGTCGCGGACTTTGATCATGGCGCTGAGGATGTTGTTCCAGGTGCTCGGGGTTTCGAGCACGGCATTCGGGAACATGCAGCCATCCCAGCAGATGTGCTTGATGCCACGAGAAGCGGCGTCTTTGATCCAGTAGCCGGAGGCTTTGGTGATGTCGAGCTTGCCATTGGGATCGTCGGCGCGGCAGTGTTTGCCGGTTTTGTCGTGCGAGCCTGCGCCGTGGACGGTGCCGTCGTTTTGGGCGACGTGGAAGTCGATGGTCCAGGGGCGGAGGGCGTCGGTCATCTTCTCGTAGGCGGCCCAGAACTCGGCGTCGCTGTAGCCTTCTTGGAGAAGGGCGTGCTCGGGAGCATTGTAGCCGAGGGTGTAGAGGTAGGTGTGGGCGAGGTCGGCCTGGAAGCCGAGGGCTTCTGGCATGCCGACGCCTTCGAGGACGTCGAGCATGTCTTTCCAGGAGTGCATGCCGGCCCAGCAGATCTCACCTTCAGCGGCGAGGCGCTCTCCGTGGTCTGCGGCGATCTTGGCGGCCTTCTTGAAGGTATCGACGATGCGGGCGGTGCCTGCCTTGGAGTTCTCACGCCATTTGGCGACGCCGAACTCGGCGGAGTCGATGCGGATGCAGCCGTATTTGCGGACGCCGTGTGCATTGAAGACTTTGGCGATGCGGCAGGCCATTTTCACGGCGCTGAGGAATTTTTCCTGCTGGGCGTCGTCGCCCATGGCGGAGTCACCGACGGTGCCGGGCCAGACTGGAGCCACGAGGGAGCCGACGCTGAATCCTTTGCTGGCGATGAGATCGGCGATGCCTTTGAGCTCGTCTTCGGTGGCTTCAGGATTGGTGTGGGGGAGGAAGAGGAAGTAGTCGATGCCTTCAAACTTCTGGCCGCCGACATTGGCTGCGGCGGAGAGGTCGAGCATGCGCTCAAGACTGATCGGTGGTTCCTGGCCTTCGCCATCGCCTTTGCCGACGAGGCCTGGCCACATTGCGTTGTGGAGTTTGGGTGCGGTGTTGCTCATGTGTGTGGGTGAGTGAGGTGCGGAGAGTAGCGGGAGTGATTGAATGCGCAGCTATTTTTTGGCAAGAGAGACAATCTGGTAGCTCTGGGCGAGGTCGCCGAGGGCGGTCATGGCGGCTTCTTTGGTGACGGCGGCGTTGGTGGCGGTGATGGTGATTTTATTGACGCCGAGTTTTTCTCCGCGCTGGATTTCGACTTTCTGCACGCCGGGAAGCTTGGCGACGAGGGCGGCGGTGACGTGTTCTTTGCAGGCGGCGCAGACGACGCCGGTGATGTCGCCGGTGTAGGTCTGAGGTGCATCGGCGGCGAGCGCCTGGCTAACGAGGAGGGTGAAGAGAATGAGGAGATGTTTCATGGCGGGTCAGAATGGATGCGGGATTTGTGCGGCGGCAAGCACGGTGATGAGGTCTTCTGGCAGTGGAGCGGTGATCTGGAGCGGCTGGCCGCTGGCGGGATGTTTGAGGCTGATCTGATGGGCGTGGAGGAAGAGGCGGCGGGCGTTGAGGTTCTTTTTGAAGTTACGGTTGAGATCAAAAGATCCGTACACGTCGTCACCAACGACGGGCAGATGCCGTGAGGCGGCCTGGACGCGGATTTGATGCGTCTTGCCGGTGATGAGGTCGATTTCCAGATACGAGAGGCGGTGCGCGGCACTGTAATGGAGAAGTCTGAATTTGAGCTCGGCATTGGGCCGGGCACCGCGGCGGACGGTGGTGCGCACTTGGTGACGCGCGTGCTCGGTGGCGAGGTGATCGAGCCATGTGCCCTCGTTTTTCAATCCACCGCCAGAGCAGAGGGCGAGATATTTTTTGCGCACGAGTTCCTGCTCAAAGGCCTCACGGCAGGCCGCCGCATTTTTTTCGTCCTTGGCGGCGAGCAGAACGCCGGAGGTGTCCTGATCAAGACGATGGATGAGATGGATGATGCCACCAGGAGATTGGAAGGTGCGCTTATCCGGGTCGTATCGGCCTTCAAAGGCGGAGAGCTGTGGTTTGGCCGATTTGGGATTGGGATGAGATAAGATGCCGTGCGGTTTATTCACAATGATGATCTGTCGATCTTCATGGAGCACGGGGCATGTGGTGCTGAGGTGTTGTGGACTCATGCGGGGCGGTGCTTGAGCGCGAGATAG
>JANOBP010000033.1:0-9907 GCA_031411715.1 Verrucomicrobiaceae bacterium | reverse complement strand
CACGAGCACGGAGTCCAGCCAGCCGCAGCGGCGTGCGCGGCCCGTGGTGGCACCGTATTCACGGCCCATGTTGTGCAGCATGTCGCCGATGGCTTCGTTCTCGGTGACAAAGGGGCCACTGCCGACGCGGGTGGTGTAGGCTTTGCAAACGGCGACGACTTTGTCGATCATGCGCGGTGGCACGCCGGAGCCGGTGCAGGCTCCGCCGGAGGTGGTGTTGGAGGAGGTGACAAAAGGATAGGTGCCGTGGTCGATGTCGAGGTAGGTGCCTTGCGCGCCTTCAAAGAGCAGGTTCTTGCCGGCCTTGATGGCCTCATGCAGATACACCGTGGTGTTGCAAATGTGCGGGGCGAGCGTGCGCGCGGCCTCGAGCATGATTTTCACGGTTTCCTCAACCGGGACGAGATCCACGCCGAGTGCGGCGAAGGTGGCGTTGTGGCGTGCGAGACGGTCACGGAGTTCCTCTTCGAAAATCTCGGGCTGCGTCATCAAAATGGTGCGGAGGCCATCACGCTCGACTTTGTCGGCGTATGCCGGGCCGATGCCGCGTCCGGTGGTGCCGATCTTCTTGTCGCCGCGCTGAATCTCGCGCGCTTTGTCCAGCCCGCGGTGGTAGGGCATAACGAGGTGGGCGGTTTCGCTGATGAGCAGGTTCTCTGGCGTGATGGTGACACCCTGTCCGCGCAGTTTGGCCATTTCCTCAAGCAGGCCGACGGGATCCATGACGACGCCGTTGCCGATGACGCAGATCTTGTCCTTCCACAGAATGCCGCTGGGGATGAGGTGCAGGATGTATTTGGTGCCGCTGTTGATGACGGTGTGGCCGGCGTTGTTACCACCGGCGGCACGTACGACGACGTCCGTGTTCTCGGTGAGGTAATCGACGATTTTTCCTTTTCCTTCATCGCCCCACTGGGCGCCGACAATGATTGTGTTAGACATGTATTTTTTGTAGAGATGGCGGCATGGGGAAGCCGCGTGGAGAGTGAACGATTCGAGGCCCGGGTCGAGGTGGCTCGACACTACCGGAGCGAACCAATCAAAGTGATCGGTTTCAGCGGAGTTCCATGGCGAAATAGACAGCGGCGACGCAGGCAGCGATGCCAAGGATGCCAAGGAAGATCAGACCTGCTGCGCCAGAGTTTTTGGCCTTTTTCGTGGGGCCAAAACCGGTGCGCAGGCTGCGGTCATAGGCGCGGGAGGCAAAGCTGCCGCTGGAAACCGTGCGTGAGGCCCCAAGTGGTGCTGGAGGGGCCTCTTCATCACCGAGGAACATGCATTCGACATGCCCAATGGTGAAACTGCCGCCATGGGCCAGTTCAATGTTATCCACACGCTCGTTGCCCACTTTGGTGCCGTTGGTGGAACCGAGGTCGGTGAAAAAGCATGAGCCATTGTCGAAGACGATCTCACCATGGTGGCTGGAAACGGAATCGTCGAGGAGGACGAGTTGGTTGTCATCCGCACGGCCGAGGGTCATGCGTTCGGCAGTAAGTTCGAGAGCTCCGGTTTCACCGCTAGGGGTTGTGTATTGAATGCGTGGCATAGCGGTGATGCTATTAGCAGCGTGGGGCCGAGGTGGCAAGGCGCAAAGTGCAGGGCAAGGGAGGTTTGGCATGGCAGGACGACTTGCAGTGGGCTCGTCCTCGTTCTCGTCCTCCTACTCGAACTCGTCCTCGAAAAGACGTGTGGTGTGCGGTGCGGAGCATCCGACTCCTCCTCTTACTCCTCCTCCCTTGATGTGCGGAGCTTCGGGGTGATTGCGGCGCATCAGAATCGAGGACGAGTAGGAGTAGGAGGACGAGTAGGATCACTTGCAGTGGGCTCGTCCCAAAAAAATGGCGGAGCGGTTCCCACCCAGGACCGCTCCGCCCCAACCCCGAGAACACCGGTAACGAGCCGGTTCCCCGTGCCGCTATGCCTTACGGCGCGGAAATTTGTGCCTCTGGACCGCTGCTGGCCTGCCCCGAGGCAGCAATCGACGGTTGTTAGTGGGGCGGAGGAGGGCGGAGCGGCGAGTTACTTGGCTATCGACTGCCCCCACCAGAAACGGCTTCGCCGTGCAGGTGGCGCTGGAGCCTGCCTGTTGGAACGAGTGTTCTTGAAGAATCATCCGCAACCCATCCGCTCATGGTTGGTTGAGCGGAATATTGTTTTTTATCATAAACCGCCTTTCGCCGTCCAGATTTATTTTCAACGCACCGATCTTTCCCAGTGCGCTTGAACCCAAAATCAGAAATGGCCAACCACGGAAGACACGGAAATCGAATGCAGCGTGCCGAGTAAGCGACGGAAAGGCTGATGGACCTTCACCGACCTCTTGAGTCCAGGTCCTCTGCGGTGTTCCAGCCTCTCGCGGTGTTTCATTCCCACCGCACACTGCCTTCCTCCGCCCGCTCGCTGCACGGCTTCAGCCACAAACGCCGCATAGCTGTTCCTCCAGTTTGGGTTTGGAAGATGAACACACGGATTTTAGCCTCCTGTGCCGTTGCCGAGCCACATTTTTATTGCCCAGGAAAGGCATAGGCGTGTAAAACCACACCCATGGGTACCACAGCCCGTACTTTTCCGACAAAACCGTTGGCGATAGAGCTGCCGACAAACCTCACGATCTGTTAACCATTTACACTGTTCGCCCAAAGAACCAAGAGCAACGCCATTTTCCATGCCTCGCATACGATTGCTCATGCTCACAGCTTCCCTCTCCGTGTGGGAAGTCGCATGTAGCAGCCCCCAGCAGCGACCCGAGAAGCTCTTGCCTTCTGTGAGCAGTTGGGCAGACACAGGTTTGTCCCGCAATCTTGCCATCTTGCTTAAGCGCATTGAAGGAGGCGACATGAAAGCTTGGTCTGAATTTGCCGCCTACGATGACGGAGGTCTCGATGGTGAACATTCCGAGACCTATTCCATGGCATGCGGGGAGCTGGCCAGACGTGATCCAACCATTTTCTTGAGACGCCATTTGCTCGGAGATACGCGTGCGCTTCGAGTCGGCAAGCGCGCATACGGATGGATTGGCACGGAGGGTCGCCACACCATGAACTGGCTACATCAATCACGATTACAGCTCGCCAGTGGTCCAGAAGAGCGGCGGCTGATCGAAGATTATATTTCCGCACTTCATTCGGTGCTTGCTTCCATAGAGAGGAAATACCGATGAGAACCAAGAGGCCAACAATGGGCGAACGGATGCAGGCAACGGCTCGTATGGCATCTGTCGTGTCATCGGCGCTTAACGCTCGCCGTCGCCTGATCCGAGTTGATATGGCTAAGAAGTTTCGATCATGAACCGCACCGTTTACATCACTGCGATTAGCTGCCTGATTCTTGGGGCCTCGACTGGTCACCTGGTGACCCGATTGTGGTCGCTGAAGTCACTGGAAGATAGGGCAAAAGTTGTTCATGATGTAATCACGCCGACAAAGAAGTTCGCCAGAGAATCAACAAGCCCCTCATACAAAATGGAAAAGGTAACTGGAATTGGAGGCTTCTTCTTCCGTGGTAAGAAATCGGGCACACTCAATGAGTGGTATGATCAGCATTTGGGTGTCCGGAAAGTCGGGGAGAAAGACGAGGATGGATCGTGGTGGCAGGATGAAGGGCCGACGGTATTTGCATCAGAATCGGAGACTGATCAGGTGGGAGGGCCAGAGCACTCATGGAGAATCAATTTTCGGGTTAGGGATCTTGATGCGATGGTTGCCCAACTCCGGGCAGCAGGCATCTCCGTAGAGGTCGATGCAGAAAACTATCCAAATGGGCGTTTCGCTCACCTTCGTGATCCAGATGGTAACAGCATTGAACTGTGGGAAGCGGCAGGAGCTGATTTAGTGAGGCCACCCGCTCAGTAAAGAAGCAGCCAAGCCGGACAAAATGCGCATGGCACCACCCACTAGCCCCTCTATTTCAGATGCTTCGCCTTCATTCAGCCTCAACCGCGCGATTAGCGCTGCCCCCACTTGTGGGGTTGCCATCGCTTGAATTTTAGGTCGCTGCAAACGTGTATGAAAGCCACATACCTCTCAATTGGCTTCCTGGCCGAGCTCTTGTTCCTTATGCTCTCTTTTGGTGAGGCACAGATTTTTCAGGACATCAGCCAGTGGAGTCACGCTCCCTCTATCTTTCTGTTCCAAAGCATCTTTGGCAAGCCTACTGGGGATTCGTTTCCGTGGCGCCCTTTGCTCTTTTCGTTCGTTGTGCAGTGGGCGATCTACGCGGCTATTGTCTTTGGTTTATTGCGACTCATTCGGCATGCACGACGTAACGCGGCCTACCATTAAAGGGTGCATTGCTGAGAGCCTAAGCGATCCAGCCGATGCCCCTATAGTTGAACACTGCCTTGCCGCGATGAGCGGCATCACTGAAGCGAAGCCATCCCGCAGAATCTGCGCAGCAGGATAACCCCGGCTCTAACACACTCGTGCCCTTATGTGCCTGGTGTTACTCGGTTGATGACCGATTCGCTTCGGTGCAGCAGAGTTGGGATAGGCTCGATCGGGTGCCTGATCGTCTTCTTTCTCTGCTCTTTCCGCTCTCCTCTGTACTCTGGCTTCAGGCCTTTTTCGGGTAACCGCTGATGTGGACGTTGTCGCCCATGGCGGAGACTTTGACGTCATCGAGTTCGATGGAGGCTGGAAAGGCTGGGCCTCCTATCGAGGGAGTGCTGCCACCGCAGAGCAGGGGGGCAATGTACCAGTGGGCTTCATCGACGAGGTGCTCGCGGAAGGCTTGGCCAAGAACGATGCCGCCGCCTTCGATCAAGACACACATCGCGCCACGCTCGCCGAGGTCTGTGAGCACATCGATGAGGTCACCCTCCTGCATGATGAGGGTGCGGTGGGCATAGACGTCGGTAAGGAGGTGGCTTTCTTTGGGGATCTTGCCTGAGCGGGTGAGGATGACACGCCAAGGCTGCTCTTTGCCGGTGGCGGCACAACCATCACGCAGCGTGAGGCGTGGGTTGTCCTGACGAACCGTTTCTGCGCCGACAAGAATGGCATCCGCGCGCATGCGGAGCCGACGTCCATGCACGCGGGCGAAATTACTGGTGATCCACTGGCTCTCACCAGCCGGGCGGGTGATGCGGCCATCCAGGCTCTGGCCCACCTTGGCAATGACATAGGGTAAGCCTGTGGTGATCCATTTGGCAAAGGGGCGGATCAGTTGCGTGCATTCCGTGCCGAGTGTGCCCGACTTCACGCTGATGTTGGACAGGACTAGAATGTCCCGAGCGCGCTCCTTGTGCTTGGGATTGGGATCAAAGGCACCGAAAACGACGCGCTTGATGCCCGCGGCCTTAATAGCGTCTGTGCAGGGTGGCGTGCGGCCATGCGTGCAGCAGGGCTCGAGGGTGACGTAGAGCGTGGACTCGGAGATGAGCTTGGGGAACTTACTCTGTGCATCGCGGATGGCCTCCACCTCAGCATGTGGACTGCCGGCCTTGGCGTGGAAGCCCTGTCCGATGATACGGTCCTGCGCAACGATGACGGCTCCGACAGGTGGATTCGGGCTGGTCAGGCCAAGTCCACGCTTGGCTTGATCGAGCGCTTGATGCATCCAGCGGTTGTCAGGATCGTTTTTGTCAGAGGTAGGCATTCGGGGTCAGCTTAAGGCATGAATTTAAGTGAGGAGCAAGCGTATGATTGACTAAAATGCGCTGAAGGCTTGCTGCGGAGGTGCTGCGGCGTGAGATTTGGCGGCATACGATGAAACTCTCCGAAAAAGCAGCCCTCTACCGCGAGCTAGCGAAGCTCATAGGCGCGAGCTTTCACCTCGATCGGGCGGTGGAGCTGCTTCTGGGGCAAAACCCATCGCACGCACGGCGCATCTGGCTGCAGGGGCTGCGCAGTGGCCTGAAGGATGGCCTGAGCGTGGCAGAGTCCGTCGCCAAGCATAATGCGGCGCTGTCGGATGGCCTGGAGATCACGCTGATTTCAGCGGGTGAAAGCAGCGGGCGACTGTCGGACGCGCTCAGCCATCTGGCACGTTACTTTGAGGCTTGGGATGTCGGCGTGCGGCAGATGCGCAGCGCGATTGTTTACCCGCTGGTGCTGGTGCATCTCGGTATCGTGGCACCTAAACTGCCAGGCATCGTGGTGGCGGATTTGAATGGCGGGACGAGTCCTCTACAACATCTCATCGTGACGATGGTGGTCTTTTGGGGTGTGCTGGTTTTGCTGGTGCTGCTCTGGCGCTGGCTTTCCCGCAAAGCCACGGAGTCGGCGGAGATCGAGCGCTGGCTGTGGCGCATCCCACTGGTGGGCAGCGTGCGCAGGCATTGGGCATTGGCACGATTCGCGCAGGTCTTCCACGCATGCCTCCTGGCAGCGATGCGCATGACGGAATGCATGCGCATGGCTGGAGAGGCCTCTCACAGTGGCATTTTGCGCCATGCGGCTGAGGCGGCGGAGCCGCGCATCGCGGCGGGTGATACGGTCTCGAGTGCGATGTCGGACGTGCATGGCTTTCCGCTCGTTTTTGTGCACAGCATCGCCACAGCGGAGGAGTCCGGAACGCTGGATCGGGAGATGAATAGCTGGGCGGCAGCGGAGACCATTGAGGCGCAGGATTCGCTGCAAAGAGTCACCGTCTGGCTGCCAAAGATCTTTTATGCCGGTATCGTCTGCTTCATCGTCTATCAGCTCTTTGGCATGATTTCGTCATACTTTGGCCAGATCCAGGAAGTGATGGATTTGAACCGATAGCCGCATTTCTCACCGTGCGACCAGAGCGAGCTTCGGCTGACAAGCTCTGTCGTGGAAGTTTTCCAAAAAAATGTAACAGCGTGAGCACTTTAGATGCATCATAAGCACGCGTCGCTCGTCCTAAATCCCAACTACAGCTACCATGAACGCCACTCCCAATCTTACGCGTGCCATCCTGCTCTTCCTCGTCGCTTGCTTCAGTGCGGTGACGCTGAGCGCTCAAGAAAAGCCCTCCGAGTCCATTTTCTCCGACCCCGTGAAAGCTGCTACCTCTGCGGCGAGTGGCATGCGGCTGCCTGGCGTGACGCTGGCGGAAGGTGTGACCGAAATCACCGGTGTGGCTGTCAGTCCGCTGCTCGGCGTGAGTGTCATCGGTGCTTGGTCATGGTGGAAAAGTGCGCCTGAGCTGCGTGCGAGTCTGCCTTGGTATTGCAGCCCCTATGTCTGGGGTTTCGGACTTGGCCTCATCGTACTTTGCCTGCTCAAGGATGTCGTCGGGGCCATGGTGCCCGCATTGGCAAAGAAGCCCCTTGATTGGATTGAACTCTTTGAAAATAAGCTGAGTGCACTTGTCGCGAGTGTTGGCTTTGTGCCACTTGTGGCCTTGGCGATGGCTCAAATTGATCGCATTCAGCAGGAAGCTATACCCGGAGTCGCCATGCTGCCGATGGCATCGATCCTGGATTACAGCATGCACACACCATGGATTAGCATTCCGGTTGCCGTGGCTGCATTTGGCGTCGTGTGGCTGAGTTCGCATGCCATCAACGTGCTCATCGCCTTTTCGCCGTTTGGCATCGTCGATGCGAGTCTGAAACTCACCAAGCTCGGCATCCTAGCTGTCGTTACACTCAGTGCGACGATCCATCCGTGGCTCGGTGCCGCCGTTTCACTTGTGCTGATCTTCATCGGCGTGCTGATGGCTGGCTGGTCCATGCGCCTGGCGTTTTTTGGGATGCTGATGGGACGTGACTTGATCTTTGATAAGCGTGCCGACAGTGCCGAGGTGGAAGAAGGCGTGCGCGCCTTTCTTGCCCGTCGCACCGCAGGTGTCCCTGTACGCACTTACGGGTGTGTGAACGTTGATGAACTCGGCCGCACTCGTTTTTCATGGCGTCCGTGGCTGGTGATGCCACGTCGCAGCATTCCGCTTGAGGAAGAGGGACTCGTGCTTTGCAAAGGCATCGTGAATCCATGCCTTGCCCAACGTGCTGATGCGAGATCACGTCCAAAAAGCACTTTGGTGCTCATGCCACGCTATCGCGGATGTGAAGATCAAATCGCTGCCCGCTTCGGCTGTCGCGAAATCATCGACAGCGCGCTTATTCGAGGATTCAAAGCCGTGAAACAGTGGCTTATCGACATTCTCACCGCGGGACGTGTTACCGTTGTGCAGTCTTGAGCATTAGCCAAAGCTTTCCTGTCGATACGCGGCAGGCGAGGTATTCCGATACTGCCGCATCATACGGCTGAAGTAGTGGCGATTCACCAGGCCACAATGCTCGGCGATGTCCTCGATGCTGTCGTCCGTATGCCGAAGGAGACGACAGGCTTCATCAAGGCGGTAATCGAGCAGCATCCGCATGGGTGGTAGCTGCAACTCTTGCTGGAAGAGATGATTTAAATTACGCACGCTGAGCCCTGCATGGCGTGAAATTTGATCTGCTGTCAGTTTAAGTCCCATGTGTTGGTTCATGAACTCCATCGCTTTCAAGACTCGTGAATCCAGTCGCTGCTGCTCCCACACAGTATCAGGCAGGCGCTGCACCGTCTCAGCTACGAGTTGTATGGATACCCATGGGAAGCGCACGCTGCCAGGCTTTTGACCCAGTTTGATCAGGCACTGCAGGAGACTGCGCATGTGCGGGGTGTTGCTGAAACTATAGATGCCCGGAGTTGCCCTGTCTGCCACGGGACCGAGACTGAAATGAGCATACCACTTGCTAAAAGGCCCCGTGGTGGTCGTGCTGAATGTCGTGTGCGGCGGAATCAGATACACGGTGCCAGGTTTTAGCGACGTTTGTTTGCCATCGATCTCGATCACGCCGCCAAGTTCCATCGGCCAGTAGAGACGCCAGTAGGGGTCATTCAAGCGGCGCAGTTCCCACTGCTGCAACTCGATCTTCCTCGTGGTCAGGATATCCACCGTCACCCCTGGCAGCGCGACTGAGCGGTGCCCCTGCACACGATGGGCGGAGCCTGCGGGGACGACGCTGAGAAAGGAAGTTGTTTGCGGCATAACGGATTGCTAAATCAGACACAACTCTGGCCGATGGTGGTATGGATGGCAAGAAAGGATCTGTTAAAGGTGAGGAGTTCGCCAAATCGGACACAACCCACTCGTCCTTATGCCAATCGCCACATCTGCCCAATATTGCGCCATGCTGGATGCTGCCCAGCACGGTGGCTTTGCCTATCCAGATATCACATGAGCATGTCCACTTTGCCAGAGCTTCGCAGCACCCACGACGTCGAGCGTGTGCTCGAGTTTGAGTTTGTGCGTGCCACGGAGAATGCAGCTCTCAAGGCGGTGCATTGGCTTGGTCGTGGTGACAAGGAACGTGCGGATGCGGAAGCCTGCGCGGCCATTGCAGGTGTCTTTGACCTGCTGGACGTCTGTGGTCACGTCGTGATCGGTGAAGGCATCAAGGATAAAGCTCCAGGCATCTTCGTGGGTGAAAAACTAGGCACCTGGAAAGAAGGATCGCCGCGCTTTGAGATCGCACTTGATCCCGTGGATGGTACTTCAAATCTAAGCAAGGGCCTGCCCAATAGCATCTCCGTCATGGCTGCTGCGCAGGTGCCTGAGGGCGTGGAATCGGTGATGCGTCACTTGCCGAGTTTCTACAGTCATAAGATCGCCTATGGCCCAGCCATGCGTGAGCATTTCAAAAAAACCGGCTCTCAACCGCTGCTCTCGATGCCTGTTGGAGAGGTGCTGGAAATCACGGCCAAGGTCCTCGACAAGCGTGTGCGTGATCTCGTCGTCGTCACGATGGATCGGTCACGTCATGCGGACATTATTGCGAGCGTTCGTGCCAGTGGTGCCGCTTTGCGCATGATCAGTGATGGCGACGTCACCGCAGCGGTTGCGCCTTCCTTGCCGGATAGCGGTGTTGATCTCTACATCGGTATCGGCGGCACGCCTGAAGGCATCTTGGCTGCGGCAGCGATCAAATGTCTCGGTGGCGACATGCAGCTAG
>JANOBP010000032.1:0-14987 GCA_031411715.1 Verrucomicrobiaceae bacterium | reverse complement strand
ACGCTGGAGAGAGAACTCGAGGCATGGAGTCAGAAACGCAATGCTGCCCACTGCGGAACCGACTGGCAGTTCACCACCGAGGACGCACGCATCAAGCTCAAGCGGCTTTACCCTGCAACTTTACTGACATGAGCCACTAGTTTCAGTCGTGAATACGGTACGCCGACTCCGTGGATCGGTTTTGCAGCACTTGGGCTGAGCGCAGTGCCACTTTCGCTACTCGTGATACTCGCCACACGCGCCGGCAAGCTGCGCGCCGCGCTCGATGCGGAGCGTGAACTCGGGCGGATGAAGAACCATTTTGTCAGCAGCGTCTCGCACGAGTTCCGAACGCCACTGAGCGTGATTTTGTCCGGTGCAGAACTGCTGGAGGCTCACGCAGGCCAACTCAGTGAATCACGGCGGATGGAACTGCTCACGCAGATCAAGTCTTCCACTGGGCGGATGAATGAAATGGTCGAGCAAGTGCTCCTCCTCGGTCGCATCGAGTCTTGCACGATGAAAGCCAACCCGCAGCCCGTGGATGTCGCCGCATTGTGCCGCGAGATCGTCGAAGAGGTGCAGATCGCCACGCAGAGAAGGTGCGAAATCGTGACGAAGCTCGACACAGGTATGCGCAGCCTTGATGTCACTTTGATGCGAAGTGTGCTGGTCAATCTGCTCAGCAACGCGGTCAAATACTCCCGGCCGAGCGGCAGCGTGGTGTTTGAAGCGAATGAGTCTAGCTTCCGCGTGAACGACGAAGGCATCGGCATTCCTCCCGCCGATCTCACTCGACTCGGCGAGCCTTTCCACCGCGCTTCAAACGTCGGCGACATCAGCGGCACCGGCTTGGGCCTCGCGGTGGTGAAACGCTGCGTCGCGCTGTGCGGCGGCACGTTCACGATTCACAGCGAAGAAGGTCTTGGAACTCAAGCCGTCGTCACTCTTCCTACATGACCACCATCCTCCTCATCGAAGACCACGCGCCGCTGCGTGAGAATCTGCGCGAGCTGCTGGCACTGGAAGGTTTTCACGTTCTCGTCGCTGACAGCGGACGCGCGGGATTGCAACTGGCCGCGCAGCACCACCCCGCTCTCGTCTTGTGTGACATCATGATGCCTGGCATGGATGGCTACGCCGTGCTGGAACGCCTGCGAGCCGATGCGACGACCAAAGCCGTGCCCTTCATCTTCCTCACCGCCAAAGGCACGCCGCCGGACATCCGCGCGGGCATGAATCTCGGTGCAGACGACTACCTGCCAAAGCCCGTTTCGCGAAACGACCTGCTCAAAGCCGTGCGTACGCGCCTGGAACGCGCCAAGCAGCAACATCAGCGTTTCGCGCCGAATTTCGAAGATCCCAAGCCACTCGAAAAACTCGGCATCTCACCGCGTGAGGCCGAAGTGCTGCTCTGGGTGGCGCAAGGGAAGGGGAATCATGAAATCGCGGAAATCCTGGGACTCAGCGTCGCTACGGTGAAGAAGCACACGATCCACATCTTCGAAAAACTCGGCGTCGAAAGCCGCACTGCGGCCACGCTGCGTGCGGTGGAGGTGCTAGCGTGAGCCTTGATCTCAATCGCCGAGATCGAGTTCATCCTCACGCTTCAAGAGGCGCTTCATCATGACTTTATGATCGCGCATGAAACTGCGGGTGATTTGATAGTGGTCGGTGTCTTCGTAAGCGATGCGTTGGATGCCTTCGGGGCTGAATTGATAGATCCATGCATCTGGGTAGGCCATGATGAGCGGGGAGTGCGTGGCGATGATGAACTGGGAGAATTCATCCACGAGGTCGTGCAGACGGACGAGCATGGAAAGCTGTCGCTGAGGGGACAGGGCGGCTTCAGGCTCGTCAAAGAGGTAGATGCCGTGACCGTCGATGCGCTGGGTGAGGAGATTGAGGAAGGACTCGCCGTGACTTTGTGCGTGGAGGCTTTTGCCGCCGTAGGATTTCAAGACGCCGCCGCAGAAAGGCGTGGCCTCAAGCTCATCGAGTTCGGTGGCCCAGTTGTGGAAGCTCTCGGCTCGGAGGAAGAAGCCGTCCATGGGGCGGTTGCTGGTGCGTGAGAAGCTGATGAGTGGTGTGAGGGGAGAGGCGTATTCGTGTTTGAACAGGCTTTCGACACGACTGCCACCTGCCTGACGAAAGCCGAGCTTCTCGGCGATGGATTCGAGCAGGGTGGATTTCCCTGAGCCGTTCTCGCCGACGAAGAAGGTGACTTTGGGGTGAAGCTCGAGCGTCTTGAGCTGCCGAATGGCTGGCACCGAAAATGGATGCGAGCCCCAGTCGGTGACGGAGCCACGATCAAACGAAAGGGAGTTGAGGAAGTGGCGAGTCATGATGACGCGAGGCTTCGAAGGTAGGCGAGTTGCTTGGCTGGCGGAGATTTATCGGCGTGGCAGGGGAGGACACCGTCGAGAGGGAGCTCGAGTGCGCGGTGGATGCTGCGACGAGCGGCTATGTTGTCTTGATTGAGGTATGCGGGGGCGATTTGTGGGCCGAGGCCAAAGGTGGCGAAGAGATCGCCACTGAAGAGGAGCCGATGTTTGGCGGAATAGTAACCGCAATGACCATGCGTGTGACCGGGGAGGGCGATGACGCGCAGGCCACCCCAGATGGGGAGTTCGTCCGCGTCTTGCAGAAGTTTGTCCGGTCGAAAAGTGGGCTGCTGGAGAATGCGTCGCCCGATCCACTCCGCGATGCCGGCCATGCGGCCGAGGCCAGAGTAGTGAGCGCGGTTTTCGTAGTGCTCGAGATCACCCTCAGGACCGGCGATCCACGCGCTGTGCTTTTTGGCGAGTGCGGGGGCGTTGCGCACATGATCGAGGTGCCCATGCGTGAGCAAGATGCCACGAATTGGAAGCGTGTGCCATCCGCGTGAGATCAGGGCCTTCTCCAGAGCGCGCATGCCACCGATGAAGCCGGTGTCGATGAGGTAGAGATCAACCCCGTCTCGCAAAACGAAGAATTGCACGATGAAAGTGCGCACGATGAGGAGATCCGGCGGCATGGGATGAGGTATGGTGGCGACTTGGCATCAAGTCATTCGATGAGTTTGATGTCCAGCTGGAGATCATTGTGTGTAAGGTGTCGGTTTGCGTTGGAGGTGGTTTCATGCCATGACAGGACATGACCCGCCGCCGCTTCTATTTTTCTTTGCTCTTCAGCCTGACTGCCATTCTGGCCGGGTGTGATTCATCACGAGAGCTGAGTGTGTATGAGACGGATGCGGGTGAAATGGCCGTGCGGCAGCTGATCAAGAGCCTGCCTGAGCTGAATCCAAGTGTCGCAAAGAACTATTGCATCGTTTTGGGGGAGATCACTCAGAGTGGGCTGATGACACCGGCTTCGACAGAGTTTGTGAAGCGATTTGCGGACCTCAAGCTACGCTTTGTGAATGCGATCGATTTGAAGGTGATTGAGCCGGGGCCTATCATCGTGGACAACGAGACACGGCTGGCGACTTTTGTCCTGCAACTGCGCGTTGTGCGTCAGTTGAGCGAGGCAAAGTGGGAGGCGGAAATGGGATGGAGCTACAAGGACCAGTTTGAGCGCAAAAAAATGATTCTGGAGACAAAGGACGGTAATCTCGCGGTGGTGAGCGAGATGAAGATTGAACAGAAGTGAGGGGCTTCGTTCGCGGCTTCAGCAGTTGGGCCTTATTTGAGAGCGGCGTCTTCGTGGTTGTCCACATCGAGCTCGCGCACGCGTTTGCGGTCGCGCTCGGCTTGGACGGCGGTGCGGAGTTTCTCGCGCACGGCTTCGATGTCAGGAATGGCACGGATGGCTAGAGTGGGCGTGGAGGCGTCTGAGGTGACCATGCTGAGATTACCGAGGCCGACCATGCGTAGGAACAGTGGCTGCTCCATGGCGTAATCTTTGACGCGGTAGAGCTCCAGCTCATCCACGCGGCGGTTTAGGATGCCGCTGCGGATGCGGAGCCGCTGAGTGGTGAGCTCGTAGCTGGTGGACCGGGTGACGAACCAGCGGATGAGCCACATGAGCGCTGGAATGATGAGCGCGAGATAGGTGAGGCCACCGGTGGGCAGGGCAAGGAGAGTCGCGGCTGCAGCGATGGCTGCTGCGAGGATGATGCACAGGAGATAGAAGCCGAAATGGACCCACTGTGAGGTGTGGCCGGACCAGAGAACGGTTTCGGAGGCGGACGGAGTGGAGGTGTCGTCAGGGATCATGGGAGAGTTTCGTTTAGAGTGAAGGATAACGGGTGAGGAACGGCGGTGCGACTATAGATCTTGATTCTGACGGCGAAAGAGGCCTTTGAATTTGGACCAGACACCGGGTTTGTCTTGAGTGGGGGCAGTTGGTGCAGGCTGCTGGACCTGGGGGACGGGCTGATTGGGGTAGAAGTTGGGCTGGGCTGGCTGGGAGGACATTGGGGGAAGCGGCTCCTCTGGGTAACCAGCGAACTCGAAGACGTCGTTGGTGTTGGTGCTGTTATTGAAGAAGCGTGTCTGCTCATGGATGTGTGCGGCACCTTCAGGCATGATGTGTGGCTGAACGAAGATCATGAGCTCCGAGCGGCTTTTGCTTTTGCTGGTGTTGCCGAAGAGATATTTGATGAGCGGGAGCCGCACTAGAAACGGCACGCCGGAAGTGGGGTTGTCTGAGGCCTCGGAGATGAGGCCACCCAACATGGCGACGGTGCGGTCTGGCACGATGAGGCTGTTAGACATGCCTTGCTCGGCGATGTTGGGCACTGGATTGCCATTGATATTGGATGTGCCGTTAGTGGAGTTGTTAGTTTGTTTGAACTCGAGCATGATCTCCTTTTCGTTGAAGATATGCGGGATGATGTCGAGTTGGAGGCGAACGGGAATGAACTGAGTCGTCGCGGTTTGCCCGAAGCCGCCGCCGCCATTGAAGGTCTGCCCGGCGATGGCGATCTGCTCGCCGATATAGATGCTGGCGGGCTGGTGATTTAAGGTGGTGACGACGGGTTTTTGCAAAACCTTGAAGCGCCCAGAACTCTCAACGGCGTTGACGAAGAGGTGAAGATTTTTGGCGACTTGGCCATAAGCGGCGAGCCCGCCGAGTGCAGGGAGTGCTTTGTCGCCAATGAGCTTGGTGAAGTCGTTCAAATCCGTGGGATTGAAGGTGCCTGCACCAGCATCGATGACGCCACCAGCCTTTTGGCCGACGCTGCCGATGTTTCGGAGCGAGTTGATCCAATCGAGTCCGAAGCGGAAGTCATTGCTGAGGTTGAACCTGCCAATGATGACAGAGATCATGATCTGCCGTGGTCGCACATCCAGTTCCTCGGCCAGTTCTTCGAGCAAGGCGAGTTGATCTGGCGGGCCGCTGGCAAAGAATTTGGAGCTGGCGGGGTCGGCGATGACAAGCGTGTTGCCGATGAGGGCGCTGATGGCTTTTTTGGTGACTTCAAGCGGCTGTGCGGAGCCTCCACCACCTCCTCCGCCAAAACCACCACCGCCCATGCTTCCACCTAAGCCTCCGCTGCCAAAACCTGAACTGCCAAAGCCTGAGCTGCCGAATCCGCTATTACCGAATCCACTATTGCCAAAGCCGCTGCTGTTGTTCCCGAAAGCACTCTGATTGCCACCGGTGGGTGTGGTTTGACCCGTGCTGCCAGTGGTGCTGCTTTTGGCATTTTTGTCGTTTCGCATCAGGGCTTTCTCCGCGAGTCCGAGGAAGGTGCTGAGGTCGATGTAGTTGAGTTTGCGGGAGGCGAATTTTTTCGATTTGGCCTCTGAGTCGATCTCAGCGACGAGTTTTTCGATTTGCTCGAGATCCAAGGGTCTGGCAATGACCAGCAGGCTGCTGATGCGTGGGAGAGGCTGAAGAATGGGCTTGGGGCCTTCTGCCGTGAGGCCGCCACCTGTTGCGGAGACGACGGCACTGGCCTGCTGGGCTGCCTGCGGAGCAACGCCACCGGGAATGCCGGGAGTGGCAGGCGCGCGTGGCGCCGCGGGTGGGGTATTGGGGCGTGGGGTGCTGCCAGTGCCTTCGTTTTTTAGTCCCAATAGTGACTCGAGCATCTTCGCCATGTCCTCAGGGTCAGTGCGCTCGAGATGGATCGTTTTTTGAATGGTTTGGCTCGGTGCAAGGTCGAGCTGTTTAATCAGCTCTAGGTAGGCGCGGATGGTCTGTGAGGCTTCAGTGACAACGAGGGAGCGCGCATTGGGCACGGCGACGATTTTGCCATATGGATGCGGCGGAATGGCGCTCTGGATGGCTGTGGCAGCTTCATCAGCACTGAGGTAACTCAATTGGATGACGTGCATGACAACGGTATCAGTCTGCGGCAGTTCCGCAGCCCGGAGGATCATGGGGACATTCTGTTGGGAAGGCGAGGAGCCGGTCTCAGCCGCGACGAGCTTGTATAGATTGTCGCCACTCGGGACAAGCGCGTAGCCGTGCATGAGGAGGCCCTTTTCGATGATGTCTTGATACTCGGCCTTGGTGAACTCGCCGGGGACTTCGATGCTGACCGTGGCGTTTTCGAGGCCGCGGTCTTTGAGAACACGCCGACCAGTTTTGTCATAATATTCTTCAAGCACCTCACTGATCGGGACCGCTGGAAAAGCGACGACGAATTTTTCTTCGCCGGGTTTGGCTGAGGCAGTCGGTGGGACTGGTGGTGGCTTGGGCGTGGCAGGTGCGGCTGTAGTTGTGGCAGGGGGCGTTGCGGTCGTCGCTGGTGCTGGTGTCGGTGAAGCAGTACTGGGGATGACGGGTGGAGCGGCGTTGGGGCTAGTCACGCCAGGGGGCGGGATGGCGTTGGGATTTGTCAGGCCTGGCCGAGGGATCTGGGCTGCATTAGGTAGCTGAGGGCGCTGGAAATTTGGACGCGGTGGTGCCGCTGGTGAGGTGGCTGGCTGCTGGGCCGAGGCGTGTGTGAACAGGACAAGTAGTCCAAACGCTAGGTGCCTCGCGGTAGTGCTCAGCTGTTGAGAGAAATGAGTCATAACTAGAATGGGTGGCGGCTACTGGCCCTGTGGCACACTGATCAGGGTGCGGCGGCGATTACTGGTGCCAGGCGCGACTGCACCGGGTGTGGCTGGGACATTGGTTGTGCCAGTTCCACTGCCAACAGTGATGGTGGCGCTAGTTCCACCGTTATTGCCAGTAAAGGTTACGGTGCCACTGCCACCCGTTGTCGGTGCGGTGAGCGTTAAATTGCCACCAGAAGTTGGGACAGGGATTGAGGTGCCTATTTGCCCGCTGTTAGTGGCTGGTGCGCCGTAAACTCTGGGCGCATTGGAGTTCATGGCGTTGTTGGGAATGTTCTGATTGGGTAGAATCTGTCGAGTATTTACCTGAGGGATGTTACGGTTGTTTGTGGCGGTGGGATTATTCGGCATTGAACCAGGAAGTGGTATGCGCGGCACGCCATTGATCATGTTTCCGCCTGCTGCACCGATAGCCCCGGGTCCGCGCGCCTGGCCATCCGCAGCGCCCTTCATGTAAGTCTCGTCATAGTGCAGCGTGGCAGTTTCTGTGCCCATGGTCACTTCAATGGTGGTGTCCTTTCGACTGGGCATGATGGAGAAGGACTTGAGGCTCACGCCGTCTTCGCTGGGCTTGTCTATCGGGAGGCGGGTGCGCTTCTTGGTGGCGATGTTCACCATATAAATGGTTGGTTTGTCCTTTTGACCATAGATCGCCGCGATGGCCATATCTTTGAATGCTGAGACTGCTGCTACGGGTGCAGTCGGCGGTGTTGGCACGGAGAACGGGTTTCGGCTCCATTCTGCTTCATAGCGCTCGAGGCCGTATTTCTTGGGTGGCGCAAAGCCGCCTTTGCTGACGTTTTCGACAGCGCTTAGGCTGGTAGCAGTGACGATGAGGATGATGGCAGCGGTTTTCATGGCGTTTTGGTTTCCACGGTGTTGCTCGGCGGTGTTTTGGTCAGTGAATAGAGTCGCCAGATAAAAATGGTGGCGGTGACTTTCTTGGGATCATCCGGTAGCGGAGAAATGGACAAGCTTGAGACCATGTGAAAGGAATCTGGTGAGAGCATTTCATGCAACCACATGAAGAGCGGCTTGATCTCTGCCTTGACGATGAGAGAAGCACCCACCTGATGAAAATGCGCCGTTTCACCCGACTCTTGGAGTTGTTTGCCCTCAATGGTGATGTCGTGCTTCCGCGCGGACTCCAGCAGCGCCTTGTCGAGATCGATGTTGGCCTTGTCCACGCTGACCATGTGCGGCTGTGCGGTGCGCAGCCAGGCCAGGCGCTCTTCCCACAGGTCCGACTCAGCCAGCAGTCGCTGGGTGTCAGCCTGCCGTGTAGCGATGGAGCGCTCTTTTTTTTCCAGCGCCCCCTGCCAGGCCAGCATGCGCATGGACATGAAACCCGTGGCAAAAACGGCTACCAGCGCGATGAGGATGACTACCAGCCGTTGTTCACTCGCCTTCACCAGCCACCTCCCGTTTAAAGGTTCCCACTGCGGAAAATTGAGCGCGCGTGCCGTCCACACTCTTTGGCACCGGGAAATTCCACTCGAAGCGTTTTTCCAAGACCTCGCTGGTGGTTAGCTTTTCACGAAAATCCAGCGCTTCGGCCACTCCTGAGGCCTCCCCGCTCACCGTGAGCTTCACATCGTCGATTTGGAATTCATTCAGGCGAATCCCAGCCGGAGGCAGCAGCGAGATGATCTGATGATAAATCTCCATCGGATACAAATCAGGGCTTACCGCCGGCTCCATCGCCAACCAGGCCTCTTTAGCCTCCTGCACAGCCAAAACCTGCGGCGCTACTTTGCGGATGGCTGTCTCACCGTCTGCCAGCTTTATTTCACGCTGGTATAGTCTCAGGGCCCAGCTCGCAAACACGACCACGAAGGCCGCCGCTAGCGCCGTGCCGATTTGGAGTAAGCGCATCCGCCGCTGCTGTGCGGCACGCTGCTGGGCCACTTCAAGCGGCACCAACTCCACGCGCCGCAGCGGCATCACCGGCGTTGGGCGGGGCTCCTGCACCACGTCACTCGCATGAAATGTTTGCGACATCGCACTGAGAAAGCTCGGCTCGCATTCCGTCCAGACACGGACTGTGCCCAGCCGATCAACAAACTCGTGTGCGTCCAAAGCCACCAGCACATCCCGCAGCTCTGTGACCGCCTCCGCATCCAGCACGGGTGAGCTTAGAGTCATCACATGCAGTAGCTCTCCGCCACGTGTGATCGCTGAAACATACCGGCCAAGTTCCTTCCATACAGCGATCCCATCCGCAGGTAGCGGCAACATCCGCGCGCTGAAGTCAAAATACTCCGAAGGCTGCGCTAGAGATTCATGCTCCAGCATGTCCGCCGTGATCGCCATGGAGCCGATCAACAGTCGGTGCGGCTGCTCGACCACCGTCCACTGTGCGGACTGCCGCGCACCGTCCGAATCACTCACGCCCAGTGCCTCCCAGCGCAGTGCAGACACCTCATCTTGATCAGCTACAGCATCTCCCTGGGTAGCTGACCAAAAGGGGGAGCTATCCACGCATATGGACTGAATGCCGTGCACCCCCACTTTCTCCACCACCTCAGCCGGTGCACAGTCCCACTTGCCAGCGCGGTTGCAGCGCCAGAGTTCCCAGTTGGTTTCACCGGGAAAACGCAGAGATGTGATGGGGCGGCTCATGAAAGTGAGTCAGGCCTGCCAAAAGAGGGTAGGGGATTTGGGGGCAGGCTGCCATTTATACCCGCCAAACTGCCGCAAGCCCACTGAAAAATCTTCTGGAGACCGAACGTCCTCTTCATGTTCAATATTAAGCCCGCCACTTTCCATTCGTTACGAAATCGTTCCCACATGAAAATTCTCCTCCTCACGCTTTGCATTCAAGCCCTCACCTTCGCCGCCGACACTCCAGGCGCCCTGCCACTCTGGCCCGCAGGCGCTCCAGGCTCTGAGACCCGCGCCGCTGAGACTGAGAAGATCGAAGGTAGCAACGTCTGCAACATCCACAACCCCACCATCACGCCTTACGTTCCCGCTGCGGACAAAAGCACCGGCACAGCCGTCATCATCTGCCCTGGCGGTGGTCATTCCAAGCTCTGCCTCGGCCATGAAGGCTACGCGCTCGCCGAGTGGTTCCGTGATCGCGGCATCGCCGCCTTTGTGCTGAAATACCGGCTCGCCCGTGAGAAAGGCAGCACCTACACCATTCAAGATCACGCCATGGCCGATGCTCGCCGCGCCATCCGCACCATTCGCAGTCGCGCTGCCGAGTGGCACATCCAGCCGGACCGCATTGGCATCCTCGGCTTCTCCGCTGGTGGTGAGCTGGCCGCTTTCGCCGCCATGCAGTCCGACACTGGCAAAAAAGACGCCACCGACATCATCGAGCAGCAATCCAGCCGTCCCGACTTCCAAGCGCTCATCTATCCCGGCACCTCCGGCCTCTTCAACGCTGAAAAAGGCCTGCCGCCGCTCTTCATCGCTGATGGCTACAGCGACCGGCCCGACATCGCCGAAGGCATGGCTACTCTCTACCTCAAGTACAAGGCCGCTGGCGTCAAAGCTGAGCTGCACATCTTCGCCAACGCCGGTCACGGCTTCGGCTACAAGCCCGACGCTAAGTCCAGCGCTGCCGCCAAATGGCCCGAGCGCTTCACCGACTGGCTTACCGACAGCGGCCTGCTGAAATGACATCGGAATCAGCGCCCGCCGCCGATTCGGCTGCGGCAGCGATTCCTTCACCGGCACCGCCGGAGCCGAAATCAACGTGCGCCGCCGATTGAAGGTGCCTGGCGCGATTTCACTCTGCCGCATGAAGCTCTTATTGACCTCAACCTCACCATCATCTGGCGCAGCAATATCATCTACCTCAAGCATCGTTTTTGCTTCGCTGGCAGTCGCTTCGACCGCTTTGACTTCGCCAGAGCCATCCGCTTGCAGCGCGAGTGACTCCTCGACGATACGCTTCGCGATGGGGGCACAATCACCGCCGCCGCTCTTCCCACCTTCCTTGAGGATCACAAAAGCCAGCGTCGGCTTATTAAAGGGTGCGAAGCCGATGAACCACGCGCGCTTGTCATCCGCGCGCTGGCCGTCCACTCGCCGCCAGTACTGTGAAGTGCCTGTTTTGCCTGCGATGATGACTTTGTCGCTCTTTGCGGACTTTCCAGCACCGCTCTCACCATTCACGACCAAGCGCATGCCTTCGCGCAATTGCTCGATCTGGGCCGCAGGCAGTCCATCGGCAGTCAAATCGGCTCGCCACTTTGTTTTCCCATCCATTTTGAGTAAAGAAGGTTGCGGCACCTTGCCGGCATTGCCGACAGTGGCCGCTAGCACGGCCATTTGCAGCGGCGTGGTCAAAACCGTGCCCTGACCAATGGAAGTGTTGGCCACCTCAGACGGAGTCGATTTGTCGGGCAGATTGCCTTTACCCTCATGATCTGTAATCCCGTAACTAGCACCAAATCCAAGTTTCCGCCCCATGCCTTCAATTTGATCGATGCCCGCCGCGTTTCCAAACTGATACCAAAAACAATTGCAGCTGTGAACCAGTGCATCTGCCATGCCCAGCTCGCCGTGCTTGCCACCGTTCTGCTGATGGATCCAACATTGCATGCTTAGAGTGCCGTAGTTCACAGACCCCTCGCACTGGAACTTCTGGTCTCCTTTACCCGCTGCGATGCCTGCTAGGCCAGTGAGTGGATTGAAGGCCGAGCCAGGCACATACTCCGCCACAGCGCGGTTGAGCAGGGGATGTTCTTTGTTCGCGCTCAGGACATCCCAATTCTCCAAACTAATCGAGGGAACGAAAACATTCGGATCATAACTCGGTAGTGAAACCGCAGCCAAGATCTCTCCCGTGCGTGGATCAAGCACTACTGCTGCGCCACGCGTGACGCCACCATCTCGCATTGCCTGGATCGCCAGGGATTGAATGCGGGCATCCATGGAGAGCGAAACATCATTGCCTTGCCTTAGCACGGCATTCTGCTGCTTCTCCACCGCCGCACGGCCTTCTGGAGTGTCATCCTTTGGCCCGGTCTTGCCGGTGTAGCCGATGAGGTGCGCGCCGAGAGCCTTTAGCGGGTAGTGGCGTGCTTTTTCCTTTGTGCTCTCGGCCAACACCACGCCGTTGCGGTCCAAAATGCGGCCGCGCAGATCTGCCACACGTTCTGCAGCCTGAAGCATCGCCAAAGGCAGCACGACGACGCTCACCACACTGAGAAACCCCAGTGCCCAGCGGCCAGAGGCTCCATCACGCTGGACTTGCGGGTCCAATATCGCGGCCACCCGCTGCTCCACCGGCGCACTGCGCGTCACCGTCAAGGCACAGAAAGAAAGTCCAGGTGCCAGCCGAGTTTGCCGACTCAGATCCAGCAAATACTGCGCGTAGTCACTCGCCCGCACGCCATGACGCAGCACCGTGTCATCACAGGCACGCTCTTGATCCGCACGCAGTTGCCGCAGCGTCAGCCAGGCTAGTGGATTGATGCCGTGCATCACCTGCATGAACTGCGCGGCCCATAGAGCCAGTGGATCACCGCGTTTCAGGTGCGCCAGCTCATGCAGCAGTACCGCGCTCAGTTTTTCCACCGGCCACGTCTCAAAACCCAGCGGCAGGAGCAAGCGTGGCTTCCACACGCCCCACACCATCGGCACCGCGTCAGGCGGGCCTATCACCAGTCTTGGCACACGGCGCAGACCGATCTCACGGCTCAATTTCCCGATTAAAGCACTCTCACCAGTCACACAGCGGCCCTCCAGCCTGCGCAGACGCCACACACTAAAAATGAGCCGCAGCAGCAACAAACAGTCAACGCTGAGCCAGCTTATGATCAGCGTCTCCTGCCATGAATACGGCCATTTCAGCGCTGGTGCGGTGACTTGAACCTCTACCGGCAGACTGACCGTCTTTGTCGCTATGGACATGGTATTGAGCTCAACTTGCTCCTCAAGCACGGAATCCATCGCAGGAGCCATCACAGGCTCTAGCATCGGCATTTCGACGGGTCCGCTAACCTGAGGCAAAACGCGCCACGCTGGCAAAAAAGGCATCACCAGCGGCATGATGGCTAGCGCGACCACCGTAGAGAGCCACACGATATAACGGCGTCCAGCGGACATCTGGCGCATCGTTAGGCCCAGCACCAAGGCTACCGCGAGCAGCAGCGTGCCCTTGATCGCAAGATGCGACAGCGTCTCCTGCCATGGTGCCAGGAGGCTCATTAGCGGCCCTCCTTCCGCGCGACGTCGATGAGCCTCTGCATCTTCTCCGCCTGCTCATCACTAAGCGCGGCATCTTTGCGTGTCAGATGGGCCGCCAGAGCCTCCTCCATCGCTCCGCCAAAAAAGGTGTCTAATACCTGCCTTAATGCATGTAGCCCGGCGCGCGCTTTGGACTGCGCTGGTGCGTAGATGACTTCACGCCCGTCTTTGCCCGTGCGCTTGGCATGCCCTTTTTCTTCCAGAATGTGCAGAAGGCGCCTCACGGCCATATCCGTCGGCGGATCAGGTAACCGCAATTGTACCGTCGCAACCGTCGCAGAACCCTCCGAGTGCAGGACATTCATGATTTGGCGCTCGCGGCGAGAAAGATTCGTGGAATCGGACATAACGTTATAAATTTAACGAATAAGGGTCGTGGAAGCAAGTTTAAACATGAAATTTTTAACGTTAGGAGCGTTTGAGATGACAAAAATAAGGACCAGTATTCTATAAATCGGCAAGAATTCCAAAACCAAACCACCACAAACATTTGGCCGAAACGAGACCAAAAATCCAAGTCTGGGGTCAAAATCGGAACTCATAAAGACGGTGCTTGCACTAATTAACAAAAAAATGTTATATTTAGCCTAATTCAGAGGCGTCCACCTGCGTTAGGCATATGGATTCGTTCTATTTTACCCTCCACACCCATGAAACTAAACACAAAACTGCTTAGCAGCTTCCTCATCACGGCGCTGTTCGCTGGTTCCGCTCTGTCGGAATCCCGTACTTGGACTGACGTCCAAGGTCGGCAAGTGAACGCGACCTTCGTCAGCCTTGAAGGTGATCAAATCACCATCCAGACCGCCGATGGAACCATGCACCGCTTTGCGCTAACCAACCTCTCCCCTGAGGATCAGGCCCAAGCAAAGAAATCAGCCGCTACCGCCCCTGCTGCCGCTACCGCAGGCCAGCCAGCCTTTTTGGCCAATGCTTCCGTGGCTCAGGCCTCTGCTGCGATGGACACCTTGGTCGCAAAGGGTCTTGTGCGCGCCAATCCAGAGCGCTTAAAGATCGGCAAGAAGCCAATCACGAACTTCAACGCTCCTGCAACTGATGAGCAGTTCGTGCGCCGTGTGTATCTCGACATCGTGGGTCGTATCCCCAACCACGATGAGGCCCAGAGTTTCATCAACAACACCTCTAAAGACAAGCGCCCAAAGCTTATTGACATGCTGCTCGATAGCCCTGGCTACGCTAGTCACATGTACAACTACGTCTCCGAGATGCTTCGCGTGAAGGATGACTTCGGCGGTGGCAACAACGTCCGTGGCATTCCTTATATCAACTGGCTCCAAAAACAGGTCGAGACCAACGTCAGTTGGGACAAGATCGTTTATGAGATGCTGACAGCCGATGGCAAGATTTGGAAGAATGGTGCCACTGGCTACCTCCTCCGCGACTCGGGTATGCAGCTTGATAACCTGGCTAATACTCTAGCCGTCTTCCTCGGCACGGATGTGGCTTGTGCTCAGTGCCATGACCATCCTTTCTCCGATTGGACACAGCATCAGTTCTATGAAATGGCCTCGTTCTTCGGCGCTACGAGCACTCGTGCTCAGCGCAATAATCGCCCCAAAAAAGGCGAAGGTATGGAGATGGTTGATGTGAGCGCCAAGCTGATGCCTGAAATCGAAAAAATGATCACAGCGAGCGGCCAGGATATCACCCGCGTGCGCAACAACCTTCAGCAATTCATTGGGGCTAACCGCTTTGCTGTCACGGATGTCGCAACCAACAACACCAAGTTGCCCTTCGATTACAAATATAAGGACGCCAAGCCGAACGACCCAGTGGCACCCA
>JANOBP010000031.1:0-13868 GCA_031411715.1 Verrucomicrobiaceae bacterium | reverse complement strand
GACGGGCAATCTGTTTCTAGACCCGCTGGGGGATCCGAACGCGGCCTTTCACTTCCAGATTGGCAGCACACTGACGACGGCGGATTTTTCATCCGTCTCAGTCGTCGGGGGCCTACAACTGGCGAACGTCTTCTGGCAGGTCGGCACCTCGGCCACATTGGGGTTTGGCACCGCCTTTGGTGGCAACATCCTGGCCGATGCCAGCATCAGCCTCACCACCGGGGCGAGCATCAAGGACGGCAGGGCCCTGGCGATCAACGGCGGCGTGACCCTAGACTCCAATAACATCAACAACGGCGGGCTGGTGGGCGCGCCCATCGGCATCAACGGCACCTACTGGAAGGGCAACAACAACTTGCTCGGCGATCGGTGGTCAGCGATGAACTGGTCTCCAGACATCTCTGGCGCGGTGAATCAGAACATTCCAGCGGCGGGGGCGAATGTGATTTTCTCCGTGACGGGTGTGACTCCGGTCAATCAGAACACTTTGCTGGACCAGAACCAGAACATCGACAGTCTGACGATCAACGACAGCGCGGCGGTAAGCATTTCCGGGCCGAACACGCTGACCATTTCCGGCGCGGGACTGGTGACGGGCATCCGGGTCAACAATGGAGCGGGGTTGGTCACGATCGGGAGCAGTCTGGTCTTGGCGGGCACTTCCCAGACGATCACCGTGAACAACACGGCAGGGATGGTGATCAGCGGTGTGGTCGGAGGTGCCATCGGTCTGACCAAGGCCGGGCTGACACAGCTCACGCTGACGGGTGCGAATGTTTTCGTGGGTCCCACGAACATCGACGCAGGCACCCTGCAAGTGGGCAATGGCCTCACGGGGTCCATCTTGGCGGGCTCGCTGGTCACGGTGGCCCCAGGAGCCAATTTGCTCATTGATCTGGTGAACGGCGGGGTGTGGAGCAATGCGGTGGTCAACAACGGCCAGGTCCGATGGATCGCCCCAGGGAGCAACACCCAGGCGGCAGCGAGCGTGATCAGCGGAGCAGGCAGCATGGTGATCACCAGTCCGGGCACCACGCTGCTTCTAGGCACGAACACCTTCGGTGGTGGGACGGTGATCAATACGCCGGGCAATGTCTTGGTGGGCAATCCCATTGCCGCGACTTCGACGGCTTTTGGCACTGGCACGCTGGATATTCAGCAGGGCATCGTGGACACGCTGGGCGGCCAGCTTCTACAGATCAATACCGGCGGTTATCTGCAGAGCGGCGGCCAGATCCGCATGCATCTGCAGGGCACCACTCTAGGCACCTACACGCAGTTCAATGTGACGGGGACCGCCGCGCTGACGGGCGGCACAGTGTTTGTGTATGATGACAGTGGCGTGTATGTGCCCAAAGGCGCGTGGGCTGGCAATCCGGCCGGCGACATGCAGACGATCATCCAGACCACGGGCGGATTGACCGGCCAGTTCGCCTCCAACGCGCCGTTTTCGAGGTTCTACAACGCGCAGTTCAACCAGAACTTCTTGTACCACCAAGGTGACACGCTGCTCTACCCGACCGTGACCTACGACGCTGCCAATGCCTACATCACCTGGGTCCAAGCCCCGTTCACCTCAGTGCCAGGCCTCACGCCCAATCAAACCGCCACTGGCGGCGGCCTGAATGGTTTCCAATTTCAGAATCCCGGAAATGCCGCGATCACCTACCTCAACGGCCAGCCCATTTCCCAACTGCCGGGCCTCTATGACCTCATCGCGCCGGATGAACTGACTGCGATTTTTCAGATCGGTTTTCACGCGGCTGAAATCCAGGCGGCGAACATCCATCAACATCTGCAGCAGGTGCGTGACGGTGCCCGTCGTGACAGCGGTGACATGTCGAGAGACACGATCGCATCGTCGGCGGATGGCAAGAACGTTGCCGAAACATCTCCATCCCCGGTCGCTCAGACCCAGGAAGGACGCTGGACTTTCTTCATGGAAGGATTGGGCGGTGGTGCCAATGTGAACACGACCAGCAATGCGAGCGGTTATGACTTCAACACCATCGGTGCCATGATGGGTGCCGACTACCTGCTGAGCGAGCACTTCGTGTTTGGTGTCATGGGCGGCTACACCCGGACGGATGCCAGCCTCGTGAATGGCGGCAGCATTGAAGCCGACAGCCTCCGCAGCGCGGTGTATGCCACCCTGTTTGATGGCGGCTTCTATGTCGAAGGGCTGGCAGGCCTGGCCTACAACTCGTATGACACCGAGCGCGCCGCACTGCTGGGCCGCGCCATCGGCAGCACGAATGGCGTGGAGTTCAACGCCCTGATCAACGGTGGCTACGACCACCATGCGGGCGAGCTGACACTGGGTGTCTTCTCCTCCCTCGGCTACACGCGGGTGGGCTTTGACAGCTTCACGGAAAGTGGGTCACTGACGCCGCTAAGCTACCCTGACCAACATCAGGAATCGCTGCGCTCCAACCTCGGGGTCAAGGTCAGCTACGCGACGCAGGTCGGCGGCATGAAGCTCACCCCACAGGCGCGCATCTCCTGGCAGCATGAGTTTCTCGACAGCATGCAGTCCATCGACTCCAGCTTTGCCTCAGGGCCCGGCCCGGTGTTCACCGTCAACGGCCCTGAAATCGGCCGCGACAGCTTGCGCGTCAATGCGGGCTTCCACCTCCAGATCACGCCCTCCGTCGGTGCCTATGCCTTCTACGGTGGTCAGCTCGGGCGCACGAACTACAGCTCACACAATGTGACACTGGGTGTGAATATCAGCTTCTAAAGCAGCTCAGACGCACGCTGTTCCCGTTGTTTACTTGTAAGTCGATTTGGGTGGATGCCAGACGGCACTTTTCATCGATGAAGATGAGATTGGATGGCTTCACATCGCGGTGGATGAGCATGTTGCGATGCAGGTAGTCGAGTCCTTCCGCAATGTTGGCCCCGACTTGCACACAGGCATCAGCCTTGAGGCGTTTGTCACGGCTCATCTGCAAACCAAGTGTGTGCGGCTTATAGGTGTCGAACTGGATGTCACGGCCTGTATCGAGATCATCCGCCAGCTCCATGACGTAGTAATAGAAGCCATCCTGCGAGTTGCGACCGACTTGGAGAATGGGCACCAGTCCCTCATGCCGGCGAGAGATTGGCTCAAAGCACTTGAGCGCCTCAAACTCACGCTCAAAGGAGTCCGGCTTGTCATAATCCTCACGCCAGACGACTTTGACCGCGCGTAGCACACCCGTAGCACTCCGCGCCAGCCACACCTCACCGAATGCCCCACGTCCGATGAGACGCAACGTCTCATGGTCACGGATCTCCGGTGCGGAAGTGCGGGTTGGCGGCTGCATTTGCGTGATATTACACGTCAGGCCTTCAAGGTGAAGTGCTAAGTGCTCTCTCCAGGCTTCAGGCTGTTGAGGATCTTTGTCATCAGCCCACCCTCCCGAGATGTGGAAAAAACGGGGGGTGTTTTTTGCAGGGCACTGCGGATGATTTTCTCCGCGTGGGTGATGGGAAGCGAGTAGTGACCGTCGATGTCCGAGAAGTGGGTGGTGGCACGCGGGATGAGCGCTGCGAGCCGCTCCGTATAGGTCCAGTCGATATTGCGGTCTTGTTTGCCGTGCCAGAAGTGGATGGGGTAGGTGATGCGGCTGACTTCGAAGCCCCATTCGTTCAGGTAGATGTCGGCATCGGCAATGACGTGGGCTGCGGGTCGCTTCAAGGCCTCGAGTGTGGCCGCGCGGACGACATCGTAAATGCCGGGCTGTAGAAGAACACGGCGGTCCTCAGGGCCTAGCATCTTGAGGAGTTGATTGAGCGGAAATTTGGCTGGCTGACCGCGTGAGAGCCATGCGCCGAGCTTGAGGATGCCGCCGAGCACGGTAGGGAGCGAGCGTCGGAGCTGAATCATCAGGCGGTAGATCCAAAACATCTCACGATCCCCCAAGAACGTCAGTGGCGGGGCACCACAGATGATGTTGGCAGAAAGTAAGCGCTGCGGCATGAGCAGAGCTGCAATGAGCACATAAGGCCCGCCGCCGGACCAGCCGATGACATGCCAGTTGTCCGCGCCGACGTGGGCGGCGAGTTGGGTGAGCGTGTCCTGCCAGTCGCTCAGCGCGCGTCCGGGCTGCAAGTCGGATGAGCCGATGCCGGGACGGTCTGGACAGATGAGGCGCATGCCGTGTTGCTTGGCGTGGGTATCAAATAAACTGCCCTGCAGTCCTGAGGATGGCCATCCATGAAAATAGAAGGCCACCTCACCGCGTGGGTCGCCGTACTCGCTGTAGCCTAACTTGAGGCCATTGTTGAGTGTGAGAATATGGTGGGCCATGAGGTTTAAGTGGCCGCAGTGGGCGTGACTGGCACGGGGAGTGATTTTTCACCCAGCAAGGCGGTTCCCTGCGGCATGCCACGTGCCACACGGAGACCAAACTGCTTCACAGCATTCTCCTGAAGATGCGCGATGGCTTCATCCACGGAGTCTGTCCATTTGATGAGATTGAGGTCTTCTGCGCTGATGGTGGCACCTTTGAGCATGTGCTCCATGAACTGCCGCATCTCCGGCCAGAAATCACAGCCCATGATGACGATGGGGAAGTTCTTGATCTTCTTGGTCTGGATGAGTGTGAGTGCCTCAAACATCTCATCCATGGTGCCAAAGCCGCCGGGCATGATGACAAAGCCGTAGCTATATTTGATGAGCAACGTTTTACGCACAAAGAAGTGCTCAAACGTGACCCAGCGGTCGAGGTAGGGATTGTGGCTCTGCTCAAAGGGCAGGCGGATGTTGCAGCCGACGCTGCGACCACCGACGTCTTTGGCACCGCGGTTGGCCGCCTCCATGATGCCTGGGCCGCCGCCCGTCATCACCGTGAAGCCTAGCTTGGCGATGGCGGCACCCATGGCGCGGGCGCTTTTGTAATAGGGGTGATGCTCATCAAAGCGTGCCGAGCCAAACACCGTCACACACGGCCCGACGAAATGCAGTGCGCGGAAGCCGCGGATGAAGTCACGCACCACGCTAATGAGCAATGACAGATCTCTGAAGCGCGAATTTGGCCCGTGCAGCAGGACACGGTCCACTTGCTGCCCGCTGTAGCTCTCATCGGCTTTGAGCTCGGCGGTGCTTGGAGTTGGAATGGGTGCGCCGCCGAGTGTGGCTGGCTCTACGGCGCGTTCGAGAGGTGTGGGAGAGGACATGGGAGTATGCTAAAGGTGTGATGGCCCCGATGGGTGGAATGTTCAGAGGAAATACACGTTTGATTGCCGTGCGTGGCAATAAAAAGCCCGCAAGTTTCGAGGAAACCTGCGGGCTGGGGATTTGTCCTGCAATTATGCGGCTGCGGCTTCTTCCGGTTGCCTTTCGCCGCGGCCTTCGTTGTCGAAGTCGCGATCACCACGCACATTCGGCTTGGCACCACTGAGTTGCAGCGGGCGGCCCATGAAGTCTTTGTTGCTCAGTTCGACCACCGCACGGCGTGCTTCTTCGATACTGCCCATGGTGACAAAAGCAAAGCCCTTGGAACGCTGCGTGCGGCTGTTCACCACGACTTCAGCGCTTTGCACGGTGCCCACGCCATTGAAGAGCTCCATCAAATCGCTCTCAGCCGCATCATAGGACAGATTTCCGACATAGAGGCGGTCTGTGGTGACGTCGGCAGGATTGGGCGCGGTGTGCTCACGGCGTGGCTTGGGCTCGCGTGGCGTGCGCGCATCGGTGGTGCGTGAGGTTGGGGTGCGCGCGCTGGATGACTTCTGCGGGCGGGCGTTCGACTTTGATTTGCCCATGCCAAAGAAGCCCAGGATCTTCTGCATGAAGCTGGGCTCTTCTCGGCGGGAAGGGCGCGGCACGGTTTCATTGCCACCGGTGTGCTCGCCACGGTCTGGGCGGTCGTTATCACGGCGTGGGCGACGGCGGCGATTGCTGCCTCCGCCACTGTTATTGTTATCTCTGTTTTGGTAGTTCGACATGTTTGGTATGTGGTGCGGGTTCGTGTTGGCGTGACGTACAGCACTGGGGGGTCGGGAACAGGCACCTCGCCTGACATTCCTAGACCACCAAGCTGCGCCGACCCAATCACGGGCCATGGACGCTGCAACCAAGTGCTGTCACAGTCTTCAGAGTCGGCAAAAACCGGCCCTACAGGCTCTAGCTGACCACGGGCGGTCAGCAGGAGGTGTCCCAGCGGATCAACCGTCCAGCGGATCGGTACTTGCAGCACGTTCTCGTGACTAGAATGGTGCATGCAGGAATAACTTTCGCGGTGAAGGGACGAGCCTCGGAGCGAGGAGGGGGTGCTCTGAAGGACTGCGCCCTTAAACTAGACGGTACTGCCTACTGGTCAACCGCGAATCCCTGAGGCTACAGTTGCTCCCTGCACGACCTGCGGCATCATCCACCATGTCCCAACCCATCCTTTATGTCAAAACAGGCTGCCCTTGGTGCGATGAAGTCATCGACTACCTCGACGCCAAACGCATCCCTTACCAAAAAGTCACCGTCAGTGGCAATCGAGAGGCCATGCAGGCCATGATCGACCTCAGCGGTCAGTCGAAAGCCCCGACGATGGATTGGGATGGCGAGGTGCTCGCCGACTTCGGTGTCGATGAACTGGTGCCGTTCCTACGGCTCCAAGGTGTGGCGGTTTGAGCGCCTTTGGATGCATTCGATGGGGACGTGACCAGTGCTCCTGCACTGAGCGCATGAAAATTCATCTAATCTTCTTCGACTCTCAATCGTCTCATCGGCCCACCCGCCCTCATTATGCCCATCGAAACCCTCACTTATGAAACACCGCAGTTTCTTCAAAACCTGATCGGTCACGATCTCGCCAGCCTGCGCCATGTCGCAGAGGTCTTCGGCGTGCACGTCACCAGCCGCGAGGCTTGGGTCCGTCTGGAAGGTGAGGAAGCCGCCATCGCTTCTGCGCGCGGTGTATTCACCCAACTTGAAAAAGTACGCCGTCAAGGCGGTGACATCTCGCCCGCCATGGTGCGCCTCGTCACTGAAAGCGTGCAGCGTGAAATCGGTGATGCGCCAGCCGAAGCCATCATGAGCCTCAAGCTGCTCTCGACTGGCAAAAAACCGCCCGTGCTGGCCAAAACACGCGGCCAGATCGCTTACGTGCAAGCCATGCGTGAAAGTGAAGTCGTCTTCGGCGTCGGCCCCGCAGGCACTGGCAAGACCTACCTCGCCATGGCGCAGGGGTTGCACCTGTTGCGTGAAAAAGTCGTGCAGCGTCTCGTACTCACACGGCCTGCCGTCGAAGCCGGCGAGGCACTCGGCTTTCTGCCTGGTGACTTGAAGGAGAAAATCTTCCCTTACCTGCGTCCGCTGTATGACGCGCTCTATGACATGCTCGATCCAGATGACGCGGAGCGCCTCATCGAGCGTGGTGCCATCGAGATCGCACCTCTGGCCTACATGCGAGGCCGTACACTGAAAAATGCCTTCATCATTCTCGATGAAGCACAGAACACCACCACCGAGCAGATGCTCATGTTTCTCACCCGCCTCGGTGATGGCGCGCGCTGCGTCATCACTGGCGATCCCTCACAGATCGACCTCCGGCGCGGCATGCGCTCCGGTTTGCGTGAGGCCGTGGAAGTGCTGCAAAACGTTGAAGGCGTGCGCTTTGTGAATTTCCTCGCCAAAGACATCGTGCGTCTCCCCGTGGTGCAGCGCATCATCGAGGCCTACACCGCTGCACGACAACAAAAATGAAGCTCCATCTCCCCAATCATCCCACCCAGCTCTATCTCCTCCGTCACGGCGAGGTCGAGGAGAAGTATCACAAGGTCTTCGGTGGCTCGCGCATCGACATGGCGCTCTCGCCGCTCGGTCACAGGCAAGGCGAGGCCATTCAAAAATGGCTCGCGGACACTCACCTCGATGCCCTTTACGCCAGCCCCATGCTGCGAGTGCTGCAGACACTCGCGCCGCTTTCCACGCATCGCGCTATGGCCCCCACACTCATGCCCGACTTGCGTGAGGTCGATTTTGGCGACTGGACCGGCCATCGCTGGGATCAAGTGCAGGAGCACTTTGGCATCAGCGCCTTTGACTGGCTCGAGACCATGGAAAATGGGGGCATCCCTCACGGTGAGCCCGTCCCAGAGCTCAAAGCGCGCGTCGGCAAGTGCCTCCAGGATATCCTCGCTGCGCATCCGCATCAAACCGTCGCCATCTTCTGTCACGGTGGCATCATTCGCGTCATGCTCGCGATGTTGCTCGACATGCCACTCTTTCGCATGGCCCACTTCAACATCGAGTACGGCTCCATCTCCGTCGTGGAAGTGCAGCCCGAAAAGAAACACGCCGTCGAGATCGAGTTGCTGAACTTCCAGCCGCCTGTGAGCTGAGTTTGGGAGAGGCGAGTTGGCTCTTGCGCACGACTGAGCGGGCTGGCATAATCTCGCCATGCAAACGATCGCTACGCCTGCTTCTTCGTCGCAGCCTCCCAAGCCAAACGCTTTTGAAATCAAACCTAAAGGGTCCTGGAAACAATTGGTGGGCTGGAACAAGGATTGCGTTCATCAACAGGAGGCACTCAAGCTTGGTGCCGAATGGCGTGCCCGTGAGAACCTGCGCGAACAATGAAATTCGCCATTCTCGACTAAATGTACCCCATGTCCGTTTCTCTCGATCTCTGCACTTTCGATCCTGGCGTGAAGGCCAAATCACCGGCGGGCTTTGCGGCGGTGGTCATGGAGTGTGTGGAGACCTCCTGGGATGAAGGTGCAGATGTGGTTTTACTGCCTGAGTTCACGTGGTTGGGCTTGGAGCCACTGGTGGAGCCCTCTTCGATGAAGCGTGTCTCAGAAGTGTTTTGGACGGAGTTGCTGCCTTCCCTCAGGTCTCTCCTCAATCGCCCCGGCAAGCTCGCGGTACTCGGCACCGTGCCGTTTTGGGATGCAGAACGTGAAGTGCTGCTCAATCGCGCGGTGATCATCTCGGGTGATCAAATCTGGCATCAAGACAAGCTCCACCTCACGCCATGGGAGTATGAATTTTCTTCCGGCAGCGAGTTGCACATCTGGGAGCACTTGGGACTCCGCTTTGCCGTCGTCATCTGCCTCGACATCGAGATTCCAGAGCTCAGCGCACGACTTCGTGGCTCACAGATCGACGTGCTGCTCGTCCCCAGCATCACCGATAACATCCTCGGCGTCGAGCGCGTGGACCGCTGCGCTTCCGCACGTGCCGTGGAGCTTGGCTGCATCGTCGGCGTCTGCCATCTCACCGGTGGCGTCGGTTCCGGTATGATCAGCGAGAACGTCGGCCGCACCGCCGTGTATTTTCCCTCCCAGTCAGCCTTCAGCGACGCGCCACGTTGGCTTGAGGGCGAAATCCACGATCACGGCATGCACAAACAACGCGTCGTCATCAATCCGCAACTGCTGGCGGACGCGCGCATCGCCCGGCTGGAGACCAATCCCTCACTTGTGGAGGCGATGACTGTTTTTAGCGTGATTTAGACCTGGGACAGTGAAGACAGTGGCACGAGGACGGACTCAGCGTGCTGGTCGGTTCCGGTTTGATGACCTCTCATTTCTTCAGCGCACGGATTCCTGACCGACAGAAAGAATGATTTTCACCAAGCGTGGAGACCTTGGCAACACTTCACGCGGAGATCCCTGCGGCACAACAAGCTACCGCTTCAATTGCCGTAGCCACTGGCTGAGGTGCTGCTGGCTGGGTAAATCGAGCGCGCAGTCCTCGAGCTGCTCGAGTTGCAGGTAATCGAGGTGCTCCACCTTCGAAATGACGGTCTTCGGCAGCTTGCCGAGGCGTTTTTGCAGAAAGTTCAAGATGGTTTCGGTCTTGCCTTTCGCTTTGCCTTCCGCTTTGCCTCTTGCCTCGCCTTCCGCGATGCCGAGTGCGATGAGTTCCTTGCCGGCACGGGTTTTGGTGATGTCTAGTGAAGTGATCATGGTATTGATTTCCTGGGCTGTTTTATTTTTGAAACGACTGAAGAGCAGACTGGAGTAGATGCGCTGCAAAGTCTCACGCTGCGAAGCTGATGCCTTGGGCAACTGACCGAGGTCTTCATACACTTTGGCAGCTCCAGCTTCAAGCACCGCGTCATTTTTCTCAAACAGCGGTGCCAGCAGCTTCGGCAGCGGGTGCTCAGGCTGGCGCTGGGCCAGGATGACCATTTCCTCATCCAAATAAACGGCCTGCACCACGCTGGTCCATGGCGCTGGCCGTTTGTCCAAGCGTCGGCTGGCAAAGAAGATGATCGCCTCCACTACACGCCCCGGATTCATGCGATGCACCGCGATCTTCTGCTCGGTGCCACGGAGGTAGATGTCGTCGCTGGGAAAGAATTGGAACTCTACCACACGCAGTGGCTTGCGCTTATTTTTGGGAATGAGCAGTCCATCGAGCCTGCGCTCCACTTTCTTGATGGTGACCGAGCGGAAGATGCTCGGCTCCGGGAACGGCTCGTTCATCAAGTCCGCGATCCATTCCGGGTGGTCGCGGAAAATTTCATAAAGCTGCATGTCCGTTTCCATGGTGGTGAGTCGTTCCGCAGCCTTGCGGCAGGCTCTAGCCAGCGCAAGTGCCAAAAAGTGGTGTCTGCATGGTTCTTCTTTGCGGGTTTTCTCGTCGTCGGAGAAATAGTGGGAAATAGTGAGAAAAACGTTTCTCAACGCCACATCGTCTTCGCAATATACCAGTCCACGAACTGCGGTCCATAGAAGAGCCAAAGCACGGCACCGAGGGCTAAGTAGGGACCAAAGGGAATCTTGGCACCCCATTCAGCGCGGCCGGTGATGCGGTGGATCATGGCGAAGAGTGTGCCGATGACGGAGGCTGCGAGGATGGTAAATAGTACGCACTGCCAGCCACAGAAGGCACCAATCATCATGAGAAAGAACACGTCACCCATGCCCATGGCCTCACGCGGGATGATGAGGTTGGTGATCTTGCCATGCAGCTTGGTGACTCCTTCGAGGGCGAATTCTTTGATGTCGGCACCACCGCCCACCTTGAGTTTTTCCATCCAGAGCTCGGCCGTGGTGGCGGTGAATGTCTCGGCATTCACATGAAGCTCATCACAGGTGATGATCATCCGGTCGTTGGCACGGTAGCCGAAGACATCGCCCCATTGCAGCTCGTTTTCGCCGAAGCGGATGACCGGTGGCTCTTCGTCGTTGGGTTGCGTGATTTCCCAGTGAACGGCTTTTTCGAAGGCGTATTTTTTGCGACCAAAGGCCAGCTTACCCAGCTCGACGACGAGCCACAGGCCGCCAAGGCCGATGGCAGCGCTGCCAAAGGAAATGCCAAGGCCGATGAGGTGCTCCTTCTGACCGACGAGTTCGGGCACCCAGAAGGCACAGAGCAGGCCCACCGCCGCACCGCCAAAGGTGATGCCGTGCGGAAGGATGAAGTGCTCGATGTCGATGAAGGTGCCGGCGATGAGCAGGCTGATGAAAATCCACAGGCACAGCACCTGCGGGCCCCAAAGCTGGATGTCGGGCCATGCACCGTGGTGTTTCCAGAAGACCGCGTAAAACATCACGCCCGTCAGCAACTCCACAAGGAAGTAGCGCACACTGATTTCACCGCCACAGCCGGAGCACTTGCCGCGCAGCATCAGCCAGCTCACCAGTGGGATGTTTTGCCACATGGGGATCTGCTTTTTGCAGCCGGGGCAGAAGGAGCGCTTCGGATTGTTCACTGAGATGCCACGCGGCACGCGGTAGATCACCACATTGAGGAAGGAGCCGATGCCTGCACCCATGAAGAAGGCCAGGAAGTGCAGCAGGGCATTGAGAATTTGGAATCGGGTCATGGATGATGCGGGAATGCTGGAAACTTGCCTTGCGGGCCGCTCGAACGGAAGCAAAAACTCCACATGCCCGCATTTTATCGGCTCGCTGCTTTGAGTCTCATCTTTTTCACCACTTGCTCCTCGCCCGAGGAGCGGCGCAGCGCGGTGGTGCTGACGCGGTCGGTGGACAAGGCTGCACGCTTCGATCTGGTCGATGTGCGCGCAGAGATTCCCGGCATCGCCGTGGACTTACGCTACGCCACCACGCGCAATGTCACCAAGCGCCGTCTTTATCCGCGTGACATGCCATGCCTGCTGCGCCGCAGCACAGCGACCAAGCTGAAACGCGCGCATGAAATCCTGCGCGCCCAAGGCTACGGCATTCGTGTATGGGATGCTTACCGACCGCCGGAAATCCAGACCGCGCTTTTCAACAAAGGCCACCGCACCGGCATGTTCCTCTCCCCCGAGGCTGGTTGGAGCCGCCATTGTGCCGGCATCGCCGTGGATGCGACTCTGGTAAACCGCTGGGGTCTGGAAGTGCGCATGCCCACTTACTTTGATGAGCACCCGGAGCAGACCAAATCTGATTACATTGGCAGTGATCCCGAGGTGAAGGCCAACCTCACCCGCTTTCAAAGCGCCATGAAGCAGGCTGGTTTCACCCCGCTGGAGGCAGAGTGGTGGCACTTTGATGACGCCGACTTCACCACCGGACGACATCCAGTCATCTTTGGCTGGGAGCTAGGCATTCCAGTGATGTGAGTGCCACACCAGACCTCCGGCTGGATGCCGCCTTCACCGTCCTCGACGAGACCGACGACTACATCGTCGTCAACAAACCTGCGCCGCTGCAGATCCATCCCAGTGATCCCAAAGGCCCGCGCACGCTCTGGCATGGCCTGCGCGACATCCTGGCCTATGAAATCGCCAACGGCGGCCAGGTCTCCATCATCAATCGTCTGGATCGCGAGACCAGTGGCGTCGTTCTCGTCGCCAAAAGTGCCGCCTTCGCGCGTTTCTTCTGCCTAGCGATGCAAAATCGCCAAATTCACAAAACCTACGTCGCCCTCGTGCGTGGCAGTCCAGCTTGGGACGAGCTCACACTCGACGCGCCCATCCTCCGCGGCGGCAACGTGCAGACGGAGGAGATCTGGGTGAAGCAAATCGTCCATCCCGACGGCGCACCCTGCCGCACGGCCTTCCGCGTGTTGGATAGACTCGCGTCTGGCTTCACCCTCATCGAGGCACGGCCTGAAACCGGCCGCATGCATCAGATCCGCGTCCATTTGCACCACCTCGGTCTCCCCATCGTCGGCGACAAGCTCTACGGCGGCGACGAGCGCTGCTATCTCGAGTTCATCGACACCGGTTGGACACCCGCACTCGCCAGCAAGCTGCTGCTACCACGACAGGCCCTGCACTCCTGGCGACTGGAGCTACACACCGACGACTTCCAAGGCGCCTGGGAGGCTCCGCTGCCGGACTGGCGGGTGTGAAAGGTGATCAAGGCGGTACTCGAAAAATCTTTCCGGAGTAAGGGCAGCGCGCCATCTGGCCAGTAGCAAAGTCTCGCACATCAATGGACTGGCCTGTGGGATCATACGGACTCTTCACCAGCCCCAGCTTCCCTGGGACGCGGGTGGCAAAGGGAATTTTTGCCGGAACGAGTGGCGGTGGCTTCTCCGCAGGAGGAGTTAACGGGATGGGCGCTGGCATGGAAGTGTTTGCCACGGAGGGAGGCGGCGTCACTGTGCCCGCCGTTGTCGTCGCTTCCGACTCGGACCCCTCGGAAACTACCGTCGTGGATCCCATCGTATCCACAGGCTTGTAGCGCTTCATTGCCAGACTCCAGTAATCGTTACGCCCGGCTTCTGGATCGACCACGACAGCCGGTTTCTCATTGGCAGCAACCGGCTTGGCAACCGGCTTGGTTGGCACTTTGGGTGGAGTCGGTCCTTTGCATGACATCGTGCCGACTGCAGTCAGGCAGATGAGCAAAACGGGAAGGTGCGGTTTCATCAATGGGAGGGGGGAGTGTTGGTGAAGGCGTTCGGCAAAACGAACAGCGCGCTCCCATAATAATGGCCACTTTGGCTTGGACAAGTGTCAGTGTGTCGGAGG
>JANOBP010000030.1:0-4648 GCA_031411715.1 Verrucomicrobiaceae bacterium | reverse complement strand
CTGATCATGCTGTCGGAGACGTATCGGCAGAGCTCTGAGACGCCGAATGCCCGCGCGCTGCAACTCGATCCAGACAACCGCTTGCTTTGGCGGATGAAACCGCATCGGTTGAGTTTTGAAGAGGCGCGTGATGCGTGGCTGGCGGCTGCGGGACGGCTCAACTTGCGTGTGGGTGGTCGCCCCGAGCCATTGTTCTCTTCCAGCAACATGCGCCGCACACTCTACGCGCTGGTGGATCGGGAAAGTGTGCCCAGCGTGATGCGCACCTTTGATTTCGCGAACCCCGACCTCTCCATTCCGCAGCGGACCGAGACCACGGTGCCGCAGCAGGCCTTGTTTGGCATGAATCATCCGTTTGTGGTGCAGATGGTGAAGGCGCTCATGAATCGCCCGGAAATTTTCAAGACGCCGGATGCCACCGCCCGCATCCGTCACATTTACGACGATCTCTTTCAACGACCACCCACCGCCAGTGAGATGGAGGTCGCGCGCGCTTTTGTTCGCGAAGAAGAAGCCGTCGTCGTCAAGCGTGATGACCGACCCAAGTCCTGGCACTACGGCTACGGCGAGTGGGATGAGAGCACGGGCCGCGTGAAGAACTTCAAACCACTGCCGCATTTCACCGGCAGTGCCTGGCAGGGAGATGCAGCGTGGCCAAACGAGACTCTTGGCTGGGCACAGCTCACGGCCACCGGGGGCCATCCGGGGAATGATCGCCAGCATGCCGTCGTGCGTCGTTGGACGGCACCGGCGGATGGCTCATGGGATCTTCGGTCCACGCTCATCCACGAGCCCAAGGTCGGCGATGGCATCCGTGCCTTTGTCAGCCACTCACGACTCGGCAAGCTGCGCAGCGAGACTCTTCGGGGTGCCACCGCCGAGCTGAATCTCGACGCCCTCTCGTTTCAAGCGGGCGACACGCTCGACTTCATCGTCGATATCGGAAATGGCCTGAACAGTGACCAGTTTCTATGGGCACCAAAGATCACGTCGAGTGCCCAACTCACCACCGGCTCCGGCGGCGACCTGAACCACACCTGGGATGCCAACAGAGACTTTTCCGTCCAGCCCAAGTCTCAACTCAACGCCTGGGAGCAACTCGTGCAGGTCTTGATGCTCTCCAATGAGTTCATGTTTGTGGATTGAGATTGGCCACCGACTGACCTGCTGGGATGTTATGGCCTGCGCAGGCCGATGACCAGGGCATTGTAAGCAGCACGCATCGTCTCCAGATCCGCCAGCGTCGGCGGATCATTCATGAAGGGTGTGTCCAGCGTGCTCACACCGTTGGTGTTGCTGCTGGTGCCACTGATGGCATTGGCCAAAGTCGCATTGGTCACCTCTCCCGGTTGGCCTGGCTCACCTTGCTGGCCCTGACCGCCATCATTCCCACGCGGGATGCCAAAGTTGAAGCGCACGTTGCTGCCATCGTAGTTCACGCTCACGGAGGCAGACTCACCAGGGTTCAAGGTGTTCACCGCATCGATGATGGCATTGGCAAAGGGCGGGCCTTGCTGGCCGGGGATGCCATCCTGACCCGGTGCCCCCACGCCGCCGCGTGGGATGTCGAAGCTGAAGTGCAGGGTGTTGCCGACGAGGTTGGCGGTGGCCGTAGCTGGCTCGTTGAAGTTGATCGTGTTCACGCCATCGACCTGCGCAGCGAGAATGACGTTGAGGGCGTCGATGAGTTCTTTGAGACCGCTGAACTGACCGCGAAAGCGGTCGGCAACGACGACTAGGCCGTTCTGCGGCCATTGGGGATCGTAAGGCATGGCGGTTCTCCGTTCTCGGTTCGCAGTTCGCGGTTACGGCACGATGGCTTCGACGGTGAGGCTTGGCACGCTTTCTCCGGCGGCGTTCTTGGAGGTGATGCGGATTTTGACGGTGGCTCCGCTGGGCAGGTCTGGCAGGGTGGCGTCACTGTCAAAAACGGTGAGCACGGGATGGAATTCGGTGTCGGTGCCAACGATCCAGAGCCATACGCGGTAGGAGTCGGCGCGCAGGGCGTCATTCCAGTCGGGGAGCAGGGTGCCGGGCGTGCCGGGGGTCACGATCAAGACGGTGGGTGCTTCTGGGGTTTCTTCATCGGCAGGGCGGCTGAGGCCAAAGCCGTGCCAGCGTGGGTCATCAGGCGGGAGCACGATGGTCAGCTCATCGATGAGGCCGTTCATGCGCTTGCGTAGGTTGGCATCGGCGGTGTCACGGGCGGCTTTGGCTTGGCCGCATTCGGTGATTTTCAGGCCGAGGGTGGCGCGGGCGTTGCTGATGGCGATGTGGGCGGCGTCGGCCAGCGCGGCAGTGACGCCGAGGTCCACGCTGGCGTGCGCGGCGTGGTTGGTGAAGTAGGCTTTGAGGCTGCTCAGCAGCGCAAAGCGGTCGTCCTGGGTGGTGGGCAGGCCGGTGGAGTTGTCCGGCCAGCCTGCGGTGGCCCATTCGGTGCTGTAGCTTTCGCCAAAGAAGCCGGAGAGGCGTTTGCGGGCGTTGACGATGAAGGTTTTGCCCGCTTTATCCGCCGCCGTGAGCACGGCATTGGCGGCTTTTTTGAGCAGCTGGCATTCGCCGTAGGCAGTCTCTGAGTTGATGGCGGCAGTTAGGGCCGGGCGCAGCACCGCTTCGGTGGTTTGTTTGATCTCGAGTTCGACCTCGAATTCGTGGAGGCCGTCGCACATGTCTTCACCGAGGGCATGGAGTGGACCGCGTTTCGCTGGGAGTGGATTGTTAGCCATATTTCGAGTTGGTTTGCGGCGTGGTAGGTCCTGTCCAAAAATTGAACCATCGCCAAAAAAAGATTGCCCAAATTTGGCCACGGGAAATGAAGAAAGGAACGTGAGGTGCCTGGTTGATTGGAACCACCCGCCGGCCGGACAACTGAGCCCGATGAAACCGACGGACGATTTATTTTTCGTTTTACCAGACCGCTCATTTGGCGGCAATATCTTTTTTTGTTGGCTTCCGGTCCGCCCACGGCTCTCCCAGGCTACCTCACGGCAGGAAGCTTCAAAAACGCCGTTTTTGGTGCGTCCGAATTTCCCGACAGGCCAAAAACGCCGTTTTTGGAGCATCCGGATTTCCCGAGAAGCCAAAAACGCCGTTTTTTGGTCGTCTGGCCGCGCCGAAGCGTCAAAAACGCCGTTTCTTGCTCATCTGGATTTCCCGACAGGCCAAAAACGCCGTTTCTGGCCCACCCAGCCACGCCGAAGCGCTAAAAACGCCGTTTCTTGCTCATCTGAAAATTCCGGCGGACCAAAAACGGCGTTTTTGGGGCAGCTTTTTGGGCCTGCGCGCCTGCTGTGCCGTGTGTCAAAGAGGCCGCGCGGGAAACGGGAGCGATCCGAAGTATCTCTTCTCGCGCTTGGCGAGACAAGACAGATGCCAGGCATATGCCTGGCATCTTTTTTGTTGCACCAAGCTCAGGCTAAAAGCGATACGTCAGACGCAGCCGAAGCATCCGTGGTTCAACGGAGTGAACGTGCGTGTCGAATGCGGCGGCACGGCCCGGTGCTTGGCTTTCATAGTAGTAGGCGATGTCGTTGTCCTTGCGGCCGAGGACGTTCAGGCAATCGACGGCGGCTTCCCAGCTCTTCCGACGATAGCCCACGGTGGCGTTGACTTGCACGCTGTCACGTCCGCGCACCGTGACGGCGTCATCCAGTGGGCTATTGGCAAAGACACGCACTCGCGACCCAGCAAACCATCCTGAATCTGTCCCTTGTGCTCCCAGATTGATGCCGCCACTGAACATGATTGGAATGCTGTTGGGGATGTGATTCACATTGGAGGGTGTTCCGACAAACCGAGCGCGGGTTAGTGCCAACTCGGCATCCGTGCCGAACCATTTCGTTGGCCGCCAGTAACTGGCGATCTCGATACCGATGCGCTCCGAGCCGGGGCCGGGTTGATTCGTGCCTGCATCTCCCACATAGACCAGTTCGCTGTCACTTTGCAGCCAGAAGAGCGACATCGTGGTGGTCATGTCCTGGATGGCTTGGGTGCGCAGGCCGATCTCTCCGCCCATGGTGCGCACCAGAGCATCCGCTGGGTCGATCTGCGCGGTGACGCCGCGCGCATCATTGCTGTGGAAGCCGGTACCGAAGTTCAGATACAGCTCCGTCTGCTTCCACGGGCCAAAGATGGCACTGAACTTCGGACTCACGATGCCTGCCACCGCATTGTCTTCACCTGCGACAGTGGTTTTTTGGGAGTCAAAAGAATAGAGGTCGCCACGCACGCCGAGCACGGTTTTGAACCACGGTGCCCAGCGCGTGACCACTTCTCCATAGAGGCCCACACTGGACTCCAGGATGTCGTCCTGCCGAATTTCCGTGTGGCGGCTGCGCTGCTCTGTCTGCCAGAGGCCAATGCCATTGATCACGTCAGTGCGTGTCTGCAAGCCGAGTGTGATGTCCGACTGAATGCCTAGAAGCTCACGCTTTTCCCAGGTGCGGGAGATATTCCCGCCAAACACCCAGCGCTGCTCCGCCTGCTGAAACTGATCACCCGTGGGCAGGCCCGGAGAGAGCTGGTAGGTGAAGTTGGAGTAGAGATCGAGGATGTAATAAATCGCATACGCATTCGCGCGCGTGACCACATCATCACCGCGATGCTCAAAGGCGATGTTCAGGCTGTAGCGCTCACTTTCACCACCCGC
>JANOBP010000029.1:0-10142 GCA_031411715.1 Verrucomicrobiaceae bacterium | reverse complement strand
CATCGAGAACATCGACATCGGTGGGCCGTCCATGCTGCGCAGTGCGGCCAAAAATCATCATTGGGTTACCGTGGTGTCTGATCCGAGTGACTACGCGACGGTGCTGGCCGAAATGAAGGAACATGAAGGAGATACCACGCTGTCCACACGTGAGCGGCTGGCTTGCAAGGTGTTCCAGCGCACGGCGAGCTATGATGCGGCCATCGCGAGTTTCCTGAACAAGGAACAAGTGACGCAGAAGACGTTTAACCTGAGTCTGCCGTTGTATGCCGAGCTCCGTTACGGCGACAATCCGCATCAGAAGACCTCATTGTATGGCAACTTCGGCGATTACTTTGTGAAGCTGCATGGCAAGGACTTGAGCTACACCAATGTGCTGGACATTCACGCGGCGGCAGAGATCGCGCTGGAGTTCCGCCGGCCCACCGTGGCGATTTTAAAGCACACCAATCCATGTGGCGTCGGCTGCGCGGATGAAGATCTGCGTGAAGCCTGGCAAAAGGCTTTTGAGACCGATAAGCAGGCACCATTCGGTGGAGTGATCGTGGTGAATCGCTCGATGACCTTGGGCTTGGCGCGGATCATTTCGGAGATTTTCACGGATGTGATCATCGCACCGGACTTCGATGCGGATGCGCGGGCCTTGTTGCAGAAAAAGAAGAACCTGCGGCTGATCCAGATGCTGCCAGGCATCGCTGAGGCGCTGACGGAGCCTGTCATACGCTCCGCTCCTGGCGGAGTGATGGTGATGGACAGTGATTCACGCGCGCTGGGCCTGGACGACTTGGAGAGCAAGGTCAAAACCATCCGTCCGCCAACACGTGAGGAACTTGAAGCGATGCGCTTTGGCTGGCGTGTGGTGAAGCATGTGAAATCGAATGCGATCGTGTTTTCAAGTCATGACCGCACACTCGCGATCGGCGCTGGCCAAATGAGTCGTGTGGATTCCTGCCGGATCGCGGTGTGGAAGGCCAAGGAGGCTGGATTGAGCCTCAAAGGCAGCATCGTCGCCAGTGACGCGATGTTCCCCTTCCCTGATGGTCTCATGGCAGCGGCGGAAGCTGGAGCAACAGCAGCCATCCAACCCGGAGGCTCGGTCAAAGATGAGGACGTCATCGCCGCAGCCAATGAAAAGAAGATGGCGATGGTGTTTACGGGCGTGCGGCACTTTTTGCATTAAGCAGGATCCGAAGTCGCGTGGTGGTGCAAAAAAGTAGCTCTGTTCCTGTGGAACAGAGAGAACCTTGTTGCACAGCAACAAGGCTACATTGCAAGGAGAAGGCACCGGAGTTTCCTCCGGTGCCTTCTTGTGTGGATCAGCCTTCATAAGCCGGATTCTGTGTCTAGGTGCCTTGCGGCACTTCGCTATGATCATTTATCTGTCAGACCGGAGCGACCGGCCTGCCCCCGCTTGCGCGGTGGTGCGACTATTACCCGGAGCTATCCATCTCCCGCCGAAGCGGGAGACTTGCGGCCAGGCGGGCCGTTACTCCTGTTCTGTCTTGCACCGCATGAGGTTTATCGTGCCTCCTTCCTTACAGTCGGAGCGGTGGGCTCTTACCCCACCTTTTCACCCTGACCAGCGCTTGCGCACTGGCGGTTTGTTTTCTGTGACACTGTCTGTGACTGCGGCTTGAACCGCAACCCCCGAGGCTTTCACCCGGCATGCTGCCTTGTGGTGTCCGGACTTTCCTCCCGCTGTCTCCTTGCGGTTTCAACGAGCGATCACTCCGGCCGACCCGCCGCGAGGATAGTGGCAACCGTCGAAAGGGCAAGCTGGCCTTTGAACTGAAAATGATCGCAACTTTGATGCGGATGCGCGTGTTCAACGGACTGAACCCAAGGAACCCCATGAAAACATTCACCACACTCCTCATCACCGTCACGGCTGGTATTCTCACGACTCATGCTGAAGACGCACCCAAGAAAACGGCTGCAGCGGGCGGCAAGATCCAAGAAATGATGCTGCAGAAGTTTGATGCCAATAAAAATGGCACATTGGAACCCGACGAGCGTGCAGCCGCCATGAAGACCTTTCAGGAACGTAAAAGCGGCAGTGCCAAAGGCGGAGAGAAGGTGCGGGCCTTTCTCATGCAAAAATTTGATGCCAATAAAAACGGCGTACTAGATCCTGAGGAGCGTGAAGCTGCTATGAAAGCCGCCCAAGAGCGCCGAGGAAAATCCGGCGGCATTCCTGGAGCTGGAGGCAAATCAACCGAGAACGGCGGCAACTTCCGCCGCCCACCTGAGGCCCCGAAAGAGGGCGATACCGCGAAGAAATAGCGCGTGATGCACAAGGCTGGAGTTTCATAAACTCACTGGAAAACTTGCGAACTCCCCTTCTGGCGGCTAGTTCGTTGCCCCATGGAGAAATATCAACTGCATTGGCCTGCACTACTTTTCGCGACTCTAATACTACCATTTAGCTCCTGTGAGAAGCACATGCGCCTGTTTCAGGAGAAGGCACAGTTGGAGGTAGAGTTGCTTAAAGCCCAGGAAGAATCCCGGTTGGATGAGGCCAAGTTCGCAACATTGGGGCAGCCGTCCGCATATGCCGCGTCGGCGCTGGAACAGCAGATTGGAATTGCAGAGAAAGAAGCAACTGCACTGTCTCTGGAGGTTGTCGCACTCAGCAGCAAAGTAGCGGCCTTGGAGCAGGCTCTCACCACTTACCGTCCCAACGTGGAGAATTTTAAATCCCTCCAACAAAAACAGCCTTAACGAACGATTCACATGTCCACTTTTTGGAAGCTCAGCATCCTTCTCACCGTGATCGGCAGCGCTTACTCTGGCGTACAATATTATCGAAACGTCGACAAGGCCGGCACTGATGTTGCTTTATTACAAGGTCAGCTGGCGCAATCGCAGGTCTTCATGCAGCAACGAAAGGCTGAATGGGGTAAAATCGAGGAACTCCAAGCCAAGGCTAAGTTGGCTTTTGCTAAAAAGCCTGCACTCCTCCAACAGAAGGATGAATTGGAGAAAAAGTTCCGACTGTTCGAGGGCGACTTCAAATATCTGGTCAAATCCACCCGAGAGGCTGTGGATAAAGCCAGAGCCACCGCAGTCGATCAGGTTTACCCAGAAATCAAACTCACCGATGGCCGAGTGCTGAAAGACGCAAAAATCCGCAAGGCCGAAGAGAGGCAGATATCATTCATACACTCTGGTGGGATTGGCACCATTCCATATGAGCAGTTACCGGAGAGCCTGCGAACCAAGTTTGATATGGGCACCAACGGCCTCGCTTTCGCTCTCGCTACGACAGAAAGAAACATCTTCTCTCCAGGTGGGCAGCAGGAGTTTGAAGGACTATCCCTGCGCTGCCCTTATGTTCTTGCATCCAATTCAAATATACCGGCTTCTCTGAAAGGATCTCAAGTTATCAAGTCGGTGCAATTCTATGGACACAAGACCGCAGACATCGAAATCAATTTGATGTCTATCCATTACGTAGATGGCTTTGCCCTGAATCTACAGGATAGTTACACTGGCTCCATGAAAGCCATTTCCAGCCTCGAAGGCGTGACCAATCCGGTTCAAAAAGTAGAAGACCTGAACATCTCCGGAATTCCAGCCAAGCGCGTTTCTTTCACCGCTAACCGCTTTGGAGACGTCCTCTGTATGGAGTCGATTTACATTATTCGCGGCCAGCATCTGTGGACCGTCCTAACAACATTCACCGATAAAAACAAAGAGTCGCGACCAACTGTCAACAGCATGCTGTCTTCCATCTCGCTTCAAGCATCGCCTTGAGATTGGAACCGACTCCAGGCCATATGAGCAGGCAAACTCACGCCGCCATCGGCAATGCTTCAGTCTCTGGCACAGGCTCCTGCTTGGCTTCGATCTTGATCAATCGGGCAGCATAGAAGCCGTCAAAGCCGCCTGTGGCGGGAGTGCGGCGGAGTTCTTCTTCGAGTTGCCACTCACCGCCGTGGCGGAGTAGGAAGGCTTCCACCTGGCGCTCGTTCTCACTGGGTAGGATGCTGCAAGTGGCATAGACTAACTTGCCGCCGGGCTTTACCATGCGGCTGTAGCTTTCTAAAATCTCACTCTGAAGAGTGGTGAGGCGATTGATCTCCTCATCGCTGAGTTTCCACTTGGCATCAGGATTACGCCGCAGCACTCCGAGACCGCTACAGGGCACGTCCAGCAGCACGCGGTCGGCAAAGGCCGCCAGACGCTTGATGGTCTTGGTGCCGTCGATCTCACGCGCCTCAATGATGTCCACACCAGCGCGAGCGGCGCGTTTCCGCAACTCCGCCAGCTTCCAGGCATGAATGTCGAGCGCCAGGATCTTGCCTTTGTTGCGCATGATGGCTGCTGCGTGCAGCGCCTTCCCCCCGCCGCCGGCACAAGCGTCAATGACCTTCATGCCAGGCCCGACTTCGAGAAAAGGCGCGATCAATTGCGATGCCGCGTCCTGCACCTCGAACAGTCCCTCTTTGAAGGCCGCCGTGGCAAAAACATTCTGCCGCACGACCAATCTCAGCGCGCTGGGCACGTCCTCGACAGCTTCCGCAGCGAATCCAGCCTCAGCCATCTTTTCACGCACCGCGCGGCGGTCGGCTTTGAGTGTGTTCACGCGAAGAAACACATCCGCTGGCTGATTCATGGCTGTGCGCAGCACAGGCCAGGTTTTTCCGAGTTCAGCGCCGCAGCGTTGATCCATCCAGTCTGGGATGGCCGCACGGATGGCGGGAGAAACCTCCTGCGACATCCGTTTCCGCACTGCCTCCACTTCGATCACAGGTGCATTCTCATCACGTGGCAACTCACGGCCATTGGCCAGCCAATACGCCGCCCATACGCGATACAGTCGCTCTGGGGTGATTTCTTCCGGCTTGGTGTGCTCCGCGTCCGGTAAACCTGCCAGGAACCAATACCAGCGCCACCAGCGCACGCATTCATAGATCGACTCGGCAAACAAGCGCCGGTCCCGACTGCCCCATTTGGTGTGTCTTTTGAAAGTGAACTCGATCACTTTGTCCGCATACCTCTTCCCCACAAACACCTCGCCGAGCGAGGTCACAACTTCATCGAGTAAATGGGGTGGAACTTTCATCCTTCGCGATAAGCCCTGCGCTCCATTCCGCAAACCGAATTCCGAATTCCTAACTCCGCCATACGCATTTGAAAAAACACTAGCCCTCCCCTCCCACCGGTCTATTCTCCGCCGCCCTTTCCCCCATGCCCACCGAATACGACATCCAATACGCTCTTGAGAACACACTGGTGCTCCATGAGCCGGATCGCCGGATCGACACCTTTGGCTCGACCAAATTCGAGTTTCAGCTCGTCACGGAGCTCATGGACAGCGTCAATTCCGTCCGCGTGCGCGAGGGCAGTATCGTGGCTGAAAAGCCCATGATCCTTCGGCCAGAGATCAACAGTGACTTCGACTTCGAAGGCTTTGGCCCCGAGGTCGAGGCCTTCGGCGACTTCCTCCGCGCGAACATTCACAAGCTGGCCATCCTCAAATACGGCTTCAGGTTCCAGAAAACAGACATTCAGGAGCAAATCGTCCATGAGTCGATCGAAGAAGTCACCGGCAAGCTCATGGCTGCCGTGCGCGCCGATGGCAATCCCATGCGGGCGATCATCCAAGGCGTCGATGACACCTGGGAAGTCTGCCTCCTCAAATTCACGGTCGAGATGATCGAAAAGTCACAAAACATCAACCTCTTCGATTTCAAACGCCGCGGCCTGCTCGGCTGAAATCAGCATTTGTCATTCGTTACCGATGGCCAAGGCCCAGTTCAAGCTCCTCATCTTCCTCATCACCGTTGGCCTCTTCGCTGGCGTGATCGCGACTGGCTATTGGATCTTTGAGAACGTCATGCTGCATGAGCACCGCGTGGAGAAGGACCTCGCCGCCATGAAGGGCAAAGATCGCCCCAAAGTCGATCCTGGAGCGCGTCGCTTTGAGGCCGCCATTGAGCAGATCAAAGGCGGCGGCATCACGGAAGGGCGTGACTCATTGTATAAGCTCCTCGTTCAGTTTCCAGACTCCGCCACCTGCGCAGAGGCACGCCGTATCATCGGCGAGATCAACATGGACCAGCTCTTCTCCCCCAGCTACACTGCGGGTAAAGCTCAACACATCGTCCAGCCCGGAGATAACCTCGGGAAGATCGCTGAGAAATACCACACCAATATCGACTTCATCATTCGCCTAAACGCCATGATGAGCACCACACTCCAGCCCGGAGACCGCCTCACCGTCGCACCAGTCGAGTTCAATCTCGAAATCAATGCCCCCAAGAAGAGGGTCACTCTCAGGCGTAAGATCGGAGATAAGGATTTCGAATTTAAATTTTATAACGCTCAAGACATCGTCCTCCCGCCTGGCACCAAGATTCTCACCGAATATGAGATCGGCACCAAGACCGCGCAGATCGACGGAAAAGCCATCCCCAGCACGGACCCGCGCTACATGGATGCCGAGAAGTGGATCCCATCCACCAAGCCGGGACTCACCTTCCGTCTCCCGCCTGTGCCCAAAGCCACCGCAGTCGCCGAAGCACCCGCCGGCACCGCAGCGCCCGCACTTGCCCCACCGCCTGAAACCGGCATCTTCCTGAACCACCAAGACCTCGAAGAAATCTTTTCCCTCATCCGCAAAGGCTCCAAGCTCTTTCTCACGCGCTAATTTTCACCCACCCATCTTCTTCACTCCATGAAACAGATCCTCGAATTTGAAAAGCCCATTCAAAAGCTCCGCGACGAAATCACCGCAGCCAAAGAAAAGCTCGAAACCAAGCCAAGTGACAAACTCGCCAATCAGATAAACGATCTCGAAGCCAAGCTCGACAAACTCCAGCGCGACACCCATGCTAACCTCAATCCCTGGCAGCGCGTGCAAATCTCCCGTCACATAGCCCGTCCCTTCATGCTCGACTACGTGAAGCATGTCTGTGATGAATTTGTCGAACTTCACGGCGATCGCCACATCGGTGACGACAATGCCATGCCCGCCGGCTTTGCCACCATTGGCGGACAGCGCGTGGCCATCATCGGTCATCAAAAGGGACGCGACACCAAAGAGAACCTCCTGCGCAACTTCGGCAGTGCCCACCCTGAAGGCTACCGCAAAGCACTGCGCGTCATGCGCCTCGCTGAGAAATTCGAGCTACCCATCCTGACTCTGATCGACACCCCGGGAGCATTCCCCGGCATCGGTGCTGAGGAGCGTAACATCGCCGAAGCCATCGCCTTCAACCTGCGTGAAATGATGCTCCTACGCACCCCCATCGTCGCTGTCGTCATCGGCGAAGGCGGCAGCGGTGGCGCACTCGGCATCGGCATCGCCGACCGCGTGCTCATGATGGAGAACGCCTACTATTCCGTCATCAGTCCTGAAGGCTGCGCCGCCATCCTTTGGAAGCACCGCGAGCACGCCCCTGAGGCCGCTTCCGCGCTCAAACTCAGCGCCCAAGACCTTGCAGGGCTTAAAGTCATTGACGGCATCATCCCCGAGCCCCTCGGCGGTGCCCACAACGACCACGCCGCCGCCGCCGCATCCTTTAAAACGGCCATTCTCCAAGCCATCACCGACCTCCGCGCCCTACCCACGGCGGAACTCCTTGAGCAACGCTATCAAAAATTCCGCGCTCTAGGCCAGTTCACTGACAATTGATGGCTCCTCACTCGAGAGCGAGTTCGGAGTGCCGGCTCTCGGTGGAAAAGCACACGCAGCCACGGTGACGCTGAAGCCAGGGGCTTACGCACCCAAACTGCAGCGGTTTGCGATGTGGTCATGGCCTCTTGGAGTCGAAGCGGATGCGTGCATTCACTGGCAGCAGTACGGCGCGCACGCTGGCCTCGAAGGCGGCCTGCTCCTGAGCATTGCCAAGCTCGCTGCCATCATAATGCACGAGCACACTCGGAGTAATGGACTTGGGAGTGCGGATGTAGCTACTGAGGCTTTCAAGATCCGAGCGCATACTGAGATCATGCTGCGAGGTGACGGTAAATTTTTTCACACGCACATTGTATTGGGCGACAAAATCCACATCTCGAGGCTTCACGATGTTGCTGAGTCCGTCCACGGCTTCACTGCTGAGTTGCTTGAGGCCGTCGAGAGGCGATGGAAAAAGCCACTGCCAAGCAAAATAAAGCGCGCCGTAAAAACAGACATGTTTGAGGAGTGATTTCATGACAAGGTGCTCAGCTTACTGGAACCAGCGCTTAATTTTACCGAAGAAGCCGCCGCCAGCAGCCTCCTGAGTCGGCTGAGCCACGGGGACGGCGCGCGGCAATGCACCTCGGTGCTCCTGGCAAAAGGACTGCGGCACGAGCTCAAAGGGCAGCGTGTCTTCATAGGCCATCCCTGCGTGGTGACAGCCATCCGTGGCCAGTTGGCTGGAGATGCGGCAGAGAGATACGCGAGAGAGCGGCAAGCCGACCTTGGGAACGCTGGTTTTGTAGCCGAGTTTGACGGCCTGCTTCATCACATCCGCCCAAATCGGCAGCGAAAGGCGGCCGCCGTATCCTTCATCAATGATGGTCTGAGGCTTATCGAGTCCGACCCAAACGCCGCAGCTCAAGCGGTCCGTGTAACCAGCGAACCACGCATCTTTGTAGTCGTTGGTGGTGCCAGTTTTGCCGCCACCGGGTTCTTTGAAACCATGCTCGGTGCGCACGGCGGCTGCGGTGCCCCGCTGCATGACCTGAGCGAGTATTTGCTGCATCAGGTGTGCCACGCCAGGATTCACAACCTGCGCGAGTTCCTGGGTGCCATTTTGAAAGAGCACGTTGCCGCCTTTGTCGATGATGCGGTCGATGAGGAAGTTTTTTTGCCTGACGCCGTGATTGGGGAAAATGCTGATGGCACCGGTGAGTTGCCGCACCGTGCCGCCGATGTTGCCGATGAAGACCTGGGGTGTGGGTGTCTTGGGGATGTTGAATCCGGCATCGCGCAGCAGTCTGAGCACACGGTCGAGACCCGTGTAGTTGCCGAGACGTGTGGTCATGGTGTTGCGGCTGAGCACGATGCCGTCGGTGAGTGTTTTGAGGCCCAGGAATTTGCCATCGGAGTTCTGTGGGCTCCAGCCCGGCTCGGCGCCCGCGATTTCACCGGGCTGAATGGGCGAGTCGTCAATCAAGGTGCCGGGCAGGAAGCCGGCGGCAACTCCAGCCGCATACACAAAGGGTTTCACCGTCGAGCCGATTTGACGCTCACCTTGAATCGCACGGTTGTATTTGCTGTGGCGATACTCACGGCCACCGATGAGGGCCAGGATACCGCCGGATTCATTATCGATCACCGTGAGCGCTGCTTGAAGGTAAGGCGTGGATGCCAGTTCCTGCGTGCCATCCCATGAGGCATCGATCTCGGCTTTCTTGGGGTGCTTGTAGGATTTCAGTTTCTCCACGGCACTCAGTCGTTGCTCCACTGCTGCCTCAGCGGCGATTTGTAGGTCTTTATTGAGCGTGGTGAAGACCTGAAGGCCGCCATCGTGAATGTCATGCGTCTCCAGGATCTCATCCAACTCCGAGCGCACCATGTCCAAAGCATAACCGCCCTGACTTTGGAATACCGGCTGTGCATGAGGCGCGATGTCTTCATAGCGTGCCGCCAGTTCCTCCTCTGGCGTGATCACTTTGGTCAGCACCATGCGCTTGAGCACATCATCACGCTCCTTGAGTGCGCTCTCGAATTTCTTGAATGGCGAGAAGCGCACCGGACTGCGGATGATGCCCGCGATGAGTGCACCTTCACTGAGGGTGAGCTTGCTAGCATGCTTGCCAAAATACACCTGACTCGCGCGCTGGATGCCATACAGCCCGGTGCCAAAGAAAATGCGGTTCACGTAATGCTCGATGATCTGCTCCTTCGTGCAGGCCTTCTCAATCCGCCGTGCCAGCATCATCTCGATGAGCTTGCGGTGAATGCTGCGGTCGTCTAGGTCGGGGAAGCTGTTGCGAGCCAACTGCATGGTCAGCGTGCTCGCCCCCTGCACGATGCGACCGTCCTTGATGTTACGCACCGCCGCGCGCACCACTCCATAGTAGTCAATGCCGCCATGCTGATAAAAGCGCGAGTCCTCACGTGCCAGCAGCGCCTTCACAAAATCCGGCGAGACCTCACTCAGCGGCACGATGATGCGGTTTTCGCCGTGCATCTTGCCCAGCAC
>JANOBP010000028.1:0-7230 GCA_031411715.1 Verrucomicrobiaceae bacterium | reverse complement strand
GCGAGATCCCGCTGGCTTATGATAAGCTGCCGACAGTGGAGCAGCTTCAAGAAGAGCAAAAATCCACCGATAAGTGGAATGCGACGCATGCCACGCGTGTGCTGCAGCGCATCGCGGAGGAGGGGGCGCTTTCGGTGACGTATCCCTATCCTGTGCAAGTGCTGAGGATTGGCAGCGAACTCACCTGGGTGACTCTTGGAGGAGAGGTGGTGGTGGATTATTCGTTGCGGCTGAAGCGCGATATCAAAGACCCGATGGTGTGGGTGAGTGGCTATACGAATGATGTGATGGCTTACATCCCAAGCCTGCGAATCTGGCAAGAAGGTGGCTATGAGGGTGGTGGTGCGATGATTTATGGCACGCACCCGACTCGCTGGAGCGAGAAGGCGGAGGAGCACATTGTCGGGACGGTGATGGAGCTGAGGAAGGGGCTCGAGTAGGTTGGGAAACAATTGCTGGCCTTGATTGAGAGTGCGGGGCAGATTGCTCTCTGACTTACGTTTATTGATACACTCCATGGCAGCGCTCTCTAAAAAATCTAAAACCTCAACAAGTAACAAGGTTCCAGCATCAAAAGCTGCTGCTAAAGAACTGGAGTCATCAACAATGGATGTGGTGCGTGATGATCAGCATTCGACCAAGAGTGCGGTGAGGGACATCGGAGGGGATGAGTCTCCGCATCCGCTGAATAAGCGGCGTGCGGAGCTGAGTTGGCAGTTGTTTGTCGCATCGATGCTGATGACGTTTGGCTTGGGTGTTGGCCTGGTTTTGTGGGTCAAATCGCTGGAGGAGAAAAGGAGCGCACTTGGCCAAGGTGCCAGTGGGCAGCCAGTGGCGGCCATGAGCGGAACCGATGCGGAACGACTGGCAAAGCTGGATGGACAGATCGTGGCGCTCCAGCAACAGGTGGATACCTGGAGGCGAGAGCAATTGCTGAATCAAAAGGAGGTGCGTGAGTCGCTGGAGCGTCTGGCGGGGAACCTCAAGAATGCGCAGGCTCCCAACTTTGTGCCTGTGCGGCAGGAAGGTGGCCAACCTGGAGTCGGTCAGACGGCGGAGGTTGTGCTGCAAATTTCGCCGACGCAGAAAGAGTTCATCCAACTCAAGGAGCGTAATCGCCTGACGGCCTATGCAGATGAGGTCATCGCCACTGGAATGCGTAAGCCATTGGAGACGCTGGTGTCCTACCTGCGTGATCCGGAGTCTGCGCATTTGTATGATGCAGTACAGGCTGAGTATTTGAGAGCGGTACGGGCAATCCAGACTCTGCAACGTGAAGACCCTGGTTATAGGTTGCCGGTGGCTGAGATGTTTAAAGATGAGGGCTTTCGCAATGAGGCGGATCTCAAGGCTGCTACTCTTTTTAAGCTGTTGGAAGATGTTAAGCAGCCCGTGGAAGTGCGCGTGCGAGTGGCCGCTCTGCTACGCGGTGTGGATGCTGCGGAAACAAACGCCAAATTGATCAAGGCGATCCAGGAGGATCCGTCGCTGGAGGTGGCGAAGCACGCGCAGATTGCCCTGGAGCAAAGGATCAGCCGGCGGTTTCGAATGTTGGATATTCCTGCGATTGAGGCGTGGTGGAAGTCTCAGGGAAACTGAGTTGGATCACAGGATCAGCATGCAGTCGCCGTAGCTGAAGAAGCGGTATTTTTCGCGGATGGCCTCGGCGTAGGCATGAAGCGTGAGGTCGCGGCCAGCGAAGGCGCTCACCAGCATGATGAGGGTGGATTTGGGCAGGTGGAAATTGGTGAGTAGCGCGTCGGCGACGCGGAACTGGAAGCCTGGGTGGATGAAGATGTCTGTGCTACCTGTGGCGGCCTGAATTTGGCCGTGATCTCGCGCGACGGACTCTAGCGTGCGCATGGCGGTGGTGCCGACTGGGATGATGCGGCGAGCTGACGATATTTTGGTTACCGTCGCGGCGGAGATTTCATATTCCTCGCGGTGCATGACATGGTCAGCGATGTTTTCCGCCCGAACGGGTTGGAAGGTGCCAACGCCGACGTGCAGAGTGACAAAGGCGTGGGGCAGGGGAGTAAGGATTTCCGGCGTGAAGTGCAAGCCAGCGGTCGGAGCGGCGATGGAGCCAGCGTGAGTGGCAAAGACAGTCTGATAGCGCTCGCGGTCGGCAGGACGGTCGTCCCGGCCCATGTAATGTGGGAGGGCGAGATGGCCATGTGTGGCCTCATCAACGATGCGATCCCATTCGATGATGCGATCTCCGTTTTCGTCCAAAATGTCGATCACACGACCAGTGGCGTCGCCGATGTGAGTTTCGTCACCGAGGCGGAATTTCCGGCCAGGGCGGACCATGCAACGCCATCGGGTGGGAGTAAGGGATTGAAGTCGTAGGATCTCGTGACCTTTGTCGGTGAAGTAACGGGCTGGGACGACACGGGTGTCATTGAGCACGAGTAAATCGTCTGCAGTGATGAATTGGCCGATTTCACGAAAGCTGCGATGCTCAATGGTGCCGGAGGCACGGTGTAGGACCAGCATGCGCGAGGCGGCGCGGTCAGCTAGTGGTTCGCTGGCGATTAGTTCAGGTGGCAGGTGGTAGTCAAAGTCGACGGTGAGCATTTCCGATCCTTCAACCATCAAGGTGAAAGCTTCAACATCAGCGCGTCCGATTCCACCCAAAGAATGTCCTTCCCAAATGGGTCGGTATTTGGCAATTAATAAACACCATGTCACAAAAGAAAATCAACATCGCCGTCGTTGGCCTCGGATTCGGGGCAGAGTTCATCCCTATTTGGCAACGCCATCCGCTGACGACTTGCTACGCGATCTGCCAGCGCGATGAAAAGAAACTCAATGCCATCGGTGATGCCTTTGAGATCACCACGCGCTACACAGACTTTAAGGAGATGCTCAAGGATCCGAAAATCGATGCGGTGCACATCAATTCCCCCATCCCTGATCACGGCTGGATGAGCATCGCAGCTCTCAAAGCTGGAAAGCACGTGGCCTGCACCGTGCCGATGGCCACCAGCATCGAGGACTGCAAGAAGATCTGCGATTTGGTCAAAAAGACCGGTCTGAGCTACATGATGATGGAGACCGTGGTGTATGCGCGGGAGTATTTGTTCATGAAGGAGCAACTCACCAAGGGCAAGTTGGGAAGGTTGCAATTCGTGCAGGCCTCCCATCAGCAGGACATGGATGGCTGGCCGAATTACTGGCCAGGGCTGCCACCGATGTGGTATGCCACGCATTGTGTGGGGCCTGTGGCTGGAATGATCGGAAAATCGGCGGAGTATGTGAGCTGTTTTGGTTCCGGCACCGTGCGTAAAGAGTTGGCGGTCAAATATGGCTCCCCGTTTGCCGTCGAGACAGCACACATCAAGTTTAAGGACAGCGACGTGTCCGCGCGCATCATCCGCAGCCTGTTTGATACAGCGCGGCAGTATCGTGAAAGCATCGACGTCTATGGCTCCAAGGCCTCCATCGAATGGCCGCTCGTCGAACATGAGCCACTGGTGATGCACACGGCCAAATTGCCTGAGCCAAAGATCCCATCTGCCGTGAAGGCACCGGATTATGCCAAACGGCTGCCAAAAGCCATCCAGCCTTTCACGACACAAGGCGTGTATGATTTGGGCAAGAAGACCCACCTTAGCTTCACACAAGGGGCTGGGCATGGCGGCAGTCATCCGCACCTTGCGCATGAATTTGCCACTGCCTTGGCCGAAAAGCGCGCTCCCTTCCCAAATGCAGCCCAGTCCGCCAACTGGACCTGTGTGGGCCTTTGTGCTCATGAATCGGCCATGGCGGGCGGGAAAATCGTCAAATTGCCAGCCTTCACACACTGATTAGTTTTTTGTAGCCGCCCCAAGGCGGCTCCAATTCAGCCCATATCATGGCTATTTTTCAAGTGAGCGATTCCTCGCATCACAATCCTGTTGCTGAATCAAGCAAGATGCTTATGGTCTACCTCCTCACGGATTCGCCTGCATAGCTCAGTGGTAGAGCAGCGGTTTTGTAAACCGCAGGTCGTCGGTTCGACCCCGACTGCTGGCTCCATCCGAAAAGTTACTCTGCATAGGGAAAGTGAACTTTTCGAGAGGTGTGGAGGATCACACTGAGAGCGATGCTTCACGACTTCTCTCGGCTGAAAATGGATAAAAAAAGGGAAGGGGATAAGAAGAAAAATCCAGCTAAGATTCACCATGCCAAATCCTCATGCCGCGTCGCGAGATTAGGTAGCGTTGTTTGAGATGGTTTTATGATGTGGTTCAGCTCGGGATATAGCTTCGGCGAAGCTCGTTTTTGACATCCCACCATCAATGGTCAGTGCTTCTCGGCCAGCCCCAGCTTTGCACGATGTGGAGCAGTGGCTTTAGGTATGGATGTTGAGGATTTTTAGACACGGCTCAGCGTGTGACATCAACGCCGCGCCTGCATGTATGATCTGTAGCCACCTTGCTGCTGTGGTGCAGCGTTTCCATGGTTGTGGCCGTCGCCTTGATAATGCGCGTGGCTGCCGCCGTAGTAGTACCGACCATTGTGAAAGTATCGGCTGTCATAGTTGCGCCCTTGGTTGTTGTACCTGCCAGTTTGATACTGGCCGCCGGAGTAGTATTGATCGTTGTATAGATAGGCGCTTCCACTGTAGTTGCGTGGCAATGTCCTGTAGGTGTTAAAGCCGCTGCCGTTACCGTAGCTGCTGCCGAAGCCGCCGCCAACAAAGCCACCCGGATCAACGCAGGAGGTCATGGCTACGCTGAGGACGAGTGATAGAAGAAAGAAGGATGTGGTAATTTTCATGAAGGTCTTTGTTGATTAAATCCGTCCAGTGGCGAGCAGGACGACAAGAACGATGACGATGAGGCTGGCCCCGCCTCCCAGATAATGGTTACCGGAGCGGAAGCCGTAACCACCACCTCCAAGGAGAAGAAGAATGAGCAGGATGACGATGAGGTTCATGGATGTAAGAGTGTTGAGGTTGGTTGCAGCGACATGATGGGCGCATTGCATCACCGAAACCATGGGGTGTTCACCCCGTTTGCTGCGCGGTCGGAAATCTTATCACAATGCGATGACGGGACTCTGCCGCTGGAAGTGCTCACGCACGCGGGCCACGATCTGCCGGTTGGTCATTTTGTCAGCAGTTTCAACCACCACGGTGCAGTCGTTGGGTATGGCTTCTTCAAGCTGTGTGCGCAAATGACCTTTGGCTTCACCCGGCCCCATGATCAAGACCGCCCGTGCATTAGCCAAGCAGGCTATGATTTCAGCATAGTAGTGCTTGAGCTGCGCGGTGTGCTTCCGCTCGTTCACATCATCCGCTGCAGTCAGCAGGGCTTCATGAGGCTCGGTGGCGTGTTTTCCATCGATGTGGCCGGGTTGCCGATGTGCGTTAGAGAGGATTTCTTGGACTTCTTCGCCTGCTCCGCCATGCGGGACGATCACCGCCCTTCGCTGGTCAAGCCACAGGCCCATGTTGGTTTTCATAGATTTATTTTGGTTGGTTGTTTCAGGAGGATGATTCTCCGCAGCGGCACGATCCTAGCTGTGGAGAAATTATCGGCACTATGGGGTCTTCACCCCAATGGCACCATCTCGCGCTTCACTTTCAAACTCATCCAGATTGAAACTGCCTAGCTTGCCAAGTGACCCCATTGCGTGAGCCAAGTAAGGTGAATTCACCAAGTGTGTTTGCAAGACCTGCGGCTACATCCGCTGGCGACCTGTTTATTGCACACAGATCATCACCATCCAGACCTCGAGTGAGGATTGGGTCAAGCGCGGGTCGGGTTAGACCCCATCGCAATTGGTTTCCCACTAGCACAACGTGAATGCCTGCGAATTAGCGAAAACGCCGTTCGCATAAACACCAACATCCAACCGACATCATCATGACAACACTCGAAATCAAAGGCGACTGGAACATCATTAAAGGCAACTTGAAGCAGAAGTGGGCCAAGCTCACGGACGACGATCTGCAATACATCGAAGGTAAGCAGGAGGAACTGGTCGGACGCATCCAGAAGCGCACCGGCGAAACGCGTGAGGCGGTTGAAAAAGCCATCAGAGGAACTTCGTCCTGCTGCAATTAACGGGCAGTGCAAACATCGAACAGCTCCTACTATGCAAGACCTCGTTTATAAACTTCTCGAACTCACTGGCACTTCGACCACGTCCATTGACGACGCCATTGAAAAGGCCATCAAACGCGCGCACAAAACCGTCAAGAACCTCTGTTGGTTCCAAGTGATCGAAACGCGCGGCAGCATCAACAAGGGCAGGGTGCAGCATTGGCAGGTAACCATCAAAGTCGGCTTCGGCGTGGAGGATTGAACGCATGAAACCAGAGCCACCCGCCGTCGAAAAGAAGCTCGGCACCGATCTGAAGACGTTTGAACAACTTCCCGCAAAAACCAAGGAACTGGAAATGCTCCAAGATCAAGCGGAGAAGGCGGCCGGGCCGGAACATGCGGCCCTGCATCAAGCGATACGGGATAAATCCAAGTAGGGAGATGTACACCAACAGATGCCTCGTTGACAGATGGTCTGGATGCGCTTTTGGCGGAACACCATACGTTTCAGGCAGTGTTACATGCGATGCTAAATGGGAGACTTCAATCACTGAAATAAAACCTCAACTTCTTCGAGGGGTTGGCCCTGGGTTGGCGTTTCATCAGCCGACCGCCTGTTACCCATCGAGCAACGGGATGTCGTATTTGCCCTCGTAAGCCTCGCCAGCTTCTAAGCTCCTCTGGAGGGATTGGTGACGCATTGGTGCACCACCACACGCGTGCCATCGACCAGTCGGATCCTGTTTGTGGAGCGGCCCGCCAATTGGCGCAGCAGTCGCTCCCAGATACCTTGCCGAGCCAGCCATAGATCGTGCGCCTGGGACCGAAGCCATCAGGCAGGTCAGGCCAAGGCCCTGCATTTCTCAGCCGGAAGAACAGTGCATCATGCCCGCTGTCCAATCCTGCTGGAGGTCTAGACCACAGCTTCAGGGGACCATTTTTTTGCGCCGCTCTTGGAGCGCCCCCCACCATGTAAAGCGTTGTGTTTTCATCGACTTCGCCTCTACTCAACCACTGCCGTTTTGCCAATCGACAGGTTTTCAAACACGGCCTAGAGAAAATGGAATTGACGCCACAGCAAAGAGTCAAGATTCGACTCAACGGATGACGCTGGGGCGGGCGGTTTCCGTTGGTGCCGGATTCATGCGCTGACCTTGGCGGCTTTCGATGTTGCTGCCTTCCTGCGGCGCAG
>JANOBP010000027.1:0-9915 GCA_031411715.1 Verrucomicrobiaceae bacterium | reverse complement strand
GTCCTTCTCGCCCGCGGCGCCGAGCACTTCGGTGATCACGCCTTGCGCGCGGCCGTCCTCGGCCTCCACTCACGACACTTCCCTCCGCACCCGTTTCGGCGGTAGTTATGTGCCCATTCTCATCATCGTTGCCGCACTAGGCATTAGTGCGGCCATTTTCTTCCTCTTCACACGGAAAAAAATGATCGCTGAAGCCGCCCCATCTGCCGCTGAACAATCTGCAGTGAGCGATCCGGCTTCTGGCCAAGCAACTTCGCTATCCGCAGCCAAAACAACTCTAGCCGCCACGCCTACCCCAACGGCAACCCCAGCGATGGCTGGCGCGACTCCGACAGCATCGGCAAGCGCACCCGCGGCCTTTGGTTTTGCGCGTCCACTGGATCTCGGCAAGCAAATGGCGCGCAGCCTTGCAGCGGGTGATTTCAAAAGTGCTGGCAAGCTCGCAGCAACGGCCGACCCCACCCAGGCCGATAGCGCCGCCATGTTATTCCAGAAGATTCAAGAACTTGGATTCAAGCCAGGCACTGAAGATCAGGTCGAAATCCTCGGCCTCGTGGAAAATTACACGCGTATCTCCATTCCTCTTACCAAGCCTGGCCTCGATGGCATGCCGCGTCTCCAACTCGACCTCGAGCGTGATGAACGCATGGGTTGGAAGATTGCCAAAATCGTCCTGCCGAAAGAAGCCAGCGCCGCGCTCGCCGCCTTGCCAGCCAGTGCCGCTCCCGCGCCCGCTGTCGCCATGGCTCCCGGTGCTACAAAGCCCATCTCCACACCTTCACCGGCATCTACTGTGCCTGCGGCTGCCACAGCACCTATGAAATCGCTCTTCTCCGTCTCTGAAGGCCCAGACGCACTCAGCTTTGCCAGCGACTTCGTGCGCTTGCTTCTAAAGCATGATTTCACAGCCGCACGACGGCTGGTGGACGACAAAAAAGTTCCCGTCGAGCGCCTTGTAGGCCTGTGCATCGTCTTTGAGGAAGGCCAATACGCGCTTAAGCCAAGCAAGCCGCTCATCGTCACCGTCGCCAACCCTGAAGTCTCCTGGGTCATCGCTCAAGTCGAGTCGGAGACACTCAAAACCACCACCGAGTTCGGACTTGAGCTCAAACGTGATGGCATCTCCAATCCGTGGAAAGTTGTTGGCCTCAATCTCTCGGACATCCTCGGCTCCTTTGCCGAGAGTGCCAGCAAGCTTGGCATTCCATACACGCCGATCGTGAAGAACCCCAAAGGCGGCGAATCTCTCGCGCTCTACTTTGAATACGATCGCGCCGAGCTTCATCCTCGTGCCATGAAGCAGCTTGAGGTCGTCGCCAGCATGCTCAAGGCCGATCCGGATAAAAAACTCCGCATTGCAGGCCACACCGACGCCCTCGGTGACGACACCTATAACATTCGACTCTCCCAAGGCCGCGCCGAGTCCGTCAAACAACAGCTCGTCTTACTCGGTGTGCCAAAAACCCAAGTTGAGACCACTGGCCTCGGCAAAGCCCAGCCGCTCAGCCCCAATCAAAAATCTGACGGCACCGACGACCCTGCTGCCCGCTCCCGCAACCGCCGCGCCGAGATTTATCTCGACTTCTAAACGCACCGTCACATGAGCACCGGCCCGCTCCTCATCCGCCATGAAGGCCACACGCCGCGTGAGCGTAGCACCTGTGGCTGGCGTGACCGACTCATCAGCCGTGAAGACACCGCACTGAGTCCAGCAGCCTGGGCACACGCGGTGGACATCGACGGAGCCAAGCTTCACTACCACAAGCGCTCAACCGAGCTCTACTATGTCCTCGAAGGTGCTGGTAGCGTGATGCTCAACGGAGTAGAGCAAACCGTCAGCAAAGGCTCACTCGTCCACATCCCGCCCGGAGTCGTCCATGGAGCACGCGGCAAGATGCGCGTTCTCGTCGTCGGCATTCCAGACATCGCTGAGGATGACTATTTTGAAGTGAGCGAGTGAAACCTCACGCCACCGTGCAAATCTGCACGCCCTGCTTCAGTGACGCCATCTTGTCCGGTCTCTTGGGAATGAATTCCTGGCCCAAATGACCTTTGTAGCCCGTCTCTTGGATAGCCTTGATAATGGCCGGGTAATTCAGCTCCTGCGTTTCATCAATCTCCGCACGTCCCGGAACGCCGCCCGTGTGGTAATGCGCGAAGAACTCATGATCACGGCGAATCGTCGCGATCACATCCCCTTCCATGATCTGCATGTGATAGATGTCGTAGAGCAGCTTGAAGTGCGGCGAGCCCAATTTCTTGCACAAGGCCACGCCCCACGCGCTGTGATCACACATGTAGTCAGGGTGATTCACTTTGCTGTTCAGTAGTTCCATCACCAGCGTCACGCCGAGCTTTTCACACAGCGGCAGCAAGCGCTGGATGCCCTTGGCGCAATTCTCCAAGCCTTGCTCATCGCTCATTCCATCACGATTGCCGCTGAAACAAATCACCTGTTTGAATCCAGCCTCCGCCGAGGTCTTCAGCAGTGGTTCATAGGCCTGCACCAGCAGATCATGATGCTCCAAGCGGTTAAACCCTTTGGGAATCGGCCCGATTTTCACACCGTCTGGTCCTTCGATGGTCGGATAGCTCACCATGGCACAATGCAAACCATGCTTCGTCACCGTCGCAAAATCCGCCGGATCAAGCAACTCAATCGACTCCAGACCAATCTCCTTTGCCGCAGCACAGAGCGTCTCCAGCGGTATGTCCTTATAGCACCACCGGCACACCGAGTGCCTAACCTTCCCCGTCAGCACATCGGCCGCCTCAATCTGTGTCCGCAGCATCAACGCGATGGCGCTAACGCTTGCCAGAGTGCCAAAACAATCACGACGTGAGATGGGGGATGGGTTCATGCTGCCATGATTACACAGACAGCCGCACTGCGTCCACCATGCGTTGCAGTTCAGCTTCGCTAATGCACAGAGCAGGCATGAGCACGACGGTGTTCAATATAGGCCTCGTCAGCAGCCCATGCGCACGCGCCGCCATGCAAACACGTGCGCCGGTGCCCTCGGGGCCAATCACGTCAATGCCGGCAATGAGGCCGAGTTGACGGACTTCTGAAATTTTCTCGTGCGTTCTCAATTCAGCCAACAATTCGGCAAACCTGGCGATTTTTGGCTGCATACGCTCCAACACGGCCTCTTCACGAAAAATGCGTAAACTCGCGAGAGCGGCCGCGCAGCCGAGTTGGTTGGCGGTGTAGCTATGGCCATAGAAAAAGGTGCGCTGCGGGCCCAGAAAGCCTTCAAACACAGCATTCGTCGTCAAAGTCGCTGCCAGTGGCATGTAACCGCCAGTCAGGCCTTTTGCCAGGCACAGAAAATCCGGCACCACGCCTTCATGCTCACACGCGAAGATTTTCCCTGTGCGCCCAAAACCCGTCATCACCTCGTCGAGGATCAAGAACACATCCTCGCGCTCACACCACGCATCCAACTCACACAACATGCCTTGCGGCCAAAGTCGCATCCTTGCCACGCCTTGAATCAGTGGCTCGATGATCACTGCGGCGACGCGCGCGGAGTCTAGAAGGCTCAGTTCATCCAGATTGGTCACGCGCAACACTCGGTAGCCGAGGTCATTGCCTTTGAACTGCGCTATGCCGCCGAGACTTGCTGCGCCGAGCGTGTCGCCATGATACGCCCGATCAAAAGCCACCAACGTGTCACGCTGAGGTTGCCCATTCTGCTGCCAGAACTGCAAAGCCATCCGCACCGCCACCTCAATAGCAGTCGATCCATTGTCAGAGTAAAACACGCGCTGCAACTCGCTCCCCGGCATCAGCTCCACCAGTTCCTTCGCCAATCGAATAGCAGGCTCATGCGTGAAACCAAGAAACGACGTGTGCGCCACCTTGCCGAGTTGCTCCGTGATTGCTGCATCGATCACTGGATGGTGATGCCCGTGCACGTTGGTCCAGATCGAGGCATTGCCATCCAGATATTCGCGCCCGTGCTGATCTCGCAACGTGCACCCCTCACCACTGACCAGCATCAGCGGCTCATGCGCGTCATCACACCAATCCGCCATCGGCGTGAAGGGGTGCCAGAGGTGCTGTTTTTCGAGTTGGGTGCGTTCATCAACCATCGCGCCTGCTCAGTGCGCGGCGGCGAGCCATGAGTCAATCATGTTTCACTTCCTTGCTTCAACCTCAATGGCGGTCGTGGAAATATCCGCTGGAATGCCACGCAGATGTTTATCAAGGAATTGGCTCACGCGTTGATCGAGTTCCGCGCTGCGGAAGCCGTGGCCACCATTGGTCATCGTGATGAGAAGGGACTCGACGCCCACTTTTTTCAATGCGGCGTCAATTTCCTCACCTTGAGCATACGGTACCAGTGGGTCCTTGGTGCCGTGCGCTGTCAGGAAGGGCGCATCCCCTGTGGAGACGTGCGTGATCGGAGACGCCTCTTTGGCAGCTTCTTCTTTGTCTTGCACGCGGCCACCCAGAAGCAGCGCCTCTGGATAGTCACTCGTTTTGCGATCGATCGTGCTCTCCTGGCGCACCATGGTGAGAAAATTCTCTGGCCCGAAGAAATTGATGACGCAGGTGACCTTACTGTCCTGATCCGTGTGCTGACCTACAATGCCTTCAAGCGATTTCACATCACCACTCGTGCCGAGGAATGAAACAAGATGTCCACCAGCAGAAGTGCCCCATACGGCGATTTTTGAGGCATCCAGACCATGCTCCTTGGCATGCGCTTTGATCCAGCGGATGGCAGCCTTGCAATCATGAATCTGGGCAGGCCATTGTGCTTCTGCGGTGAGTCGGTATCCGACAGAAACGCCTGCATACTGGCCACTGGCGACATAGCGACCAATGCTGCCAATACCACTGGCCTTGTCACCATTCCTCCAACCGCCGCCATGGATGAAGACAATCACGGGCAGTGGTTTATCACTCTGGCGCTTCTGTGGCAGATAGAGATCAAGGCGCTGACGTGGATTCTCGTTGGCGGCGTAAGGCAGGTCGAGCTTGGCCTCAATGTTCTCTGGCATTGAAGCACGCGGTGCCTTGCCGTTGCGATTGGCATAGGCCAGATGCTCCTTGAGCGAGATGGAGCCATCTTTGTCTGCATCGGCTTGATCGAAGTTCTTCTTCGCACCTGCGGGCAATTCCTCACGGCTGAGCTTGCCGTCGCTGTTGCGATCCCATTGTTTGAAGAGGTCTGGCTGCTGGGCTGCGGCAATCGAAGCAAGGATGACAAAAGTGAGGGTGCGTTGCATGGCCGGGCTATAACAGACATCGAGGGGGAAAGTTTCATCCATGAATTCAGTCTTCCCAAATGCCTCCACTTGAATTAAAACTCGGTCGCTATGAAAAAGACGATCACCGCCACACTGTTTTTTTGTTACTCTGCCGCCGCATTGCTCGGTCAAGCCGCAGAAATGCGAACCTTCACCAACGCACAGGGGAAGGCCATTCAGGCAAAGCTAGTGAGTGTCAGCGGACCAAATGTGATCATCGAGATGGCCAATGGTCAGCGCTTCACCTTGGGGATCGCTACGCTCTCAGCTGCGGATCAGCAGTATTTGAAAACAGCCGCCGCGACCCCCAGCGCGGCTTCGACTGCGGCTAACTTTAAATACAAGCCCGGCCCGAATGACAAACTCTCACCTGAAGATGTGAACGAAGCTGTGGGACAGAAGCTCTTTAGCGAGGATATGTTATGGACCTCTTCCGCGACTGAAATAGCAGAAAAATTAGACATTCGTCCGGAGTCAAAGACCAAAACTGGCAGCAGCTACCGGTCCTACACCAAGGAAGACTACCTCATGTTCGGTGCCCATCCATTCTCCGTGGCCATGTATGCTGAGAATGACAAGGTGACCAACTTTTCGCTCGTCTTCGCCAACAAGGGCGACCTTTTCAGCTCCAAAGGCGGTGGTGAGATGCACTTCGACAAGGACACACCTCCTGCCAAGGCAGCCGAGATCGTGAAAAAGGCCATGGACAAGGATTTGGAGGCCATTTCGGCTGCGTTGACCAAAAAACTCGGTGCGCCACTCAAGGAGCGCTTTGGTGAAAAGGCCGGGCGCATGAATATGCAGCGTTGGGACTGGCGCGGGCACTCCATCTTGCTCGCCGAGGCTGAAGGCGAGTACGTCGGCGTGCAGATCGTCACCAGCGCCTTTGCAGATGCTGGCGGCAAAGTCGATGGCACCGTGGATAAGGTGATCCGCGAGCGTGCGCTGGCAAATCTCGAGAAACGTGAAAATGGCGATGTCGTGGTGACAGACATCCCCATGGTCGATCAGGGTCCCAAAGGATATTGCGTGCCTGCGACCGCTGAGCGCGCCATGCGCTACCTCGGCATCCCGGCAGACATGTACATTTTGGCCAATGCCGGGCAGTCCGGTTTCGGTGGCGGCACCAGTGTCGAGATGTTGCTCGATGGCATGGCTGACCAGATCCGCAGCAAGCGCCGATCGTTTGATTCATGGCAGGGGGAAATGAAGATCAAAGAGATCGCCAAATACATCGATAAAGGAGTGCCTCTGATGTGGACACTGTATAGCACCGACGGCTTCAATGACACCGCCAACAAGCGCACGAAAGAGCGCAAGGACGTGACCGACTGGGCCGAATGGAAGTCCAAAGTCACCGCAGAATCTACCAGCAATAAACTGCCCAAAGACAAGACGACCGGCCATGTCGTGCTCATCATCGGTTACAACAAAAACACCAACGAAATCGCCTTCAGCGATAGTTGGGGCGAGCGCTACATCGAACGCTGGATCACCATTCCAGAAGCCGAGATGGTTTCTCAGCAGCGGTATTATGTGATCGGCTTCTGAGTCACATCTCAAGCTTTCTTGGCTACTCCAAGTCCGTCGACTTCATCTCCTTGAGCGTGCTAGGTGAAAGTGGGGCATCGGGGTGCAGGCCTTCGGTGCGTTTGTTGCGTCCGGCTGGGGTGCTGACGGCAAAGACTGAGCGCCAGTTGATGGCGAAGGCGGGATACTCCTTTTCCATGACCTCGACTCGCGCCCAGTTGGCGAGCACTTGGGCCTTGGCTTCGGCGTCTTTGCCTTTGCTGGCTTCGAACTTCTGCATCGCCGCCCTGGTACTGACGACGAGCTTGGTGAACTCGAATCCACAGCGCGTGAAGTGCAGCCGGCGGCGATACTTTTCATCCGCTGAGGCCAGCTTCGTGGCGGCGGCGTCGAGATGGGACTGCGCTTTGGCCAGCAATGCGGGCGTGTATTTCTCGGGAAGGTCGAAGACGCGCATTCGGCTGGGTTTTGCCGTCACGAATTCCATGCGCGTGCGTTCCAGCAGTTCCCAGTAGGCTTTCAAATCAGCGGCGGCGGGGCCGTAGGTGCGTTGGTAGTAATCATTCATTAGCGCCTGCACATCGGTGTGCGGATTCCACGCGAGATGGGCGACCGCGTAGTAGTGTGGACCTTGATTTGCCCAGTGATACCAGAACATGTCGAAGTAGATGCCGATGCAGTGCGTGTCGGCGGCAAAGCGGAAGTCCTCTCCCGCCTGCCTCATCGCCACGTCGGGCATGCCCCAGGTGAGACCGGCAGGATTGCCGAGGTTCGGCCGCCACATCATGTGCGCGGCTTTCTTCGACCAATCGACGTGCTGCTTCATCGGCGTCTCGCGCTCCTTGGGTGAACGCATGGAGAAATTGCTCACGCTGGCGATGATGACGTTGTCGTCTGGCACAGCGGCGATGGGCGCAGGTCGTGAGTAGCCATAGGCGAGCAGTTGCACATACAGTTCCTTGTCAGGATAACGCTTCTTGAGCAAACGGGCGAGCGTGTTGGCAAAGATGACCTGCCGGTCGCTCAGTGCAGGGCGATCTTCACCGTGGTTCTTCCATCGAAACGGAAACCTCTCCGCTTCAGGACGGTCCTTGGCCTGACACTCCTTGCACACGCAGTGACCGAAGCCATAGCCGTCGTTTTCACTCACATTGAAGAGTCGCTTCGTGGGATTCTCGCGCAGTTGTTCGTCCACTTCTGCCAGCCATTGCTGCCACACCTTGGGATTGGACTCACACATCTTCGTGTTCGACGCTTTTGCATTCGGGCTGCGTGTGCCGTCGGGCTGTAGCGCGAAGAAGTCGGGATCCGTCTTCGAGTATTTCTCCCACCAATCGCCGAAGCCGTGGCCGCCCTCGAGTTCCATCGAGTCGAGTTGCACGCGCTGAATCCGCGCCCATTCGAGGTCGGGACCTTCCTTGTGGTCCCCAAGCTCCAGTTTCGTGAACAAGCCCGCCCGCGCCCGAATTTGTGGATGATAGCGCCACTCCATCGTTGCGATGGCGATGCGCTCCTTCTTGACCACATCATCTTCGCCGGGCCAGAGCCAGCGCACGCCGAGCTGGTCGCTGAGGAAGCAATAGACCGCGTTTGCCGTGCCATATTCCTGCTGCACGCCAGTCTTCGTGCTGAGTCGTCCCTTCGCCTCCATGTGCGCCGGATCCCATCGGTCGCGCCCAGCGATGACGAGGTGCTTTTCATTCGCCGCGATGAGCGTCTCCTCGGGATGCTTGAAATCGAAATCAGTTTTTGGAAACAACGTCTTCACCGCCGGCTGCACGCCAATCCAGATCGCCCGCTCAGGCATCGGACTGGGGTCGCCATTGAGAACCGCAGGCTTCTTGCCGCTGATCTTCTCAATGTAGTTCGCCAAGGTCACTGCCGCATCGCGCGTGCGCGGCGGAGCGTCTTTGAAAACAATGATGGGCGCGGGAGTGATACCGACATCGGCAAGGATGAGGTCCGCAGCGTGGAGCGCAGCCATCGTGTATTGAAACAGGACAAGGAAGAGGAGCGTGAGTTTCATGATTCGTCAGACTTGGTTACTTGATTTCGAGTTTCCCAAACTTCTCCGGCACGTGCCAGCCGGCCCTTGTGGGAGAGAACGCTTGCAGCTCGGGTTTCTTGAAATCAAGGGCGCGTTGGCGTCCCACGTTGAAATACCACGGTGCTTGTGCTGTCGGCTTCGTACCCGCCACGCGATGGCGCGGATCTGAATTGGCTTCGACTTCGCCGACGACCGGGATGCGGACGTGGACTCGCCAGGAATCGCTGCCGCGTTCGGTCTTCACCTCGGCGAGCGATTGCCAGTTCCTGCCGGGGTTGCCTTGCGAGACCGCGCCGTCGGGATTGATCTCGATGTAGTAGTAGGGCGAGTGCAGTGGCGTTTCGAGCAGGATGATGACGTTGTCCCCGCTGAAGACGTCGTTGCTGACGCTCAGCTTCTTCATCTCTGGTTCCTTGCAGACGATGTCGAAAAGGATCGCATTGTTCTCCCATCCGACACGGAATGCAGTCCCGGTGGCGGGCTGCGCGAGCGTCATGTTGTCTTTCAACGCGTAGGAGGTGGCCACGGAAAGATCGGCACCGTTAAACGCGACGGCGGCGGGTGATTTCGCGCGGGCCTGCACTAGCACCTCCTCCTTTTTTTGCTTCATCGCGATGAGTTCGTCCTTCGGCTGGAGTTCCGAGATGATGAGTTGGATGCGTTTACCGTAAATGGTGTCACCAGCGACCTGCCGCGCTTGGTCGAGCAATTCGCGGAAGCGCAGGTTGGTCGCCAGCGGGACGTTCGCCGGGCTGCCCTTGCCCCGACCGCGGCTTTGATCTTTGTAGGCGAGATTTTGCTCCGCGTAGGTGATGGCCTCCTTCATCGCCTTGGCGGCGGGGCCGTAATAAAGCGCGCAGTATTCATCGAGCACCGCGTCAATGTCTTGGCTGGCATCCCAGAGGAAGCGCGACTGCACATAGAGAGTGATGTGTTCGAGCCCCGGTGCGCGCCATTTGCCGTCCGCCTGACTCTGCTCGCCGAAGTCGCCGAGGGAAATCCCCTTGAGCGCCTTCAGATCCCGCGCGGTCGCTCGCGGGTGCAGCACGGGATACGCGATCGGCGCGTCCTGGCCC
>JANOBP010000026.1:0-8016 GCA_031411715.1 Verrucomicrobiaceae bacterium | reverse complement strand
AGCTCACCGCCAGGATGATGCTGATGCCGCAGTCGATGGCGATGCCGAGGTAGTAGCGGTTAAACTGCGCCGAGAACAGCGAGATTAGCACCGCAACCGCGATACCGAGGATGAACCAGCGCTTCGCACCTTGGATAGTTGATGGTTGAGAGTTGATGGTTGATGGCATGATCGGAAGACTCGCTTTGTATTATTTCTGGCTATCAACCATCCACTTTCAACTTTCAACCCCGCTCACACCTTCTCCACAGTAGCTTTGCCGAGCAGGCCGGAGGGTTTAAACAGCAGGATGAGAATGAGGATCGCAAACGCGATGCCATCACGATAACTCGACAGGCCAGAGATGCCGCCTGCAAAGGTCTCCAGCAGCCCCAACAGCAGCCCGCCGAGTGCCGCGCCAGGTAGATTTCCGATACCGCCGAGCACTGCCGCAATGAAAGCGCGGACACCCGGCTGCACGCCCATCAGCGGCTCGATGCCCGGTGCCTTCAGCGCATACAGGATGCCCGCGACCGCTGCGAGCGCGGAGCCGAGGCCGAAGGTGAAGGCGATGATGCGATTGATGTTCACGCCCATGAGCGCCGCTGCCTGTTGATTGAATGACACCGCCCGCATGGCCATGCCGCTCTTGGTTTTATGAACGATGAACCACATCCCAGCCAGCAGCAGTGCCGTGACGAGCACCACCACCAAATCATTGCTACTCACCACCAGCCCCGCGAGATGAAAGTCCGTAGCGGGCAACAGTTGTGGAAAAGGTTTCGTGTCCGCACCAAACACCGCCTTGTGCTGACAAGTGAACTCAATGAACAGCGACACGCCGATGGCCGTGATCAGCACGGTGAGCTTCGGCCTGGAGCGCAGCGGCCGGTAGGCCAAAAACTCGATCAGCATGCCGATGCCAGCGCAGATCAGCGCGGAGAGCAGCGTGACGAGCAAGGCACCCGTGAGCGACGGCAGCGGGATGATCGGCTCAATGGCCGGGGAGATGAAAAACGCCGCATACGCCCCCAGCATGAGTACATCACTGTGCGCGAAGTTGATGAACCGCAGCACGCCATAGACCATCGTGTAGCCCAGCGCGATGAGCGCGTAGATGGAACCTAGCGCGAGGCCGTTGATGAGTTGTTGAGAAAACCATTCCATGCAGGCTCACGGACTGACGGTTTCCACAAACTTAAACGCCCCACCCTTCACCTGCAAAATCACGGCAGACTTCACCGCATCACGTTGGGCGTTGATAGCGATTTTGCCAGTTACGGCATCAAATTCCTTCGTCGCGGCCAGGGCATCGCGCAGTTTCGTGCCTTCGGTGCTGCCAGCGCGGGTGATGCCGTCGGCAAGGAACTTCGCAGAGTCGTAGCCGAGCGCGGCCATCGCATCGGGAACCTTGCCGTTGTAGCGCTTCTTATAAGCATCGACAAAAGCGGTTACCTTGGGCGATGCGGCATCTGCCGCGTAGTGCGTCGAGAAATAGTGACCCTCCACGGCATCGCCGCCGATTTTTACCAGCGTATCACTCTCCCAGCCATCACCGCCGATGAGCGGCACTGCGAGGCCGAGCTGCTTCGCCTGAATGCAGATCAGTGCGACATCTGTGTAGTAGCCTGGAACGAAAACAGCATCCGGCGCAGCGCTTTTGATGGCAGTGAGCTGACCTTTGAAATCCTTATCACCGCCGTTGAAATCCAGCTCACTCACGATCTGGCCGCCAGCCTTGGTGAAACCTTCCTTGAAGAATTTTGCCAAGCCCTTGCTGTAATCGCTCTTCACATCGGTGAACACGGCCACCTTTTTCGCCTTCAACGTGTTGGTGGCAAAGTTGGCCATCACCGTGCCCTGGAAGGGATCAATGAAGCACACACGGAAGATGAAATCGCCCGTCTCCGTGACCTTCGGATTGGTGGACGCAGGCGAGATCATCGGGATGCCATTCTGCTGGCAGATCGGCGCGGCCTCCAGTGAGCGACTCGACGCCACCTCGCCAAGAATTGCCACCACACCGTCCTTCGAGATCAGTTTGTTCACCACATTAGCCGGCTCGCCCGCCTTCGACTGATCGTCCTCCGTTTTGAGTTCGAGCTTCTTCCCCAGCACACCACCCGCCGCATTGAGTTCCTCGATCGCCAGCAGCGTGCCCTCATGTGAGGAGATGCCAAAGGTGGCCTCCTTACCCGTGAGCGAGGCGAACTCACCAACCAGAATGGTGTCACCGCCACCACCGCCAGCGCCACATCCGGTTAGCCCCAAGATTCCGCCGCCAATCGCCAGCAAGATGAGCAGGAAGCGACTGAGCGTCCGTTTCAATCCACAGATGCTATCTTTCGATTCAGCAACAAGCTGAACAGCCGTTTGAGTCATTAAGAGTCCTTTTTTCATAGTTAGTGCGCTGTTTCTAGCAGGCAGCTCGTGAGATGACGAACTGTTTTTTCAGCAAGTGAACGAGCAGCACTAAATCGGCCAAAGTTCGCCTGTGCCACCGCATTCCAGCGTACGATCCGCCTTTTCCGTTGCGTTTGATGCTGCCTCACCGCTATCCTCGCGGCCCTCAACCCAAAAATCATGAAGCCATCACTCTTCCCCAATCGTCGTGCGTTCCTCCGCAATACCGCTCTCACTGCAGGCGGCATCTTTGTCCCCAATCTGCTCCTCGGGCAGGAAGGTGGCGTGAAAAAGCTCAACGTCGCCGGTATCGGTGGTGCAGGTGGCAAGGGTGCCTCGGACATCGCCATCGCAGGTGAAGGTGCCAACATCGTCGCCATCTGCGACATTGACCGCAACCGCCTCGCCGACGCCGCCAAGAAGTATCCAGGTGCCAAGACCTTTGAGAGCTTCCGCGAGATGTTCGAAACCATGGGCGACAAGATCGACATGTGCACCGTTTCCACACCCGACCACGCGCATTACCCAGCCGCCATGGAGGCCATCAAACGTGGCAAGCACGTCTGCGTGCAGAAGCCCCTGGTCAACCGCATCTGGGAGGCCAATGAACTCCACATGGCCGCCAAAAAGAAAGGCGTGAAGACCAACATGGGCAACCAGGGCCACACCAAGGAAACCATCCGCCAACTGCGTGAGTGGATGGGCGCTGGCATCGTCGGCAACGTCAAAGAAATCCACGTTTGGACCAACCGCCCCATCTGGCCTCAGGGTAACGACGCGGCCGCCATCTACTCCGGCCAAAAAGAAGCCAAGGCACGCAACAAAAAGGAAGCTCCTGCCGCCCCCGTAGCCGCTGGTGCCGTCCCTGAGAATGTGAACTGGCAAAACTGGCTCGCTCAGACCCCAGACTCACCCTACATCCCCGGATTGCACCCCTTCGCCTGGCGCGGTAGCCGTGAATTCGGCGCTGGTGCCATGGGCGACATGGGTTGCCACATCATGGACGGTCCTTTCTGGGCCTGCGACCTCGGAGAGCCCTACAAGCTCGAAGCCGAAGTCGGTGAACTCACCGACGTCTCCTGGCCGGCCTGGTCCCACGTCATCTGCTACTTCAAGCACGCCAAATACGGCGAGATCAAGCTCCACTGGTATGAAGGCAAGAAAGAAGGCACCGCCGTCAAGCCACCACGCCCAGAGAAGCTCGAAGCAGGTCGCGATTTCGACAAGATGATCGGCGGCTTCATGATCGTCGGTGACGAGGACACCATTCTCAACTCCGGTGACTACTGCGAGAACCTCGAAGTCGTCGGCAACCGCGAGAAGTTCGCCAAGTTCTACAAGGAAACTCCGAAGTCCATCGAGCGCTCACTCGCGCCCGACAAGCCACAGCTCGAGCTCGTCCGCGCCATCGAGCAGGACAAGACCGCTGGCAGCAACTTCGACTACTCCGTGCCCCTGACCAAGCTCTGCCTCTTCGGCAACCTCGCCATCGGCAATCCAGGCAAAGTCATCAACTGGGACAGCGCCACGCAGCAAACCGACAACGCTGACGCCAACAAGATGATCAAGCGCGCCGCCGTCCGTAGCGGATGGGAATACAGCGCCGCCACCATCTAAAGCGCACGCGCTAAACGCACTCCACAGCGCCCGGCAGCCTCTCGGCTGCCGGGCGTTTTTGCATTCCACCTCAATCAACAATCAAAAATCGATTGCCCATCGAGCCACTTGCAAATCATCATGAATGTAGCCCGCAGGGCTAATCCCAGACGGAGCCGGGGGGTGAGGCACGAAACCCTCGGTCAATCGCGCGCGTCGATCAGCGGTTGAACCCTCCCATCGCAGGCGGCGGCACAGCACGGTCAACGCGTGGGAATAAGCGGACCGGAGGTTCGTGCAGAAACGCTAGCCAACACGGCGATCGTTGGAGGAGATGAGGCTGAAAGCCTCAAGGATTCCAGCCCAGGGTTGAAGCGGCGAAGCCGCGCAAACCCTGGGTATGCGATTTGCCAAGCCGTGCGCTCTGAAAGAGCGCGGGAAATGCTGCGCCAGTTCTCCCGCACTCTTTCAGAGTGCCCCCGGCATTCGCCACACGAGCCCAGGCTCTACGAGCCTGGGCTAGACTCCCAAGGGCCTTTCAGGCCCTTCAAGGTGCTGACGACTCTTTTGAATTCGGTCCCCTTCACTTCCTGACTTCTGCCCATGCACCAATTTGTCTGATGAACCACCTCCAGCTACTCATAGGATAGCCCTGTGGGCTGACGAAGGTTTGGCAAGTGGCTCAATCAATCGTCAATCACTCCGCCATCGAAAGTCCTGGGCACACTCGATTGACGATTGATGGACAAGGATTGCTGATTTGCGAAGTATCCGCCGCCCACATCACGCACTTCCCTCTTTAGAGAAAAATGGCGGAGAGAGAGGGATTCGAACCCTCGGTAAGGTTACCCCTACGCATCTTTAGCAAAGATGTGCTTTCGACCACTCAGCCATCTCTCCGTTGCCGCCGCCGGATCAGGCGGGCGAGCACGCGCATTTAGCGTTTGCTGCCTGCATGCGTCAAACGAAATGTCGGCCTTCCAGCATATGAAATCACACTCACCCGCTCTCGCATGCCTTCCGGAAGGCAAATCACTCCTCGGAATCTCCGGCGGGCGTGATTCCGTCGCGCTGCTGCACCTCCTTCTCGCCGCTGGCCATAGGGATCTCATCCTCTGCCATCTCCATCACGGCCTGCGCGGAGCCGAATCCGACGCCGACGCCGAATTCGTCCGCCAGCTCGCCCAAAAGCACCGCCTTCCATGCGAGATCGCCAAATCCAACGTCAAAGCCGCAGCCAAGCGCCACGGCCTCTCCATTGAAACCGCCGCCCGTGCCGCCCGCCACGCCTTCTTCCTCCGCATGGCAGGCCGGCACCGCACCCACACCGTCCTCCTCGCCCACCACGCCGACGACCAGGCCGAGACCATCCTCGGCAACATCCTCCGCGGCAGCGGCCTCGACGGCCTTAGCGGCATGCAGCTTGAGACCACCCTCGACAACGGCCTCACCCTCCTCCGTCCTCTTCTCCACACACGCCGCACCGACATCGACCACCACATCGCCACCCATTCCCTGCCCTACCGCGACGACAGCAGCAACACCTCCCCCGACCACCGCCGCAACCGCCTCCGCCACGAGGCACTTCCATTGCTCAACGACATCGCCGGCCGCGACGTCACCCCGCTGCTCATCCGCCTCGGCACCCACGCCACCCGCGATGCCGACTTGATCGATAAAATCGCGCACACCTCTCTTAGCGACATCACCGGCCCCACACTCACGCTCACACTCATCCAGCATCTCCATCCCGCCCTCAGCACCCGCATCATCGCCCACTGGTTACGAAACGTCTGCCACCTCAGCGGCATCGGCTCCGCCGAAATCGAAGCCGCCATCCGCATGACCCGGCCCGGAGGCCCCGCCAAGATCAACCTCCCCGGTGGCAAGCACCTCCGCCGCAAAGCCAAGCGCCTCTGGGTCGAGTAAACCCGGCTCTCGTCCTCGAACTCGAACTCGATCCAAAAGCTCCGCACCCCACTCCACACGCCCTTTTCGAGGACGAGTTCGAGTAGGAGGACGAGGACGAGCCACGCACACCGTCTGCGGCGTGAAACTCTGCCCGCGCATCAATCGCCGAGAGTGACGACTGCAAGTCGCCACCCCGTTACTTTTTGCCATTGGCCGCGGCCGCCATGGCCTTTACGTCAGCAACGGTGAGCAGGCCGAGCGATTGAGGCATAACCCAGATGACGTTGGAGCGAAATTTGCCCCGCTCATCCAGCAAGCGAAACGCCAGGGTGTGATCACGGGGTGTGCGATGGCCTCCGTAGTCGCCGTGGGCTCCAAATACTGGCGTCAGGTCTGGGAAGGCTTCTCTGATGACACGCCGCGCGTGGGCCTTTTCGTCCGGCGTGGCTTTTCGGTTTTGATTGCTCATGGGCTTTTCAATCGCCGTGAATGACGGCTGCAAGTCGCCACTCGGTTACTTTTTGGCGTCGCCAGCTTTTTTGGCATCACCTTTTGGTGTGGCGGGAGTCGGAGCAGGAGTCGGGGCTGGCGCAGGAACATCTGGAGGCTCGGGTTTCTTGAACTGCTCGGGCCAGGTGTACAATTCGTAGCCGGGGCCGATGCCGCCGATCTCGCCGATGAGGGCGAGGCATTTCTCGCGCCATTTGACGAGGTCGGGCGCAGTGTTGGGCTTGTCGGCAGTGCCGGGGAAGAAGAGGTAGGTGACTTTGAGGTCGCTCTCGGGCCGAATGTAGGGCGTGGCTTTGGAATTGAGCGTTTTGGCCATGAGGAGGGAAGCTTCGCCCATTTTATAACTGGGGCCGTAGTCGCCGCAGATGGCGGGGTAGATTTTGCCGTCGTAAATGACGGCGGCGTAGTCGCCGATGACGGGCGTGTGCTTGTTTTGATCGGTGTAGCCGCGGAAGAGGAGGGATAGCACGACGAAGGGGTCTTTTTCGGCAATGAGGAAGCTGCGGGCCTTCATCTCACTGATCTGGACGGTGAGTTCATTGATGAGGGTGCTGAGCTCGCGGTTGCGGGCGGTGGAGAGGCCTTTGACGGCGTGGGCTTCCTTGGCTTTGGCGAGGCGCTCTTCCCATTTGGCGACGAGCGGGTTGGCGGTCTTGGTGACCTTGGGCCAGGCGTAGCTGGTGGAGGGCTGGTAATAGTCGGAGAGGTAGATGTACTCATCCAGGGTGGCCATGCGGTCGCCGTCAGAGCCGTCAGTGACGACGTCCATCTCAGACTGCACAAGGAGGGCGCGGCGCTGGGTGGTGGGATGGGTCAGCTCGAGGATGGTCTCGCAGTCGTAGTAGTTGTGGCGGTCGAGGATCTTGCTGAGGCGTGTGAGGTCATTCTGCACACGTGTGGTCTTGCTCTGGTAGAGCTTGTGGTAAAAGCCGGAGACTTTGGCGGTGGCGAGCATGGTCTCCAGTCCTGGAAGAATCTTGGGCAGGTGCTGATTGATGCGGGAGAGCTCTGGCAGCGTTTGATTGGGCTTTGGTACGCGGATGGAGAGCTGGAACTCGGCTTTGTAAGCCTCGGCATCCAGGCGCTCGAGGCTGGCGAAGCCGCCTTCCTCGGTGATGAGCTTGGTCTTGATGGTGATGCCGTTGAAGAGCGTGGCCACATCCACGTCTTTACGCGGGATGAATTTGTCCGGCAGCGGCGCCTGCACTTCTTTGATGACCTCGACCTCCTTGATGACCTCTTTGGTCACCGGGACATCACGGGTGACTTCCTTGGTCACCTCGCGCGTAATGATGCGCTCCTTGGTGGCGCGCGCGGACTCGACGATGTCCTGAATGCCACGCTTGATGCGGCCTGCAAAGGGCGTGAAGGGCAGTAGCAGCAAAACGATGAGTGCGGTGAGTAGCACAAATTTCAAAGCGGAGCCCACGCAACTGCGCTTCGGCGCGGGGGGGTGCCAGTGAGCGGTGGTGTCGCGGTCGATGGTGGTCGTGGCGGGGTCGGGATTCATGCGGAGGTGGGTAAAGCTAAGTGCAAAGTGCTCAGTGGGAAGTGCTGAGTGGTAAGAAGTAAGAGGTGAGATGTAAGTGGTAAGAGGTGTGGTTCACTTTTCACCTC
>JANOBP010000025.1:0-4942 GCA_031411715.1 Verrucomicrobiaceae bacterium | reverse complement strand
TTCGACCACGTCCTGGCGCCATGGCACGTCGTTGTGGACGGTTTCGCAGATGATGTAGCTCGGCTGCGAGAAGCCGAACTCCAGTGACGCGGCGGTGCTGACGGGGCCTTGCGGATTGTGCGGGGCCAACGCGATGCGATGCGCCTCGGCGAGCGCGGCGATGCGTTTCGCGGCGCTGAGACCGCCGCAGTGGGTGATGTCGAGCTGGCAGATCTCGACGGCTCGCTTTTCAAACATGTCTTTGAAGGCCTCCAGGTTCGTCACGCGCTCGCCGCTGGCCACGGGCGTGGTGAGCGCGGCGTTGATCTTGGCGAGGCCATCGACGGCCTCCGGCCAGCAGGGCTCCTCGAAGAAGTAGAGGCCGAAATCATCGAGCGCCTTGCCAAACTTCAGCCCCATGGCCGGTGAAGGCCGCGCATGGCAATCGACCATGATGTCGATGTCCGGCCCCACGGCGTCACGCATCGCCGCGACGGCGGCCGCAGCGGCGCGGACGGGTTTCATGCCCTCGATGGGCATCGTGCTCGGCACTGCCATGCTTTTGAAGGCCGTGTAACCATCCGCCACGGCCTGCTGCGCCAGTTCGGCAAAGCGTTTCGCGTTGTCGGCGGGCGTTTGATAAAAGTCCTCCATCTTCCCGCCGCCGAGATGGCAGTAAGTGCGCACCCAATCACGCACCGGACCGCCGAAGACCTTCGAGAGCGGCATGTTGGCGACTTTGCCCACGATGTCCCACAGCGCGAGGTCGATGCCCGCGATGGCCGTGGCCCGCACGATGCCGTGACCATGCCAGAAGTGCTGCCGATACATCATCTGCCACAGATACTCCACCCGCGTCGGATCCTCGCCGATGAGCAAGTGCGACATGTCTTCAATCGCCCCCACGATGCTCCGCGTGTGCCACTCCAGCGTCGCCTCCCCCCAGCCGATGAGGCCGGGCTGATCGGTGACGACTTTGACAAACACCCAGTTTCGCATCCGGGCATGGCAGACGAGCGTTTCGATGGCGGTGATTTTCATGAGTTGAAAGGACAGGTTTTGAACTGGTAGAGTATAGAGGGCGGCAGTGATGCCTTCGCCCTCCAAGCATTTCGGACTCCGTTTCTGCTCAATACCAGCAGCCACTATGGCCCAGTGCCCGCGAAAGCAGTTTTCTTGCAGACAATTAACGTCGCTTCTTATTCTTAGCTTTAGGAAGCGAAGGTGTCCGTGCCGAAACCGGTGTCTTTTCGATCGCGTCGCCTTTAGCTGCATCTTTTTCGCTGGAAAGGGATTTCAAAAACGCTCCGACAATTGCAAGCAGCGAGGTCCCCACCATTCCCAATCCGCCAACATTGTTTCCAGTAGAGCAAAGGTATATGCCACCTCCTAAACCGAGAACTCCAAGGGAAAATGCGAAAATTTGCGCCCTTCGAGAAACCGAAATGCTATGCTTCACGAGATCTTTTTCAATGCTCCTTCGGTGAGCACCTTCGGCCTTAAATTCGTCTATGATTGTTTGCCCTGTTCCTTTAAGTACTTTTTCATATCCTTCAATGAGTGCAGGAGGCGGAATTGGCCCTTGGAAGGTTGCAACTTCCCTGACAACGCTAACGATCTTCCGCTGATCTTCAGGCGGGAGTTTTTTCAACACCTCTGGAGCTTCCCTTGCGAGTAATTCGCTGACTCCGTTCGTTTGAGGAATTATTTTTTCTTCGTTGGGTTGTGAGGAAGCGTGCATCGGTCTTTCTGTGAATTGATTGCAGTGCGTAGGCCGTCACCTACGGCAACAAAGTCACTACGTAATCCACCAATTTTTAACCGACTCGCACCCCCATCAATTCGAATAACCGAACCCATGGCACCACTCAGCGACGTTGCGGCAGCTAAGTTCGCAGCAATATCCCTTCGGATCGTTGGTATATTTGAACTCATTTTTTTGACCTCCTGTGCCTCATTCGAGGTGGATAACAATTACACTATGTAACATTCTACCGAGAATGCAATTTAACACATTCACAATCTCTTCGAGATGCTGAAAAGATGATAGGTATTCGGCGCAGACAAGAGGGTGCGTGCTCACTTGTTACACAAGGTTTATACCAACTTACTTTGCGCCAGCGACAATCGGGAGCAAAACCAGATCAAAGATTCGCCGTGATCCGCTCCGCCACTGCCTCAATCAACTGCTCCAAACTTCCCGCTGCGACGACGGCGATGGTCTCTTGGTAAATGCCGGTGTCGTAAAGTTCGCGGGGCGGGAGGTAGGAGGCGCCCCAGTCGGCGGCGATGGTGGCGATGAGGATGATTTTGTTGGGGAAGCGGCGGCGGAGTTCGGTTTGGAGGAGGTTGTAGCTTTCGCCTTGGACGCCGAGCCAGATGGCGTCGCCGAGGTGCCAGAGGACGACTTGGAGTGGGTAGGTTTCGCCGGGCGGGAGTTGGTGGAGGCGATGAAGGAGGCGGGTTTTGCGTTCGGCCATGGCGCGGCAGTCGGCGGCGCGGGTTTCGTCGCCAGCGGCGCGGGCGGCGGCTTCGTCGGCTTTGAATTGATCGAGCTCGGCCTGGGTTTGCTCAAGGGTGGGCTGGCCGGGGCGGTATCGCAGCGGCTCGTGCCAGCGCTGGAGCTTCCAGGTGGCTTTTTCGGAGAGGTCGATGGTTTGATGCTTCCATGAGCCGAGCGTGGCACCGGAGACGACGGGGCCGGCATACACAAAGGTCGTCCCAGCGGCGGGAAGGGCGGTGAGGGCCGAAAGCGCGGCGTAACCGAGTTCACGGCCATTTCGATCCGCCACGGCGGTATCGCCGACGAAGCCTTCGCGCGGGCCGAGTTCGCCGCTGGCACCTTGCAGGAAGAGGCATGGAGCGCCGGTGTCGCGTTCGACGAGTTCGCGCATCGCGCCGATGTAGTCGGGGCTGATGAGCGTGTTCTCCCACGCGAGCGTGGTGGGATGGCAGGCATAGTTCACGATGCTGGCGAGCATCTTGCCCTCATCATCGGTCACGCGGGCGACGATGACGGTGTCATCCACCGGCACGCCGGGATTGTGACCGCAGACGAACTGCATTCCGTCCCAAAAATCGCGATGCGTGGCCAACGAGCACTTCCCACGGCCATACACGATGCCTGCGGGCTGTAGCGAGGCGATGGCGTCGCGGATCAAAGCGCCCGCCTTCTCGCCGAGCGACTGCAAATACGGCGGAATGAGATTGCCACCGGGCAGATTCGCCCGATCCAGGCCCATCAAGCCCGCGCCATGCGTGTGCGAGAAGACGACGAGAATCTCCTCCTTCGCCACACCGCCGATCTCCGCCGCTTGAGCGAAGAGATTCGAATGCTCGGTGGCTCCCATCACGCAATGATCCAGCGCGAGCAGGATCTGCCGCTCGTTGCCGTTCATCGGCGCAAAGACGGTCACGGTGGCTCGCAGCGGGCGATGCACGCCGGTGGCCCGTTCATGCTTCGCCGCGCCCCACATGCGGTGGTAGATGTCCGCCGGCGGCGTGATGTCGCACCACTTCAAAGCGAAACGGCAGCGGCTTTGCGGCGTGGGGTCTTCGGTGCGGGAAAGGGATGGCATGGGACATCAAAGGCGTTTTTCCGCTTCAACTTTCAATCTCCAAGGAATCCATTCATGCATGGGGTTGTCTTCGATGGGCAACAGCATTCCTGTCTTTTCATGTCTGGATGAGAAATCGAGTTCCGCTCGTCCGTTGGTCTGCTGGCCTCGTGATGAGCAGGGGCATGCTGCCTTGGGCAACATTCAATTCACTCGAACAGAAACTGTTTATGAATCTCCCAAAGACTTCCCGTCGCCGATTTCTCAAAGCTGGCAGCATCGGTGCCCTCAATCTTTCCCTGCCAGGTCTGGTCATCGGGAAGGACAAGCTGGATGCCTCAGGCAAGGCGGTGGCCTCGAAGAAGCGCTGCATCTTTCTACTCCTCTGCGGCGGCCCGAGCCAAATCGATACTTGGGATCTAAAGCCCAACGCCCCATCCGAGGTTCGCGGGCCTTATAAACCCATCCGCAGCAAAGTGCCCGGCATGCAGTTGAGCGAGCTGCATCCCATGCTTTCGAAGGTGACGGATCACTTCTGCCTCATCCGCTCGATGACGCACCCCGGACCGATCAACAATCACTTCGACGCGATGCATAACCTGCTGAGCGGACAATTGATCGAACGGGTGAAGGAAGGTCAGCCCGACGGCCTGCCTTATCTCGGTTCGGTGGTGGCGAAGCATCTGCCCAGTGAGCACAATCTGGTCTCGAATGCCTGGCTCATCAAATGCGTGGGCGCACCCGTCTTCTGTGCTCCAAATATTGGCTCAGGTGGTTACTTGGGATCCGCGCATGCACCTGTGTTCATTGGTTCGGCCGACAACCATCCAGCGATGCCGAATTTCAGACCGCCAGAGATTTATGACATGGGCGATGCCGCGCGCTTGTGGGAGCGGCGTAAACTCCTGGCCGACCTGGAATCCAAACTCCTGGCGGACACTCCACTGGGCAAGGACTGGAGCGAACTCCGCGAGAAAGCCTACGACTCCATGACCCGCGCTGAAGGGCGGCAGGCCTTTGACTTGAAGGACGAGCCGCTGGCCGTGCGTGAGCGATACGGCATGCATCCGCTCGGCCAGAATCTGCTCCTCGCGCGGCGGATGGTGGAGGCAGGCGTGCGCTTTATCACCGTCAATGGTTGGGTCGGCCCCGCTCCGGACGAAAAAGGCGGCGGCCCTCCCAGCTCGAGCTGGGACATGCATGGCGGCAACATGGGCATGGGCAATGCCTTCGGTTCAGGCTCGTATGGCATGAACTTTTGCCTGCCACGCCTCGACCAGGCTCTCTCGGCACTCCTCACCGATCTCAAGCAGCGCGGCCTACTGGATGACACGCTAGTCGTCGCCGTCGGCGAATTCGGCCGCACACCGATCATCCTGACAAAAGGGCCTCCCGGTCGTCAGCAC
>JANOBP010000024.1:0-11494 GCA_031411715.1 Verrucomicrobiaceae bacterium | reverse complement strand
GCACCGGCACGAAGCGCATGCCGAGAGAGTTCACATAAGGGGCTTTTTTGCTCGCGGGTGGCAGAGTGGTGCCAGTGTGCGGTGGAATCCCCGTGCAGCAGGTCAGGGCCAGCGCGGTGAGGAAGAGTGGGTAGTGGTGTGTTTTCATGAATGGTGTGGTAAGGAGCTTTCTCGTTGTGGTCGTTTGGTTCTATTTCGCCGCCTGCTCATGCGCTTCGACAACCCACAGGCTGCTATCCGCCTCGCGGGAGATTTCGGTGAAAATATCTGCCGTATCAGCATCCTCGAGCTGTGTGGCTGTTTCGATGGCCTTGCGCACTTGCTCGCCAAAGAATGCAATGGCGTGCGCTAGCTCTGCGACGTGTTTGCTGCCCTCGGTGATGTCCAGCGGATACTCTGGAAGTGTCGTCCGCTGGGTCACGGCGCGGATGGTGCCCTGAGCGATGCCGCCGAGTTGCACGATGCGCTCCGCCATGACATCCACATGCTCGACGGCCTCAGTGAATACTTTGTCGAAGAGTTCATGCAGCGCGATAAAGTTGGGCCCTTTCACATTCCAGTGTGCCTGCTTGGCTTGCAGCATGAGGTCGATGGAGTCAGCCAACCGGCCTTGAAGTAGCACAACGATTTCGCTGCGGACTTTTTCAGGGAGGCTGTTTCGCGTTTGCTTGAGCTGACTTATCATGACTCCAGCAATAGCCGCTGCACACACACTGAAACAATGGGGTGAGTACCCCGTATAGCGCAGCAGGATCAGTGAATCACATCAACAGTGTTACCACAATGAGTGGAGCTTGAACGTCATTGACGCCACGCATTAAGCCTTTGTCGATCCTGAGCCACAACCGTTTAGCGTTTACTGTCGCTGCAGACGCGCTGCTAGCTTATCCCACGGTTGCACCCGCTTATTATAAGATGGGCAGAAGTTTCGTTCTCAATGGGGGACCTCCCCATTGGCCTCCTACCGCCATTCACTACTTCCGCAGGGCATCAAGCCGGGCTTTTTCAGCAGCAGCTTCGGCGTCGACTTTTTTCTTGTCGGCATCGAGTTCGGCTTGGTTGGCAGATTTGTTGGCGTCGATATTGGCTTTGTCGATGGCAGCGTTGACGTCAGCACGTTTTTTGGCCTGCTCGGCAGAAGATTCGACGGCAGCTTTTTCCTGGTCGATCGCGTCTTTGGTGGCTTCAGCCTTGGCGTTGATGGCCGCCTTTCGCTCGTCGCAAGAGGTGAGGAGGAGAAGGGTGGAAAGGGCAAGGATAGTGTATGGGATTGTCTTCATGGTGTGGTGTGTGGGTTGGGTTGAAGTTCGGAGTCTCGCTGGGATGATGCCATGCGGCTATGGGGTGAAGACCCCAATTGGAGGAAGGTTTCAATTCACGGGCACCTGCACCCTCTTTCCGATAGGGCTGCTGGCGATGGCGACGATGCTGAGCTTCCGCATAATGGGTGCGGGGCTTTCATGGCTGCTGTGTGGCTTTTTGCCCAAGTGGGCTTTGCCGTTGGGGATTTCGACGCGGATGGTGGTGGAGGCTCCAGGCACAGAGGCGATGCAAAAGGTGCCGCCAATCATTTCCACGCGCTCACGCATACCAAGGAGCCCAAGACGCTTGCTGCGTTGACACAAAGCCGCACCGTTGACGGCGAAGCCCTTTCCGTCGTCATGAATATCCATGTGCACCGTGCCGCCACGGAGGCGGAGAGTGATTGTTGCCTGTTTGGCTTTGGAGTGTTTGGCGATGTTGGTGAGCGCCTCTTGGGCGACACGGTAAAGAGCCGTGAGGCTGGCTCCGGGGAGTACTTCCACAGCGGCAAAGGAGGTAAAGGCCGTGCGAATCCCGGTCTGTGCTGTGAAGGCTTGCAGGTACGACTCAAGCGCGGGAATGATGCCCAAGTCATCAAGCACAGCTGGGCGGAGGTCGCGGGCGAAGCGGTGGACGATCTCCAAAGACTTTTTCACCAAAAGCTGAGTGCACGTGATGTTGCTTTGCAGGTCTTGGGTGTTGGAGCAAGTCTGTACCTTGAGTGCTGCAAGGTCCAGATTGATACAGGCGAGCGTCTGGCCGACGACATCGTGCAACTCACGGCTAATGCTTTTACGCTCCTCTTCCTGCACTGATAAGAGACTGCGAGAGAGATGGCGCAGCTCCTCCTGCATGTGGCGTGACTGGTCTAACAATTGACTGGTAGTCTGCTCACTAAAGCGGAGGGATTCTTCGATCTTTTTGCGATGAGTGATCTCGCGCTTTAGCTCGGCATTAGCGGCGGCAAGTTGAGTGCTACGCTGCTTAAGAGCGGTGACATTGAGTCCACGCTGCAACGTTTCCATGAGAGGATGCCTAGCTTCATTCATCGGGTTGGATTGGCTGTCATCGGAGACTTCAGAGTAACGAAGGGTGCTCTCTAGGCCGTGCGTTAGCCATGGGGTGATGACCCCACGTGACGTGAATGGACACTGCTCAAATAATGAAGACGATGAAGGCCCGAGTCACACCAAAATCACCTGAGACACACACGCTGGTAATTGGTGGCCATGGCTTCGAGGCTGAAGTGGGAGATGGAACGTGCGTGACTGGATAGGCGCAGAGCAGCGCGGAGGGTGACGTCCTCGAGTAGGCGGTTCAAGGCCTGCGCAAGCGCAGGGGCATCTCGCGGTGGAGTGAGCAGGCCGGTGACGCCATGCTCGATCTGCTCACGGGCACCGCCAACGGCAGTGGCGACGATGGGGAGGCTGGAGGCCATGGCCTCAAGGGAGGCATTGGGACAGCCGATGGGCTCGGAGATCATGGCAAAGAGGCAAAGCGAGTCGTGGAAGGCTGTGAGGTCTTGGATCTCGCCACACCACTCGATGGGGAGCTCATGCGTGCTTTGCTGGAGCGCGGCGGCGTAGGCTTCCTGACCGGAATCCGCAGCTCCGGCGATGCGGAGGCGTGCTTGTGGGTGTTTGGCATGCACCAGACGGAAGGCCGCGATGAGGTCATCGAGCCGTTTATGCGGATGAATGCGCGCAGCGGTGCCGAGGGTCCACGCGGTGCCCGCTGGCTCCGGAATGAAGGGGCGGGTGGGCACGCCGTTGGAAATGAGGTGCGCGGGACATGAAAGTGCGTCGCGGGCTTGATCCACCTCGCTGGCGTGCTTGACGATGGTGGCGGTGAGCAAGCGACCATAGTCTGCGGGCTTCAGATAAGGTAACCCCGGTCGTGGATTGGCGAAGTAGCGGTCGAGTGAGGCGAAGAACATCTCGCCAGGGCTCACGTCGAAGACGCGGAAGCCCCACAGGGCATCGGCGAGGAGGATCTTGTATTCCGGGATGACGTTCCAGAAGAGAACGGCCTGCGGTGGCGCCTGCGCGATGCGGTGGAGCAGCGGAATGAGTGCCGTTTGGGCCTCGCACTCCTCAGGAGGCTGGAGCGCGAGCACTTGAATGCCTGCGGCCTGCAAAGCCATGCGGCCCGGCGTTGGGTGGTCGATTTGTTCCTGCAGGACGACGGCGCTGACAAGCTCTCCCATGTCGCGGAGCTTGATGAGCAAGCGGCGCGCGCTGGATTGGGCACCGCCGGTGGAAAAGTTGTTGGTGATGAGGAGCAGGCCGTTTCTGGGCGTGTTTCGCGGAATGAGCAGCGCGTGATGCAGCCAGGCGTGGCGTGCAGCCATGGTGTGGGAGGTGAAATCGGGGGCGAGTCCGCTGCTGCCGCGGTTCGGGACGATGTCACGGATGGCAGCGGCGAATTGCGCGGGCGTGGCATCGAGCGGCAGGCGCGTCATCATGCCGGGATGCCGCGACGCGATCTCGGCAGTGCCGCTGACGTCGGTGGCCACGACGGGGACACCTGCGGAGATGGCCTCCAACTGCGCGAGGCTCATGCCTTCATGCAGGCTGGTGGAAACGAGCACGTCGCACTCGGCGAGGAGCGCGGAAACGTCCTGCACGGTGCCGAGCCAGTCCACAGCGTGCTCCAGACCAAGCGCAGCGATCTTTTCCTCGCACAGCCGCACTTCGGCCTGTGCGTCGGCATGAATGGCGGAAGGCTGGCCGGCGATCTTGAGCCGCGCGCCGGGCATGGCAGCAAGGATGTCGATGAGCAGCGGGAGTCGCTTCTGCGGACGCGGATTGGCAATGGAAGCGAGTGTCAGAGGTCGCGGTGATGCACGGACGGTGTGTGTGAGTGGCTGGATGCCATTCCAGATGGTGCGCGCAGCGTGTTGCGGAAATGCGGCCTTAACCTCAGCGGCGACGACTTGAGAGCAGCCGATGAGCAGCGCGTTTGGTTTGGCTTCCAGCCTCGCGATGGCCTCGGGCCAGCCTTGACGCTGATTGTGGATGGTGATGGCCAATGGCGTTTCGCTTTGGAGTTGCGCGAGTGTTTCGCCATCCACGAGATGCGCGTGCGCAATGTCGCTGCCGCTGTGCCGCAGAGCCTGATCGATCTCTGCGGCGCGGATGGCCGGATTGGGAGGTAAGCGGAGCTGAATCGAGTCGCAGGGCACATCAAACGGCTCGCGGCCCGGTGAGCCGAGCGTGAGCAGTGTGGTGGCGATGCGATGGCGCGGCAGCATGTGATGCAGATCGAGTGCGAGGCGCTCCGCACCGCCGCGCTGGAGGCTGGTGAGGATTTGAAGCGCTCGCAGCCGCGCATCAAAACAAACGTCGAGCGGACCATGGCGGATCACGGGCCAGCCTTGTTGCAAAGCGTGAGCGGAGATGGCGTTGAGGTCCGCGATGTTGCCACATTCGGCAGCAGCCGCATCATTGAGCCAAAGGCTATGAATGGGCGGCAGCGTGTCTCCAAGCCGGAAAAGGCCACCGTTGGAGTGCAGGAGGTCGAGCCAGCACTTGAGCGGCTGCGGTGGCTCCAAGGTGCAGCCGATGAGCACGCACGGCTGCTCAGGCGCATGAGGGATGGTCTCCTGACTGCGGCGCGGCAGCCAGGATCCGGCGCGGATGAGCCAGAGGCCATTCGGCGGGGCCGTGGGCAGTGAGCGGCGTGTGCGCTGGCTAAACCACGGCGGATCGTCCGCTGCGGTGATGATCCTGATCTCAGCAGGCATGCTCAATAGGCCGAAGGAAAAGATCGGCGTGAGGATGAAGAGCTGAAACTTGAGCGATGATCATCGTCATCATCTGAGGATGAAATCATACCGCCCGTGGTGCCAAGCTGACCACCAGTGGTGCGCACGCTCACGCTTTTGGGCCGCACGCCAGTGAAGATGAACTGCCCTTCCGGCCCGGGTGTGAAGGAGATCTCATCCGTGAGCACGCGATCGCCCAGATCGGCGGTGTAATGGATCAGCGAGCCCACGGCTTCAGCCGGACCATTGATGTAGAAGCCGGAGTCACTCATGCGGAAGGCAAAGCGCTGTGCAATGGGTGGCGGCTGCGAGGCGAAGGCATCCGCGGCTTGTCGTGGTGTGAGGTTGCTGGCATCCAGCGCGTTGCTGCGGGCCCCGAAGCTGCCAAAGACAGAAGTGATGACCTTGTAGGCAATGAAGATGAAGACGGGAATGAGAAGCAGGCCAAACGGACTGGAGCCTGATGGTTTCGAGCTGGGAAAGTTATGCACGGTGATGGGTGGCGCGGCATGACTTGGAGCTGGTGTCGTAGGCTGAGGACGCGGCGCAGGCTGAGGTTGTGGTGGTGGCGGCGGCCGAGTCGCGACGGCACAGACGATACGAAAACCGTTGTCGGCATTGCGACTGCGCACGTCGTTGCGATAGCGCTCGGCTGAGCGTGCGTGGTTCACATCACTGATGAATGAGCCGCCGCGCAAGACCTGACGCGGCTTGTCGCTGAGGTTGGAATTCTTCTGCACCGGATCGGTGACGTTGCCAGTCGTGTAAGGTGCATACCAATCTCCACACCATTGCCAGACAGGACCGTAGAGGTCATGCAGGCCCCAGGCGTTGGCACGCTTCTCACCGACAGGATGCGTCTGTCCGAGGCTATTGCCGCGATGCCATGCGAGTTCGTCGATCGGCTCCGCGTAGTGCGCCGTGGCGGTACCAGCGCGGCAGGCATATTCCCACTGTGCCTCGCTTGGCAGCGTGCAGTTGCGATTGCTGCGATTCGTCAGCCATTGGCAGAAGGCCTTGGCATCCTGCACCGTAACGATCACCACGGGATGGTCATCGGTCTGCGTGAAGCCCGGATTGCGCCAGGTGTATTGCTTGCGTTGCACCAACTTGCCATCCTCGACTCCGAAGCCACCAGACTGCCCCTGCTCTGACTCTGTCTTGTAGCGTGCGCTTTCAATGAACCGCGCAAACTGGCCGCGCGTGACGGGATACTTCCCGATGTAATACGGCTTGCTCAGAGTGACATGCCGCTGCGCTTCATCCGTCTCACGACCTAGCTCCGTTGCGGGTGATCCTTGCTCAAAGCTGCCAGGCTGGATCAAGATCATCTCCATCGTGATGCCTGCACCGAGGTCGAGCTTCAGTTCTGGCGGTGGCGTATTCTGCGCCGCGACGGTGATGCTGAGGGATGCGAGGAATGGGAGAAGTAAAATCCGCATAATGAGGCGGATCGTGGCAGAGAAACCCGCCTGCCGTCAACCGTGCATCAGCACGGCTGGAAAAATGCCACAAAGTTGGAGTCGGAGGACGAGGCCCGTTTGGACTTCGACTCCGACTCCGTGGAAGCAGCAGCGACTAAGCGGAAGCGTCGCGCTTCTTGGGTCCACCTTCACGCGGCACATTGGCTGGCGGTGGTGGTGCGCCGTCGAAGCGCTCGATACGGATATTGCTCTGCACGCCGTCAAACATCTTCAGCTTTTCACGCAGTGCCTCGGGGACGGCCTGGCGCTCTAGATCATTGTTCACAGGGTAGCTCTTTTCATCGCCATCCTTGGGCCGCACGATGAAGGTCTTTTTTCCATCTTCATTCTTGAGCTGATACTCGCCCGACTCATCACGGCGGATGATATTGGCGGCGCTATGCGCCTCCACACGTGTCTCGATGTTCACTGGATTGTCACGTGGACCAATGATGGAATCATGACGTGGTGGCTCAGCTTCCCTTCCTTTTGGCCCACCCTCACGACGTTGCGGATTCATCTGCGGCATATCTCCTCCGCGCCCTCCCCTGCCCCAGTCTTGCAGGCGCTCTTGATACTCGCGCATCTGGCGCTGCAAATTTTCAGCCTGCTCCTGCACGTTTCCGCCTTGCCCCATGTTCGGGAAGCCGAAGCCGTGCATTTGCGTCCAGCCGGATGGCTGAGGCTGGCCATGGTGCTCGGTGGCTGCGACCTTGCGCTCACCCAGCGTGATATTGATCTGTGTTTCCTTGCCTCCGGTGATCACCGTGAGACCGACGCTCTCGCCGCTCTTCTTGCTGCGCACCAGGGTCATGAGTTGCTCCATATTCACGAGCTGTTGGTCGCCAAACTTGACCAAAATGTCGTGTATCTTGAGCCCTGCGGATTTACCAGGTGAGTCCGGCATCACTTCTTCGACCATGAGGCCAAAACCTTCCTGCAATGAGAGTTGTGAGCGCACTTCTGGCGGCACTCCACGTGTGAGCACGCCGATGTATGGGACGCTTTTCAGCTCCGGTTCTCGATTGCCGTGTGGCTGAGGTTTTTCGGCTTTTGGATCATTTGAAGGTGCTGGCTGCTGCGCCGAGATCGGCGCGGCACTCAGGCAGGCGAGTAATAATGTGTGTTTGAGTTTCATTTTGGTATGGGTTTCAGGTTTGGGGATTGGGAATGATGATCCTCCTCCGTGCGGCGGAGTCAGTGCTGAGGTCACTGAAGGTTTAGAAAACGATCACTGGAAATTCACTGGCAACACCAGCGAATCCACGCGCGGATATTCGACGATCACTTGTGCACCATCGCGCGGGTCGATGAACACGTGCCGCTCCGTGCTGCGCAGCTTGACGTGCTGCTCCGGAACTTTGTCTGAAGTGTAGTGAATGCCTTCATCTTCGACCTTGTCCCATTCACGTATTGTTGAAACCGGCAGGATCTGACCGGTGCCAGCCACACCGCTTCCAGAGCGCGGGGTGGTGCCAATGAAGGACACGTAACTCATGAGCGCGATCGCGGCTGCGGCTCCAAGAGCGGTGTAGGCCAAAGGTGTCAGCCAGCGCATCGGTTTGCGCGGGGTGTTGGATTGCTCGAGCCAGTCTATATCCAGTCTGAGTTCCTCAGCCACACGCTGATTCAGGGCTGGCGAGACTTCTGCAGGAGCAAGGCCGCGCAGGATGTTTTCGACTTCAGATTCGTTCAACTCGTGGTTCATGATAAAGCCTCCGTGGGGGGTGCAAATGGCAGCACATTCTGTGCACTGGTGGTTAACTCATCTCGCAACGGCGCGAGGGTTTTTTGGAGATTGTTCAACGCGTAACGGTACCGGCCTGCCACCGTGTTGATGGAGTCACCCGTCATCGCGGCGATCTCTTTAAATGTCAGCCCACCCCAAAGACGCAGTGTGACAACCTCACGCTGCTCACTGGGCAGGTTGGTCAACGCTTTTTCGACGATGGCGGCAGTCTCTTTTTGCTCGGGCAGCGGGTCAAAGCAAGGCGTGTGCTCCCCATCGATGGCAAACTCCGATTTCGACTCGCGAACGGTCCGCCGAGTGTCCGAGCGGCGCTGATCGAGGGCGATGGTCCGCACAGCGGCATAGAGCAGTGGGATGTGCTCGCTAGCGCCCTCAGGGAAGCGCCGCCACCATCTCACGAAGGCCATTTGCACCACATCCTCCGCGTCCGCACTCGTGACGACGAGCTGGCGGGCATAGAGGACCAACTGCGGGGCGAGTTGGTCAAAGGTGCGTTTCCAATTAAAGGCAGGTTCCATGAAGTGGGTTAATTTGCCCCCTTAACGCTGCCCTGAAGCATTATTGTGTGCCTTGAGGCAAAAAAATCAGCCTTTGGAGTGCCAGGCTGCCCTTCGCCCACCCAGCCAACCGAAGAGCAAAAACGCCACTCCGACCGCGATCATGAACGTGGAGAAGAATTGCCCCTTCGTCATGCCCATGATCATGGCTGAGCCACTGTCCGGTTGCCGCACATTTTCCAAAGCAATACGCACCAGGGCATAGAAGATGAAAAACAGCCCTGTCATGATGCCATGAGGCCATTTGGGAAAACGAATGCGCAAAAACAACAGCAGCGCACTCAGAAACAAACCTTCACCGAGGGCCTCATAAAGCTGCGACGGATGTCGCGGATGCAAAATGGCCGCCAACCCCTCACGCCCACCGCGATTCGCCTCAAACCACGCGATGATGTCTGGGCTATGCACCAACCCATCCGGCATGCCCACCGATGCCCCGCCCTGCTTGGCAAAGTCCTCATGCAGCAACTCACCGGGAAACTTCACCGCCCACGGCACATCCGTGACGCGACCAAACAGCTCGCCATTGATGAAATTGGCAATACGGCCTGTGAAAATCCCCAAGGGTGCGCCGCACACCAGCGTATCCCCAATGCCCGTCCATGAGATCTTGTGCTTGCGCGCATACCAGAAGCAAAACACAGCCACACCGGCGATGCCGCCATGACTGGCCATGCCGCCATCCATGAGATAAAAAAACGTCCATGGCGCATGGATGAAGGTGTCGAAACTATAGAGCAGCATGTAACCCAAACGACCGCCCAAAACGACGCCAAACAGTGCCACCAGCGTGATGAAATCGGCCACCTCCTTCTCCTTGATCTCCGAAAGACCACGCCGAGCTAAAAAGATCATCACCCGATACGTCAGGTAAAAGCCCAACACATAAGCCAGCCCATACCATTGGATGCCAAGGCGCTCCGTGAAGCTGATGATTTTCGGACTGAGGTCGTGCAGGTAGTAGGATGGCATGCGGCTAGATTGAGGAACAATTCGTTGATGGCTACTTCAGCGCCTTGATGAGCACTTTGGAGTTCCGACCACTCTTGTCGTATTTTTCACGGCGGCTTAATGGCAGCGCGTCTGGCTCGGAGACAGTATAGCCCATTTTCTCCTCAAAAAAGCGGAAGGCCTGAGTGCTGAGAGCTACAATGACTTCGCAACCGCGTTGCTTGGCTGTTTCCTCGGCAAAGGCGACGAGCTTGCGGCCATGATTTTTATTCTTATGCGAGCGCCGCACAAAGAGGCAGGCCAATTCCGCGATCTTGCGATTGTCCTCTTCATACGAATGAACCGCGACGGATCCGATCGGATGCCCATCCAACTCAAGCACGAAGAAGTCTTTAATCTTGGACTGGATCTGGTCGCGTGTGCGCGGAACCAAAGCGGCATCATCCACGCTCTGCTGCATCATGGAAAGCAGCGCTGGCACGTCGCTGGATCGTGCTTTGCGGATCTGCTGGTATTCATCTCCATGGATCATGGTGCCGACACCTTCATTGGAGAAGAGTTCGGCCAGCAAAGCCTCATCCTGTGTGCCATCGACAATGTGAACGCGCGGCACACCTTCCTGACAGGCCAATGAAGCATAACGCAGCTTTGAAAGCATGCTCACGTCATGTTTCGGGTCTTTGCTTTTGTACATCTCCTTGGCCTCGGCCACCGACATTTGCGCCAGACGAGTGCCGTCATCAGCAGTGATGCCGGACTCGGCCAGAAAGATGACTTTCGCGGCCTGGAGGGCGATCGCGACCTCCACGGCCACCGCATCCGAGTTCAGCCGCAGCGTGGCACCTTTGCCATCATACCCTAGCGGCGGCAAAATCGGGATGATGTCGGCCTTGAGCAGCGCGCGTAGCGTTTCCTCGTCCACACGCTCAATGCGGCCCGTGAACTCGAAATCCACACCGTCGATCACACCTGCAGGATGCACCGCAAGGGCATTGGAAACAGCCACGGGCATCTCCAGTGCTGTCAAATCGGCCACCAAGTCGTTGCATTGCCTCATGATGGCATCCACGGCGATCTCGATGCCCGCCGCGTCAGTCCGGCCCATGCCGTCGTCATTGTAAAGCGTGATACCGCGCTTCACAGCCAGCGCACGAACTTGGGCACGCGCACCAAAAACGAGTACGACCTCGATGTTCAGCGATTGCAGCACCGCCACGTCCTGAAGAATGCTGGCAAAGCTGGGCTGCGTCATCAGCGATCCATCGAAGGCGATCACGAACACCTTCTGCCGGAACTGCGGCACGTAGTGAAGGATGCCACGAAGGTCTTCGAAGCGCTGCTGGGGTTTGTTGGAGTCGGTGGTCACGGATTGAAGCGTTACGATAGCACAACCTGAGCAATCTCATCCCAAAGTTTGTCGATGTCCGCCGGACCGTGCGAGGGCCTGCCCGCTTTCGAGAACCAGTAGTCTGCGTTCCATTGATCACGCTCGATCACATGCAGCAGCGCATGAATCCAAGATCCCATCTTGGTGTGAATGTCCTGTGCGATGTTATGCGCCGCATCCCAATGCCCCTGCTTCGCATGCCAAAGCGCATGGGCCTCAGGTGAGAGGCTTGACGGGTCTTTGAGAGCTGCGAGTTCGGCTGGAGTCATGGGGCTTTGTGGATGAAAAGTGCTCAGTTCTCAGAGCTCAGTCTCAGAC
>JANOBP010000023.1:0-15603 GCA_031411715.1 Verrucomicrobiaceae bacterium | reverse complement strand
TGGATGCCGTGGCGCAGGCGGATCAGTTTGTGAATCGAGCGCTGGCATTGGCGCGCGGACGCTCTTGGAACGCGTCGTCGTTGCTGCTGTGCGGTGATTTCGACGGCGATCTGCCGCTTTCGGCGATTTTACGCTTCATGGATCGCGTGGAAGCACGCACGGGGGTAGTGCCGGTTGCGTATCTGGAGAACAGCACTCAGCTCAAGCAGACACTCAGCAATGCCGATGCGGCAACGAAGGCCAAACTGCGTCGTATGCCCTACTGGTTGGCTTTGTATGCGCATGATAGCGGCGCGGGTCCGGTGTATCCCGCTCCTGGAAATCCACGAGGGCTGGTGAGTCAATACGGCGTCTGGTCCAATTGGACGATGTGGCAATACGGCGGTGTGGATTGGCAACATGGTCGCTCACGACCGAAGGTTTATAACCATGGATCGGATCGCTTCAGTCCGTACTTTGGCAATCTCGACCGCCCGACCGAGCGGAATGTCTTCAATGGCTCTCAGGCAGGCTTGCAGTCGTTCTGGCAACAACATGGCCTGCCGCTTCGTTGAGAAGCGGCATATGAAATCGACAGCGGCGCTCACACTCCTTTTAATATCGGCCTCATTTGCTGCGGATCTAGCCAAACTCGCTGGAACATCGGGCAAGGTGGGCACGGACGAGCAGCCTAAGCTCGTGCATCGACTGGAGATCACGAAGCCGGGTGTGTATGAGAACTTCCGAGTCGATGCGCAGGGCAAAGGCGGCAACATCGTCAAAATCATCGCTGACGACGTCACTTTGAGGAACTGCGAGATCTTTAATAGCACGGGAAATGGTGTCGGCGTGTTTGGCACGCGTGTGGTGATCGAGAACTGCCGCATACACCATCTTTTGAAGGGCACCTTTGAAAAGCAGGACGATGCCCATGGCATCACTGGCCACTGGGGCGATGTCATCATTCGGAATTGCGATATCTCGCATGTCTCTGGTGACTGCATCCAGTTTGACCCTGAGCGTGCCTCGCGCGGCAGTGTCACCATTGAACACTGTCATCTTTGGGCAGGACCCCTCTCGGAAGACGCACCTGGGTTCAAGGCAGGACAGAATCCAGGTGAGAACGCTTTTGATTCGAAGACGAAACCTGATGGCGAGCGCTGCAAGCTCATCATTCGCCGCTGTTACATGCATGGTTGGAATCAACCGAGTCAGATCACGACTCGCGCCGCGCTCAATTTGAAGGAGCACATCGATGCGGAAATCACAAACTGTGTCTTCGATGACAACGAGGTCGCGATCCGAGCACGAGGGCCAGGTGGACGCGGCAATGCGCATGTGACCATCAAAGATTGCACGATCGATAACACGCAGGTTGGAGTGCGCGCAGAAGACAAAATCGAACACCTCAATATCAGCGGTATGGGTTGGGGTGCGGGCGTGAAGTCACGCATGGAGCGACACAACGGCAAGGAGCTTCCAGGCTTCGAGAATACAGGTGAGCACGATGCAGTGCCCATCAGCGAACTTATCTCGAAACCAGCACCGTAATTTCGGTCACGACGTCATTTCAGTGGCCACTTGCTTCAGCGCATCTACCAAGGCACGCGTTGATATCGAGGCGCGGCCTTTTTGCCAGAGGACAATGAAGTCCCAAGTGGCTTTCGCGTCGTTGATCGCCACAAAGGTCACACCGGGATGTGATGACTTGAGAAAGTACTCAGGCAGTAGTGTCACCGCAGACTCTGACACAACCTCGGAGAGCACATTCGTGATGCCATCCACGATCAAGGCAAATCGTGGCTTGAATCCAGCCGTTTTGCAGAGCGCGGTCATCCAGCGATTGCGGCCTGGGACTTGATCTTCGTCCACGCCGATGAAGTCGCGGCCCTTGAGGTCTTTGAGTGCGATGTTCTTTTTGGTGGCCAACGGATCACTGTCGGAAACTGCCACGCAGACTCGCAACGAACGCAGTTTGGCACTGTGAAACTCTCTGGCAGCGACGACGCCTTCTTGGCCGATGAGAGCGATGTCGAGTTCGCCTGCGGTTAAGCCATCGATCTGCTCGCGTGGTGACATGTCATGCAGTTTGAGCTTCAATTCAGGTTGCGTTTTGCGAAGTCGAGCCAATGCGGGTGTGAGAACCGATTGCGCTGCCGAGGCAAGATAGCCGATGCGTAGCTCGCTGCGCTCACCGCGTGCCTGACGTCGCAGTTCTGCCATCGCACTGTCGTAGTTCTCGACGAGTGGCATCATGGACTTCACCAAGGCATGGCCGAGGCCTGTGGGCTTCACGCCGCTCGATTCTCGCTCCAGCAGCTTGCCACCGATCTCATTTTCCAGGGATTGCATCTGCCGACTCAGCGCTGGCTGCGTGATGCGCAATCTCACGGCGGCACGATTCACACTGCCTTCTTCAATGACGGTGAGCAGGGCTCGGATGCGATCGATCATGTTTCATAGGCTATGCACGAACGGCATAGCGGCAACTAGGAACTGGTATTACCCGACGAACACAACTGAACGGAGGATGGTGTCGCATGAAAGCACTCAACCTCACCACCCGCCCTCCTCGTAGTCCCCGCGTCCGCCTCGGTGGATACACCATCCTGCCACGTCTGCTCGACAAAGCCCGCGCTGACATCGCTGGCACGGCTGGCGAATACAAATACAACAACCCCAACGACGGCCATTTCTTCCGCTTCACAGGCATCACACCCGATGTCCTCATGGAGCAGGTGAAGACCGGCGCAGGTGATTGGGATATGTTGCTTTGGGTCAATGCGAATGCGCCGCTTAAGCGCACGACACTGGAGATCAACCAGTGGTCGGATTGGACCGAAACCGTGTCGTTCAACGATGTCGAAATGCGCGAGTGGTTCACCGAGCAAATCAAACGCCTCAACCCCGCACGCGAAGACCTGCGCGGCACCTTCGACTACCTCGATCTCGATGACTACGTCAGCTTCGGCGGCGTCGCATGATTCATTGGAATTCTAAGTCAACTAACCCGGCCCCTGGTGGCATCATGCTGCCAGAGGCCATTCCTCTCAACTTTATGGCCCACAAGTTCCTCGACCTCGCCTTCACGCCACGCGTGCTCGGCGCACAGCAGCGCTACTACGGACGGTCGCAGGTGCTACCTCCGGCTTTGGGTGATGATCCGCTTGGGCCAGATGAAACGGCCTTCATCGAAGCACGCGATAGTTTCTACATGAGCAGTGTGAGCGAGACTGGCTGGCCCTACATGCAGCATCGCGGTGGGCCGGTTGGTTTTTGTAAAGTGACGGGTCCTAACGAAATCGTGTTCGCTGATTACAAAGGCAATCGACAGATGCTCACCACTGGCAACGTGGCCAACAATGATCGTGTCTGCCTATTTATGATGGACTATCCGCACCGTGAGCGGCTGAAGCTATTGGGTCATGTCGAGGTGCTGGATGCTCGTGATCATCCTGATCTCGTTCAACAAATCACCACGCCCGAGTTGGCAAAAATCACCGAGCGCCTCTTTCGCATTCGCATTGTCTCCTTTGACTGGAACTGTCCAAAATACATCACCCCACGTTTTACCGCTGCTGAAGTGAACGATGCGGTCGCTCCACTCAAAGCACGTATTGCTGAACTCGAAAGCCAACTCAAACTGCAAGCACCATGAACCCACGCCCGCCTCTGCCTCCATTCACTGAAGAAACCGCCGCAAAGAAGGTCCAAGCTGCCGAAGACGCCTGGAACAGCCGCGATCCTGAACGCGTAGCAATGGCCTACACCGAGGACACGGAGTGGCGGAATCGCGATGAGTTTCTCAATGGTCGCGAGGAAGTGAAAGCATTCCTCACGCGCAAGTGGGCGAAGGAGACCGACTACCGCTTAAAGAAGACACTCTGGGCCTTCACCGGCAATCGCATTGCGGTGCGCTTCGAGTACGAATGGCATGACGAAGCGGGCCAATGGTGGCGCAGTCATGGTAACGAGAACTGGGAGTTCGACGAGCACGGCTACATGGCACGCCGCTTTGCCAGCATCAATGATCAAAAGATCACCGAAGCTGAACGCAAGTTTCGCTGGGAGCGTGCCTGATCAATGACTCCGGCACCGCGCAGGTTGCCGCCGGACTCGGACGGCTCGCTCACAAGCATGGCCAAAGGTGTGAATGATGCGTTGAACTGTGCGCTCACCGCGCTTCCGCATCACCTGTTGAATGCCTAATCACCCCCTCACCATGTCCACCGTCACACGTCTTTATCTCATCCGTCACGGAGCCACCGTTCTCACCGCTGAAGACCGCTTTGCCGGTGCCACGAACGTCGCTCTCTCTGATGAGGGCCGCCGGCAGGCCAACGCTTTGGCTGCACGGCTCAAGTCGGTCAAACTGAGCGCGATTTACGCTTCACCCATGGACCGAACCATGGAAACGGCCTCCATTCTAGCTGCTCCGCATCAGCTTCAGATTCAACCACGTGATGGTTTGCGCGAAATCTCGCATGGGCGGTGGGAAGGCATGACGAGGGCTGAGGTGCTCGCGTCTTATCCAGATGAAGTCGCTGCCTGGGACGAAGATCCCTACACCTTTGCTCCCGCAGGAGGCGAATCCGGCCTCGCCGTGACCGCACGTGCCTTGCCGCCACTCATGGACATCTACGCGGCTCATCGTGGTGAGCATGTGGCCATCGTTTCCCATAAAGCGACGATCCGATTGGTGATCAGTTCGATGCTTGGTTTTGATCCACGTCGCTATCGGGACAACCTCGATCAGTTACCTTGTGCTCTGAACATCGTGGACGTGCGTGGTCCTACCTGCTTTCGACTGACACTCTTCAACGACACTTCGCATTACATCCTCAACGAAAGCGATGTGCCACCCGTGCCACAGAAACGCCTGTCGGGTCATTGGTAAAAAATTGCGGCTTACAATCATGTCCAACATATCGTCGGTAATGACTGTATCAATTTACCGACCATGACACGACTCGCTGCACTCCTACTCACCCTCAGTTCAATCGCCCATGGGGCAACGGAAGCGGACGTCATCGTCTATGGAGCCACGCCAGGTGGTTTTTGCGCTGCTATCGCGGCAGCTCGTGAAGGTGCCTCGGTCATCTTGCTGGAGCCGACGGCGCACGTCGGTGGCGTGAACACAGGAGGGCTTTGCTTCTCCGATTCCAATCAAACGGTGCGCAGCACAGTGATGGGGCTCTTTGATGAATGGCACAACCGCATCGAGGCGGACTATGTGAAGCGCGGCGTGACGCTTCCCTACAAGGTTAGCGAAAAAGATCACACGCACTGGACCTACGAGCCACATGTCGCGGCAAAGATCACGCAGGCGATGCTTGATGAAGCCGGCGTGAAGGTGCTGACGAAGCAGGTGCTCAAATCGGTGACGAAAGTAAGCACACGCATCTCGAAGCTCATCACAAGCAGCGATGAGTTTGAGGCGAAGATGTTCATCGACGGCACTTACGAGGGCGACTTGATGGCAGCTGCGGGTGTGAGCTGGACGATTGGTCGCGAGGGGCGGAAGGAGTTCGGTGAGTCGCTCGCGGGGAAGCAGTATCCCAAGAAAAAGTTGGGAATTTCGGGTCTAGGGGCTGATGCGAAAATACTGCCACTGATCACAACAACCGACGCCGGCCCGCAAGAGCAGGGCGACAAGAACGTCATGGTTTACAGCTTTCGTCTTTGCGTGACGAAAGATCCAACTAACCGCGTGCCGTTTCCACAGCCCGCGAACTATGATCCAGCGCGATTCGAAGTCGTGCGGCGTTACTTAGCTCAGGAAAAGCGACCCACTTCGCCATGGGATCTCTATCCGCTACCAGGCAATAAGTTCGATGCGAACAACGGCATCGGAAAACAATTCTCGATGGGACTCGTCGGTGCCTGCAATGGCTGGAGCGAGGCTGATGAAGCTGGTCGAGCAAAGATCTGGGAAGCGCACAAGCAATACACGCTGGAACTACATCACTTTCTTTGCACTGACCCAGCGGTCCCCGCCGCGATTCGTGCTGAATTCACACAGATCGGCCTCTGCCGCGATGAGTTCCCCGACTATGATCATTGGTCACCACAGCTCTATGTGCGTGAAGGCCGCCGCATGATCGGAGAATATGTCGTTTCGCAAAAGGACATCATGGTGCAGCCGCAGAAAGACGATGCCATCGTGGTGTCGTCCTTCCCCATCGACTCGCACGACTGTCAGCGCGTTGGCACCGCAAAGTTTGTCATCAATGAAGGCACGATCATGCCGGTCCGCATGGCAGGGCGCAAACATGGCTACCCGTATCACATCCCGTATCGTGCCATCACACCCAAACCTGCTGAATGCACGAATCTGCTCGTGCCCGTCGCTCTTTCTTGCACCCATGTCGGCATTTCATCCATCCGCGTGGAGCCCACCTGGATGATCCTTGGCCAAAGCGCAGGCATCGCTGCGGCTTTGAGTGCCAAACAAAACTTAGCCGTGCAAAAGCTGCCTTATCCTGCGCTGCGTGAGCGATTGCTAGCACAGAAGCAAGTGCTCGAACTACCCGAACTGCCTTCAGTAAAGACCGAGATCCAAGGAGCCGATGGCATCGATCCAAAAACGCTCCAGGGCATCATCCTCGATGACACGGATGCCAAGATCGAAGGTGAATGGAAACATTCTTCAAGCTTCAAACCCTACATCAACAGCGGCTATGTTCATGACGACAAGCGAGGCGACGGCCACTCCGTCGCCACCTTCCGCTTTAGAGTGCCCAAGTCAGGCAAGTACGATCTCCGCATCGCTTATTCAGCCCATGAAACACGCGCCAAGAAAGTGCCCATCATCATCGAGGGTGGCGGTGAAAAGACCACGATGACGTTTGATCAAACCCAACCGCTCTCTGCTGGTAATGCTTTTCGTAGCGCTGGTGTGATCCAACTCTCTGCCGATGGCGAAACCAAGATCATCATCAGCAACACAGGCACCGAAGGCTTTGTCATTCTCGATGCCTTGCAACTCATCAATCTTGCTGAGTGATGCGCAGAGGTATCGCGCTCTTGCGTGATGGCACGGAGCATTCACCTTATCGAAATGAACAAGATCAACATCGCCGAAGTCCCGATTGAGCATCGGCTTTCGCCAAAGGGGCGCTATGAACTTCATCGCCAGCACATCTCGCTGGCGCTTGGTGGGATCAAAGACAAAGGGCCTTGGGGAGGTGGTCATCCCTTTGACATTGAACTGACCCAACTGCCGCCAGGGAAAGCAAACTTCCCCATGCATTCGCATGCAGCACAGACGGAGTTTTACATCATCCTTTCCGGCACAGCGGTCTTGCGTGGAGACCATGGGAGTGAGATGCGCCTCATGGCAGGAGATCATCTCATCTGCCATCCAGGTGATGCCCATCAAATCCACAACGACGGAACTGAAACCCTCGTCTTTTACGTCATCACCGATCATCACCCCGCCGATGTCGGCACTTACACCCGCACCGGCAAACGCTGGCTGAGTCCCGAGCGCCGAGTGGTCGCTGTGGAGGATGCTGATTACTACGCGGACGAAGAATGAGCTATCTGCAAGAATCCAGTGCATTCAGAATAGCTTCCTGTGCAGAAAGTCGGCTGATGCGATCTCGTTCACCAACACATTATGAAATGCATCCTCTCTGTGATCCTCTGTGCTCTCTATGGTTTCCTGCAAGCTGCGGACAAACCCAACATCGTCGTCATCCTCGTCGATGACATGGGCTTCGCGGATCTCGGCTGCTATGGATCGGAGATTCCAACGCCGAATCTGGATGCGCTGGCAAAAGACGGCGTGCGCTTCACGCAGTTTTATAACACCGCACGCTGCTGTCCCACTCGCGCGGCTTTGCTCACGGGGTTGTATTCGCATCAGGCCGGCGTGGGGCACATGACGAGCGATGGCGGTGTGCCGGGGTATCGTGGGCGGCTCAATGACTCATGCGTGACCATCGCGGAGGTGCTGCGGCCTGCGGGCTACTTCACCGCGATGACCGGGAAGTGGCATGTGGGCCAGGAGCATGGTGCCACGCCGTGGGGTCGCGGATTTGATCGCAGTCTGAATGCGGCGGCGGGTGGGTTTTATTTCCCGGAGGCGGCAAAGGCGAAACTTTTCCTGAATGGCGAGGCGATTGCGAATGATGATCCGCGTCTGCCGAAGCATTGGTATTCGACGGACCTGTGGACGACGTTTGGGCTGAGTTTCATCGACGAGGCGCTGGCGGAGAAGAAGCCGTTTTATCTGCACCTCTGCCACAACGCGCCGCATTTCCCGCTCCAGGCTCCGGCGGAGGAGATCGCGAAGTTTCGAGGGAAGTACATGATCGGTTGGGGAGCGACGCGCGACCGCCGCTATGCCAAACAGCAAGAATTGGGCATCATCGACCCAAAGTGGGCCAAAGCGCCGCGTCCGCCTGCCGTGCAGCCCTGGGCGGAGGTGCCCAAAGAGGAGCAGGAACGCTTCGACCACCTCATGGCCACCTATGCCGCCGTCGTGCATCGCATGGACAAGGCCATCGGCGATCTCGTGGCCGGTTTGAAGCAGCGCGGAGTGCTGGACGACACCCTCATCCTTTTCATGAGCGACAACGGCGGCAATGCTGAAGCTGGCCCGAAAGGCAAAACAAATGGCGACCCCACGAAGGCCGACTCCGACTGGTTCTGCGGCGAAAGCTGGGCCTTCGCAGAAAACACGCCCTTCCGTCTCTTCAAGCACTTCAACCACGAAGGCGGCATCAGCACGCCACTCATCGCGCATTGGCCCGCAGGCATCACCGCGAAGAACGAACTGCGCCATCAGCCCGGTCACCTCATCGACATCATGGCGACCTGCGTCGATGTCAGCGGTGCATCGTATCCGACCGAGCGCAACGGCCATCCGATCACGCCCATGGAAGGCATTTCGCTCAAACCGCTGCTTGTCTCCTCCTCTCCCAGTCTCACCATCTCCCGGTCTCTCTTCTGGGAGCACGAAGGCAATGCCGCCGTGCGTCACGGCGACCTCAAACTCGTCCGCAAAGGCCGCTCTGGCCCCTGGGAACTCTACGACCTCAAAACCGACCGCACCGAGCTCCTCGACCTTGCTTCCGAGCAGCCCGAAAAAGTGAAGGAACTCGCCGCCGAATGGGAAGCCTGGGCCGAGCGTGCGCATGTGAAGCCGTATCCCGGCGAAGGAAAGGCCAAGAAAAAGGGCAAAGGGAAGAAGGCAGAGTGAGCAGAAAGTGGCTTCGGCTTTAGCCGAACTCTACGAACGAGAGACGATGAAGCCGCATCCGCCTGTCCGAACTGCTTCCCCTCAGCCAAATTATCTCTTTTAAAAAGACAAATAGCTGGAAAGTTGTCTCTCATAGAAAGACAAATGACCGCCACCCAGACAGCCGCCCTCCAGGAAAAGCTCGCGCTTGGCACGAGCCAGGAACTGCCTGTGCTCACCCGGCGACAGGTGCCGTTGACCTTGCTGCCAGGCAAGGCGCAGGCCGTGATCGGCATGCGCCGGGCGGGAAAGACCTGCTTTCTCTTCCAGCAAATGCAGGAGCGTCTGGAGCAAGGCATCCCGCGTGAGCGGCTCGTCTATCTGAACTTTGAGGATGAGCGCCTGCCCGGATTGGAGGCGGAGGCCCTGACCTTCTTGCTCGATGAATACTACCGCACGCATGCCGGCGTCCGTGGTCGGCAGAAAATCATGCTTTGTCTCGACGAAGTGCAACTCGTCAAAGGCTGGGAGTCCTTCGTGCGCCGCATCCTCGACTCCGAGAAGGTGGAGGTCTTCCTCAGCGGTTCTTCGGCAAAAATGCTCAGCCAGGAGGTCGCCACCTCGATGCGTGGCAGGGCTTTGGAGGTCATCATTCATCCATTCAGCTTCCGCGAGCTGCTCGCGCATCAAAGCGTGCCCGCGCCGGAGGATGTGACCGCGCTCACGCCCGCCAAACGCTCACGCATCGAAAAAGCGCTGGCGGATTACCTCAGCGGCGGTGGTTTTCCCGAGACGCTCGGCCTGCCTGTGGATGCGCGCTCACGCCTGCTGCAAAGCTACGTCGATGTGGCAATGCTGCGTGATGTGGTGGAGCGGCATCAGGTGGCAAACGTCACCGCGCTGCGTTTCCTCGTGCGCCATCTGCTCGCCAATGCTGGCAGTCCCTTCAGCGTGCAGAAGATCCACAACTTCCTCACCACCCAGGGCATGCCGGTGGCGAAAAACACGCTGCATGAGCTCCTCGCCCATCTGGAGGACGCCTTCCTCGTGCGCACCGTCTGGATGGACTCCAGTTCCGAGCGCCAACGCATGGTGAACCCGCGCAAAGCCTACCCCATCGACACCGCGCTCATCGCGCTCTACGACCGCACCGGTCGTGCGAACCTCGGTCACGCCCTGGAGACGCTCGTGCTGCTCGAACTCGAGCGCCGCCGCTCCGCCATCACCTGGGTCCGCACGCCCGCAGGCTACGAGGTCGATTTCCTCGCCCGCCACGCCGATGGCCGCCAAGAACTCATCCAAGTCTGCGCCGACGCCAGCGATCCCAAAACCGCCGAACGCGAACTCCGCGCCCTAGCCGATGCCGCCGCTGTTTTCCCCAAAGCGAGCTGCACGCTCATCACCCTGCATCAAACCGGCTTTCCGAAGCTGGCACTGCCTGCCAAGACGAGAGTGGTGACGGCGTGGCAGTGGTTGTTGGAGTGAGGAGGCGCAAAGCCAAGGGCGGGCCGCGTAAATCCAATGCATGCATTCCGGCAACGAACTCAAATCCATTCGAAAAAGCGGTAACCCCAGTCGCGAAAGCCAGAGACCCCTTTGCACTTGCCTGTGTAAGGGCTTGAAAGCACTTCGGGCGGAATGAACTGATAACCATGCTGGATGAAGAGATTCAGCAATTGGCGACGCTTTTCTTCAGGCAGCAGCAAATGATCTTCATCATCTAAGAATGAGATGAACCTGCCGAAATTGCTAACGCGGATGAGCACACTCAGACCTTCAAACGCAAGGAAGATCTGGCCGTGAAAGCTGGCGTCTTGAATCGCTGCTCCTGTTTCAAATTTCGTTCCCGGATAAGCAGCAACAAGCTCCTCCGCCATCTGGGTAAAGCACTTCTCCGCGGCTTGGAGATCAAAGAATCGGGGGGCTTCGCACCGGCTAGCATCATCATGCTCTTGAAGAAGTTGAAGATAGTCATGCATGGCTAGCCCCTCGATCACCGCGAGCGAAACACCTCGCTCATCAGGCACTCGACCATGAGCGTCTTCAGGCCGAGACCTTGTTTCTTCACTTGGTCGTGGAGTTGGTCGATGAGGAGATCGTCGTTGAGCTCCATGGTGCGGCCGGTGGTGTAGGTGAGGAGCTGGCGGATGAGGTGGCGGGTGAAGTGATCGGCGCGGGTGTCGTGGATGACCTTCTTGAAGGTGGCGAAGTCGGTGTAGGTCTCGCCGGAGGGGAATTCGCCGGTGGTGTCGATCTCGGCGGGTTTGGTCTTCTTGTTGGCGGCGGGGTATTTTTGGCGCCAGCGGCCCACGGGATCGTAGGCCTCCAGGCTGAAGCCTAGCGGGTCGATCTTGCGATGGCATTCGGCGCAGGCGGCATCGGCGCGGTGCTTGGCGAGGCGGTCGCGGATGGTGGTGGCGCCGCTGACATCGGGATCAATGGCGGGCACGACATCGGGCGGCGGTGGCGGCGGGATGCCGAGGATGTTTTCCGCGACCCACACGCCGCGCGTGACGGGCGAGGTCTCGACGCCATTCGCACTCACGGTGAGCACGGCAGCCATGCCGAGCAGGCCTCCGCGATGCGTGTTGCCCGTGAGGCTGACTTTCTTGAAGCCATCGGCGAGGCGCAGGGTCTTTGCTTCGGGCAACTCGTAGAGTTTGGCAAGTTTCTTGTCCACGAAGGTGTGGTCGCAGTCGATGAATTGGGCGACGGAGCCGTTGTTCTTGAGCAGATCGCGGAAAAAGAGCCGCGCTTCGGCTTTCATCGAGGTGGGGAGGTCCTCGGCGTAGTAGGAGCGCACGACTTCACGCGGCGGCGGTTGCGAGCCGAGATCGCGGAGGTTCAGCCAGCTATCGAGGAAGCCGTTCACGAAGCCGTTGATGCGTTCATCGCTGAGCATGCGCTCGATGTGCTTTTTCAGCTCGGCGTCTTGCATGAGCTTGCTGGACTTCGCTGACGCGAGCAGTGCTTCATCGGGCGGTGTGGCCCAGAGGGCAAAAGAGAGACGGGTGGCGAGGTCGTGAGGCTTGAGAGCTTTCGCGGACTCGTCGGTGATCTCGCTGAGGTAGAGGAAGCTCGGTGAGCAAAGCATGAGCTTCACCGCGTCTAGCGCGGCCTGTCGCGGTGAGGCTTTTTCAGCGATGCGTTTGTCATAAAGTGCATGGATGGGTTTCCGATCCGCGTCGGTAAGTGGTCGGCGGTAGGCTTTCTCGGCGAAGGCATTGAGCTGATCAATCGCCTTGGCCTCCTGAAAACCGTCTTTGCCAAACACAGCCACTTCTTCGGCGCCGGGCTTTTCGGGCACGGGACCGTGGATCTTGATCTCGCTGATGCGAATGTGCGGAAGCTTCCCTTCCTTCAAGATGTGCGCACGACCAACGCCGGAGGAGCCGACATCGGATTTGAACTCGTCTTTGTACTTTTTGTTGATCGTGACGACGGAGGCGCGGGATTCAAAGGGGCCATTTGGGAAGATGAAGCGCGGTGTTTGCCCCGCTTCCAGCCACACGCGGAATTTGAACCACTTCGGCGTGTTGTCCGGCACGACGGCGGTGGCGAGTAGTGGCTCGATGGCCTGCGGGTAATGGATGTGGCCTTTGGTGATATCGCCCGGCACGACGCCGAGGATGAACGGCTCCGAGAAGTCGATGCCGAAGATGGCGGGATCGTAATGCGTGTCGCGATGCATGGCCGTGGCCTCGACCTCGAGGTCGTAGAGGCCGGAGACGGGCACGCCTTTGAGAAAATCCTCGATGTGGCCGTAACCGCCCTGTCGCGTGTCGGTGTTCGGCTGCTCGTAGAGATTGAGGTAGCGGTAATTGAAGGTGCTTTTGTGCGAGCCGCTGAGTTCTTCGTATTGAACGAAGTGGCTGTTGAACTTCCAATCCTTGGGCTCCATCGCCGGTTTACCGAGACGTGTCTCGACGAGGCGGATCGCGGACTGGAAATATTGGTCGACGAGGAAGCCGGAAGTCACGAGCGACTTGCCGATGGTGTCCATGTGCTCGGTGGTCTTCTCCTTCGGAAAATCCGCCGTGAGGCCCAGCGTGTCCACGCGGCGACCAAAAAGCACGGCAAGCGTGTTTTCATACTCGCGGCTGGAAAGGCGGCGCATCACCGTGCGGCTGCCGGTGGTCTGAAATTTCGCATGCGCCGCCACCGTGCCATCACGCAGTGCCCGAATCATCGCGATGCGCTCATCGTCCTTCGGCTGATCTGCCTTCTTCGGCGGCATCTCCTTCAGCGTGAGCTGGTCGATGATGTCCCGCGCCTCGATGAGATCCGCGACGGACTTCAGCGGCAGCGCGAACGCGTCAAAAGCGCGGTCGCCCTTCTGCACATCCGCGTCGTGACACTCCAGGCAGTATTTGCCGAGAAACTGCTGCACGAGCTTCGGGGTGTCGTCAGCGGCGGAGGCGAAAGTGGCGGCGAAAACCGCTGAGGTAAGAATGAGGTTCTTTGAGTTCAAAATCGAAAGGGAATTGAGCGTGAAATTTATTTTAGAAGCATCCATTGAATGACAACCGAGCCATTCCAAGCTAGCCCGATTTTTTTACATCACACCATCCATGTTATTCTCCGATGCCTGAGGGTTTCGGGAGACAGGAGGCATGGGAATGGCTCGGCTTTGTACACCTCTAAAACTGGCATCTTGTCAGAAATGTCTTCACCATTCGTCTTCCCATTAGCATGACCGAAGAACTGCTCGTCAAAACCCTGCTGGATGCCCGCCCGCGATTGGTGGCGGGGGCGGTTGCGGTGGTGCGGGATCCCTACGCGGCGGAGGATGTGTTTCAGGAGGTGCTACTGCGGGCGTTGCGGATGCGGGAGAGTTTTTCGGATGAGGGCGGGTTGCTGGCTTGGGCGCGGGTGTCGGCGCGGAATCTCGGCATTGACCAGGTGCGGCGTTCGCATCGGCTGAGTGAGATTTTAAGCGAGCTGGCACTGGATGCGTTGGATGCGCGGCTGGAGGAAATCGGTGATGCGCAACGGCGGCGCATGGAGGCGATGCGGGGGTGCATGGCGAAGCTGCCGGAGGAATCTAGGACGTTGCTGCGGATGCGCTACGATGAAGGGCGCAAGGGCGAGGAACTGGCGCGGCTGCTGCGACGCAGTGAGGCGGCGATTTACAAGGCACTCTCGCGGCTGCATCAGGCACTGCGGAAGTGCATCGATGATCGACTCGCCACTCAGGAGGCCCAATGAACACGAAAGACGAAGCGCAACTCACCGAGCAGTTCACCCGCTATGTCGCGGGTGATTGCTCGACGGTGGATGTGCGGGAGCTTTCCGAACGTCTGGAGCGCGATGCGGAGGCGTGTGATTTGCTGGCGGAGATTTTGATGCAGGGCGCGGCGGTGCGTGAATTCGCGCAGGCGCATCCGCAACCTGTGGCGGTGGTCCATCGTGCGCCGCAGCGCTGGCAGGCCTTGCTTTGGCCGATGGCGGCTGCGGCTGCGGTCGTGTTCGCGGCGGTGATTTGGATTCAAAACGGACGCGATGATGCGTGGGTATTGCGTGCAGCGGAAGTGAGTGGCCGCGTGCGCTGGACTGGTCAGGGCGGGAGCGTCGTGGACAGCCTGACGAAGGATACTGCGCTGGGTGGTGGCACGGTGGAGACGGTGTCGGATGATGCGGCGGTGACGCTGGCGTTTCGCGATGGCTCGCTCATCACGCTGATGGCGCATAGCGCGGCGACGATTTCCGATGACGGGCAGAAGCGGGTGCATCTGCGCGAGGGCAATCTGTCCGCCGATGTGCGGTCGCAGCGCAGCGGCAGGCCGATGTTGATTCACACTCCCACGGCTCTGCTGGAGGTGCTGGGCACTCGCTTTGAAGTGGACTCCGATTCGGCGAACACGCGTCTCGCGGTGAATGAAGGCATCGTGCGCCTCACGCGGCTGATGGATGGCCGCATGGCGGAAGTGCCCGCGCAGCATGAGGCCGTGGCGTCGCTTTCCGGTGCGGAGATGTCCGTGATGCCGCGCCGCCAACCGGAGGTGCTGTGGCGCGCGGACATCGCTGCTGGTCCCGCTGGCACGCAGGGCCGCTGGTTGCCCGCTGAGGGCGGGAAAGCGCCACGCATCGCCGCCGAGCCGGTCTTTGTGCCCAAGAGCAGCCGCGGGCCGGTGACGATTCATCGCGTGGGGCTCACACTGCCGTGGCAGACGCGGGCGAACCTCCAGGTGCGGCCTGATTCGATGGTGCGTCTGCGCGGCCACGCCACGAAGTCCGCCACGCTGGAAGTGATGATGGCCTGCATGAAGACCACGGGTGGTTATGCGGGGAACTGGTTCCAGCAGCGCAGCATCAGCGCGGGCGAATGGCAGATGGAGTTGCCCGTGAGCGCCTTCCGCCACTGGCGCGCAGATGCTAAAAACGCACCGCAAGAGCCGCTCGAGCTTCGCCAGATGGCCATCTACACCATCGGCACC
>JANOBP010000022.1:0-21499 GCA_031411715.1 Verrucomicrobiaceae bacterium | reverse complement strand
CCGTAGCTGCGGCTGTAGCGCACGGTGATGTCTTTTTGGAAAGCCGTCTTCCACTTCAGCGTCGCATCATGCATGCCGACGATGACCAGCGTTCCGCGATCTCGCAGACAAGAAACAGCCTGCGTTGTGACATCGGATGATTTTCCACCCACACACAACAATACCGCATCCACGCCCATGCCGTCCGTCCATTCGCGCACCGCATTTTCGACATCCGTCGAGGCCACACGCTCCGCACCCATCTGCGTCGAGATTTCCAGCCGCTGCGCATGGAAATCGACTGCCAAGACGCGAGCACCCGCTGCCTTCAGCACACTCGTCGCCAGCAAACCCACCAAGCCTTGGCCAATAACTAGCACACGCTCACCAAGCTGCGTCTGCGCCTGTCGCACAGCCTGCATCGAGATCGAAGCGAGCGTTGTGTAAGCCGCCTGCCAATCCGCGACTCCATCCGAAATCTTCGCCGCGAGCAAATCAGGCACGGCGATCATCTCCGCATGATGCGCACACTCCGCACCGCCACACGCCACGCGATCTCCCACTCGGAATCGCGTATTCAGCGCATCCACGGCTACCACCACGCCCGCTGCCGAGTAACCCAGCGGCGTCGGCGACTCCAAACGGTTCCGCACCTTCTCCACCGCCGCCTTCCAACCAAGTGTGCGTGCCGTATCGAGCACCTTGCGCACCTGATCCGGCCTCGCGCGAGCTTTTTCGAGTAGCGACATCTTCGCCTGCTCCACCTTCATCCGCTCCGTCCCCGGCGAAATCACCGAGCATGTCGTGCGCACCAGAATCCCTCCCGGAGGCAGCACCGGCTCCGGCACCTCCTGCAGTTCCAAGCGGCCGTCTTGGTATTGAGCGAGCTGTTTCATGATGGGATGATCATGGATGTTGCGACACGATGGGACAACCCCTGCGGGGTTGATCGTGATGATGGATACGGCATGGCTCGCGTTACCGTAGGCATGATTCGCCAAGGCTCATCACGCCTACGGCTACCCATGGGACAGCCCTGCGGGCTGGGTGGCGTGTGATCCTGCCAAGTTACATGTGATGGCGAATACGGCATGTGTTATGTGTCTGCAGTTGTGATCTGCGGTGGTCTATGACTCCAAGTTACCCATGGGATAGCCCTGCGGTCTGGGTGGCGTGTGATGATCCAACACGACCGGAATGGCGTTTTGCCCGCAGGGCAATCCCATGGGTAGCCGGAGGTTAGGTGAGCCTCGGCGAAACAAACCTCCGGTCGCATGCCGAAGCGCATTCACATCACATTCGATCAACCCCGAAGGGGTTGTCCTATCGTGTCGGCTGTCACGCATCGTTTTCGTTGCTCCAATCCTTGTCGTGTTCGTCGATTTGCATGCCCGCCTCGGTCAAAAGCCGTTCGTATTCTTCACGGAAGGTCATCACATGATGATGCTCTTCCTGCCGTTTGATATAATCAATCAATCCAGCCTTATCCTTCGCCGCACAGGTGAACGCTCCGTAGCCCTCTTGCCAATGCGTGAACATTGGAAACACGTTCTCGCCTTTGATCCACGCGGAGGTGGCCGTTTTGATCTCCTTCACCAAATCCGCCAGCGTTACCGTTGGATGCAGCGTGGTCAGGATATGCACATGATCCTCCATGCCGCCGATACGGAACAAATGGCACTGCCTCTTCTCCAGCATGCCCCAGATGAAGCGAAACAGGTCATCATGCCGCGCTTTATCGAGGACATGCTCGCGATGCTTGGTGGCAAAGACGATGTGGTAGATGATCTGAGTGTAAGTGGCCATTCGAAGCGATGGGACAACCCCTGCGGGGTTGCTCGTGCTGGCGTGCGGCGTTTGGGGCGTGCGGACCGGAGGTTTCACCTCCGGCTACCGATGGGATTGCCCTGCGGGCAGAAAGGCAGACCGAATCAGCCGCCAGATGAAGAGCGGGTTGTTGCGGAAGCGACGATCAAGGGCTTGTTTCTAGGTGGATGAAAGGAATACGAGCCATCAAGCACTGTGACATCGTCGAGGAGCCAGCGGACGCCTTGATCTACTCGACCAATGTGTCGCTGAATTGTTCGGGAGGAGTCGGATCCAGTCTGATGAGTCGTTACGGACAGCATTTTCAAACTGACCTTCATGAACGCCTTCATATCGCTGGCAGGAGGTTTGCGGAGCGTGGCGAGATTTTTCAGCATGTGTTCGTAGGGATGCCATATCGGGCTGTTTTTCACACCGTTCCATGCGATGGTTGGTATGAGACGACGACTGAGGTGATTGAGTCCGTCGTGACGCGTTGCCTTCGTGACTGCATGGCGATTGAAGGGGTTCATCGAGTGGCATTGTCTGCGTTGGGCACGGGATACGGACGCCTTGGTTATGAGGAGTTCTTTCGCGTCGTAGCCCGGATATTGATCCAGGCTGATTTCGACTCCATTGAGTCGATTATTATCTGTATCGGCGATGAATTGAGATTTCATGATGCGCAAAGATGCGTTCAAGAAGAAAAGCTTCCTTTGCAAATCATTTGCCGAGAGCCGCCTCCTTGATCAGCCGCCAGATGAAGAGCGGGTTGTTGCGGAAATATCGTCCAGAAAGCCTGCGTGGCTCCTGGCAGACGCGGTAGAACCATTCGAGGCCGAGACGCTGCATCCAGCGTGGTGATTGCTTCACGCGGCCTGTGTGGAAGTCGAAGGCGGCCCCGACGCCGAACATCAGAGTCGTGTCCAACCGGTCGATATAGGAGTGCATGAAGCGATCCTGCTTTGGCGTGCTGATGCCCAACCAGATGATGTCGGGTTTCAATTCATTCACTTGAGCGATGAGTTGTGCTTCTTCCTCAAGCGTGAGCGGGCGGAAAGGCGGACACTCCGCACCGACGATGCGCAAGCCGGGCATCTGATGCTCCAGCGTTTGCTTCAATTCCACCGCTACTCCTGGCATGCCGCCATAAAGAAAGTGTGTGCGACCACGCTCCACGCCTCTGCGCATCACTTCGAGCATCAAATCGGGTCCATACACGCGATCCATCTCCGAAAAGCCCTTCATCCAACCGATCCAAGACAGCGGCATGCCATCTGGGGTCACGAGAAAGGCATTCTCCAGCACATCACGAAACGCAGGCTGCTCATACGCCTCGGTTAGCTGATGCACGCCCGCCACGCAGACGTAGCCCTTCGTCTTCGAATCCAGCGCCCGCTCCACTGCCGCGCAACACGTCTCCATGTTCATCGCATCAACCGGCGAGCCAAGAATGTGGAAGCGAGGAATCATGGCTTCAGCGACGTGACCAGCCAGCGATGCTTTCCGGCACTGGTCTTCTCGATTTGATCCACTACGCGAAGCGTGAGTGAGAAATCATCACCGAGCTTGTGTAACAAGCCGTTGCGAATGCTCGATTCGCGATCATGCGACCAGCGAGCTGCTGGCTGAAGATGGCACTCGACCACGCCGGGCTCGTGTTGATGAAATTGCACGGCGAGCAGGTCATCGAAGAGATTATCGTGCATGTTCATCGCGGTAAGAGAGATACGACGACCGGTGCGGCTGATGAGGAATTCGTAATCGCGGCCGATCACCGTGTCTTGCTCGCTCCATAGATCACCCGTTCGATAGCGGATGAGTGGCATGACGTGATTATGAAACGAGGTGGCTATGATCTCGCGGTTTCCGTCCGCATCCGGCTCACCGAATTCGACGTAGCCATACCCTGGCCAGAAACTCAATTCAAAGTCCCCCGGCAGCTGTGCAGCGAGCACCGCACGTTCGCTGTGACCATACCAGTGCATAACAGGGGCATCGAAATGCGTCTCCAACTGGCACTGTGCCGCAGCGCTCAGCATTTCCGAACCGCAGAGGATCGACTTGAGCTTGAAGTCGAGCTTCACGCCCATTTGCATGAGCATTAGTGCCGCGCTCGGATAGGCGTGGAGATGCTGCGGACGAAAGCGGTTTAATTCGGCCACATACTCTGGCAGCCGCTCCGGGGAGAGATGGTAAGACGAGAGAACAAGCCAGTTCCTCGTCGCATCAAAGCTGGAGATGCTGCCTTTAGCTCGACTTGAGGTAATGCCACCGCGAATCACCGCTACGCGATCACCTGAATGATAACCCACGCGCGCCCAAGTCGCTTCGAGATACGCCTGCTCTTTTGGTCGGCTGATGCCCTTGTGCAGGAAAAAGCTCACCGGAATACCGCTGGAACCACCCGTGGTCATCGCGAGCCTTTGCGAGGCCTTGCCGCTCACCATTTGATCGCGATTCAAGATGATGTCCTGTTTGGTGAGCATCGGGTAAGCCGCGAGCTGCTCCAGCGATTCAAAGCTCTCCGGCTTCACGCCAGCCTCGTTGAAGCGTTTTGCGTAGAACGGGGTTCGTTGTGCCGCGAGCAGCGAATCACGGATCGCGGCGACTTTATAGCGACGCGTCATGTCCACATCCCACGTCACCGATTCTGCCGCCTCACGACGAAAGCGCTCGTAAGCGGCACCCTGACGGATTGAACTCGGAATCGCCCGATAGGCTCTGCCTGCCAGTGTCTTCACCGGCTGCGGTGCGGCTTCGTATAGACGAAGCAGCGGGTAGAGGGTGTCTTCGAGGTGCATGATCATTCTCCCGCGCTCTTTCAGAGCGCCCTGTTATGTCGCATCCGCAAACCCAGGGTCTGCGACCCTGGGCTAAGTTCCCTGCGGGCTTTCAGCCCGCAACGCTGCCTGAAGGGCAGCAGGATTCCAGCCCAGGGTTGAAAACCCTGGGTATGGGGTATCGAAAGGCTCGTGCTCTGAAAGAGCGCTGGAGAGTGATCAATCCCACACATAGCGTTCATCGTATTCGACTTCGTAGCGCTTGAGGAAGGCCCGCAGCTCGTCCTGAAACGTGACTTTTTTGTGATGCTCCTGCTGATTGCGGATGTAGTCGCGCACCTCTTTGACGGCGGACTGGCTTACAGAAAAGGCTCCGTAGCCGTTTTGCCAATAAAACCCGCGCAGGTCCGGTGATTGCTCGTGGAGCCAATTGGTGGCTCCTTTTTTCAAATGGCCGACAACATCGCTCAGTGCGGTGGTGCGGGAGAGGATGAAGAGAACGTGAGCATGGTCAGGCTCGGTATTGATCTCGATTGGGATGCATCCTTGCTCATTGAGAATACCGCCCATGTAACGATGAAGTGATGGACGCAGGTGATCAGGAATCGTGCGCTCACGATTTTTCGTGGAGAAGATCAGATGGATATAAATCTTGGCGAGAGATTGTGCCATTCGATGGATTGTGAGTTTTCCTGCGCTCTTTCAGAGCGCGAGCGTGTCGGCAGACGGTAACCCAGGGTTTGCAACCCTGGGCTGGAGTCCTTCGGCCTTTCAGGCCGGCATGGTGGTCTGAGACGGTTTGTGGTTAATGATGCGAAGCGCGGCCACGGCAGCACCAAAGCCGTTGTCGATGTTCACGACGGTGAGGCCGCTGGCGCAGGAATTGAGCATGGTGAGCAGGGCGGCAATGCCGTTGAGGCTGGAACCATAGCCGATGCTGGTGGGCACGGCGATCACGGGCTGGGCGACGAGGCCGCCGATGACGCTCGGCAACGCGCCATCCATGCCTGCGACGGCGATGATGAGGCTGGAGGCACGTAACAGATCGAGTTTAGCCAAGAGTCGATGCAAGCCGGCCACGCCGACATCGGTGATGCGTGTGACTTTGACTCCGGCGAACTCCAATGTTTGAGCGGCTTCTTCGGCGATGGGAACATCAGATGTTCCGGCGCAAATGACGGCGATAGGTGCGCCCGTGAAGCTGCGGTCCATGCTGCCGATGCGATACAGCCGCGAAACGGCATCGTAGCTGCCGGTGGGGAAGCGTTGGAGCAGAATCGTCGCAATTTCGGCGGACACGCGTGTGGCGATGGCGCTTCCGTGCGCGGCGACGAGGGCGGTGAGTGCATCGGTGATCTGTGTGATTGTTTTACCTTCCGCGAAGACGGCTTCAGGAAAGCCTTGGCGGATGACACGATGCGTGTCAGCGAGCACATCACCTGCTTCGGCAAAGGGGAGCGTGCGCAGACGATCAAGCGCGGCTTCAGCGGGCAGCTTGCCTTCGCTGACTTGCGTGAGGAGATCGCGGAGACGGGATTCGTTCATGCGGTGCGTGCTGCGAGGACTTCGTTCATGCTGCCGGAGCGCAGGCCGTGGAGATCAAGGGTGATATAGATGTAGCCGAGGGCTTTCAGTGCGGTGGTGATGGCATCTCGTTGGGTCAAAGCGCGGCTCAGATCAGCCTCAGGGACTTCGAGGCGCGCGATATCGCCATGATGACGGACGCGCAGTTCACGAAAACCGAGATCAAAGAGCGCAGCTTCGGCTTGTTCGACTTTCGAGAGAAGTTTCGGCGTCACGGCGGTGCCGTAGGGAATGCGGGAGGCAAGGCAGGCAGCGGCGGGTTTGTTCCAATTGGGCAAGCCGAGAGCTTTGGCGGCATCGCGGACGTTTTGTTTGGTAAAACCGAGTTCGTGAAGCGGGCTGATGATTTTTAACTCGCGAGCAGCGGCGCGACCTGGACGAACGTCGAGGGTGTCCTCGGCGTTCATGCCATCCAGGATGTGTGAGATGTCATGTTGCTCCGCAAAGTGCCGCAGGGCACGATAGACGTGGTCTTTGCAGAAGTAGCAGCGGTTTGGTGCGTTGGCTTGATACTGGGGATCGCTCGTTTCGTCGGTGGTGATCAGTTCAAGACGCGCACCGAGAGCCTGAGCAAGCGAGATGGCTTCAACCTTTTCGCTTTGAGGCAAACTGGGCGACACGGCGAGCACGGCGGTGACGTTTTCCGAGCCGAGGGCGTCCAGCGCGGCTTTGAGCACGAGCGTGCTGTCCACGCCGCCTGAGTAGGCGACGGCCACGCGCTCCAGCTTGAACAAATGTCTCTGGAGGCGATCAACCATGGCGGTGCATGGCTTCAAAAAAAAATCCGCGCTCACATTGAGCAGCGAAGAATGTGTCGGCAGCAGGAACAAGGAAGAGCATTTTAAAATTGAGCGTGGGCAGTTGATCTGCCGAGATTTTCTCTAGCACGGTGCGGAATTTCCTCGCGCCTGCCGGATGGCGAATCATGGCAAAGATCTGGTAGCGATGCTGACTGAGAAAGTCCGAGAGTGAAGGAATGGAATTGGGTAATCCGTCACCGAGACCGAACTCGATGAGAATGATGGGCTGTGAGGCTTGGATGAGTGCCACTGCACCACAAAGGCAGAGGATTTCAAAACCTTCGACGTCCATCTTGATGGCAGAGACGGCGCGGTTGGCAGCGCAGACGTCGAGAGTGGTCGTCTCCACCTGAATCTGCGCGGTGGCGGATGGATCGGCATGCAGATGGCCAACGGTGGAGGCGCTGGAGACATCAAAGGAGGCATGGCCGACAGTATCGGCGACGGCTTTGGCGATGAGGGTGAGATTGGGAATGTTTTGTGACTGCAAGGCCGTGTGATTGCGCGGATCAGGCTCGAAGGCGATGACTTCTGTGGCGTAGGGCGAGAGCAGGCAGGAGTAGTAACCCATGTTGGCTCCGACATCGATGCAGACGGCCATGGGACGAGCTTGCAGATACTGGATGAGCAACTGCTCCGCGCCCCAATCCACGTAACCGCGTGTGCAGTAAATGTCGGATGCGAACGTGCTGTCCAAAGGAAGCTTCACAATGGCACCGTCAGGCAGGCGGAAAGCAATTGGCTTGCCGCGCTTTCTGAGCAGACGCCAGAGGATGCGGCGCACGATGTAAGCGACGGGACCGACTTCTTTGGCCATTTCCCAGTTCATGATGGCGGCATCAGGTTCTTTTGAAACTTCGGGGCGAAGGTGCGGATGAAATTTGTGAGCATCGTGATGGTTTCTTCATCGGTGCGCTGGCGCTGTTGCGATTCACGGGGGTTCATGTCCTGCGTGACAAAGGCCATGACGGATGGATATGCCCAGCGGTGGTTCACATTGCGGAAGATGCTGTCGCTGAAGCTGAGCCACTGGCGTTTGGCATCGCTGGTGGTGGTGACGTCTTTGCCGACGAACCAATAGATATAATGTGCCTTGATGAGGCGGTGACTTTCATGGCCCTGATCCGTGCGCTCAATGGCGAGATCGCGGACATAGAGGAACTGTCCATTGGAAAGCTCGACTGGAAGCACTCGCGAGTTGGTGATGCTCCATCCTTGGCCGGGAAGGCAGACTTCAGGCCGGTGAATGCTGCGCGTGTCCTGACCAGCGATGACGAGTGAGGCGTTCACGATGTCGCGTTCTTCCGCACGGCGGCCGGGGGTGCGGTAGGTCCGCTTGGATTGTTTTGTATCACCGGGAAGCAGTTTTTTTTCAATGGCGGACTGTTCTTCGGCTTCCCCGACAAAGGTGCCGGCGACTAGCGGTAACTCCGTTAGCACGCCTGAATCATCGCCGCCGCGAGCAGAAGGCGAATAGTGGCAAAGCAACGCAGTGAGGCTGCAGAGCGTCAAAATAGTGAGGGAACGCCAGATCATGCGTTGGAAATGGCGGTGCGGCGGATGTTGGTGGCAGGCTGTACTTTACCGATCCGATCCATGAGCCACGCGATGCCTTGCAAACCGGCCAGCGCGACGAGGAAGACGACGATTCCAGTCATAAAGTGGAAAGTGGAGACTTCCTGATCAGCGGAGCCGATGGCGAAATCTTGCCCAACAACTGTGGAGACTGCGAGAAGCACGAGGATGCGTGTCATGTTGGCCAGGATGGCAAGTGGGAAGGTCATGAGGAAAAGGAACCAGCGCGCCCAGAGGCCTTTCTGACGATGGTAGCTGAAGAGTGCGCCGACCATCATGAGTGCAAACAGGCTGCGCATGCCTGAGCATGGCCCCTCGATATTGAGGCTGAATAATGCACCTGCATCACGGCCTTCACCAGCCACTGACATGAGCGTGGTGCCTTCCTGGATGACTGGCACATGCAGCCATGCCAGCACGGTGGAAGTCAGTTTGATCATGAGGAAGCGCATCTCAAAGGCGACATTGCTTTCCAAAAAAATCAGTGGCCATGCAAAGCCAAGCATGAGCCATGGGAAGACGCCTTCCCACGTTTTGCGCACACCCGTCAGCCAAATGGATATGCCCGCGATTAAGAACATGATGCCGCCATAACCGAGATAGAAGATGTTGGCGCGATAACCGGCATAGTAGAAGAACAAGGCGACGAGAATGACAGGAAGGCCGAGATGCGATGGTTTGGAAGACACAATCGCGATTTCAGCGCGACGACGCCAGAGCAGGTAGATCGCGATGGGCAAAGCAAGTGCGCCGTGCTGCCAAGTCGGGTCCTTCCAGCGCATGAGCAGCTCTCGCAGGATGGATTTCTTCACCGGTCCATAGCCTGCCGCATAGGGCTGCATGGCAATGAGCAGCACTGCAGCAGCGACAAGCAAGAAAACGGATAGATGGCGTGAACGCATGTTGGCGATCAGAGTTTGTGCCGGATGATTTGGAGAACCCACATGGCGAGACGAGCAGGGAAGACGAAAAGTGTGCGGGGGAAGCCGTGATGAAGGCAATCGAGATGCCATTGCGTGGCGAGGCGGTATCTGGACTTCTTGGCGGTGAACGTGGCGTGGATGCGGCGGCTCAGTGGCTTATCTCCGCGCCAAAAATCTTCTGCAACGGTTGGATAGGGCTCGTAACCAGCGAGGTCGATGAAACTGCGCGTATCGATGAGGACTTTAAAGCCTTTGAGATGGGCGGTGTAGCTATAGGAACTGTCGCCAGCTGTCTGTGGCCAGCGACTTTCATCTGGATAACCGATGGTCTGGACGAGCTGACGCGAGAAGGCGACCTGGTAACCTGCGAGCATGTCTGCGGGGTCGAACTCGGCGCCGGTTTTCGGTGCGGCTTTTGCGTGAAGGGAATGGCAGTTGAATTCAACGCCATCGACGAGTGATGTGGAAGACACCATCCAATCGGGATGCTCACGCACGATGCTGGCAAGGCGGCGGAGAGATTTTTCATCGGGCTTGGTGTCGTCATTGAGCCAGATCATGACGTCGGCACCAAGTTCCAGTGAGCGGCGCATGCCTGCGACCATGCCACCGGTCCAATAGAGATCACCATTGCCGATGACGAGTTCGACCTGGGGATGCTGCTGACGGATGGCATCGGCGGTGCCGTCGGTGGAGGCGTCATCAATGATGATGACGCGCCAGTCGGATTGATCGCGAGTCCAGCCGAGCAGCTCAAGGCACTGCAGGGTAATGGGTTTACGGTTGAAGACGGGGATGAGGATGCAGTTCATGGCAGGCTCAGAAGTGCGTATGCGAGTTGGTCGGCGACAGCAGCATGTGTGTAGTGCTGGTGAAGGCGTGCCGTGGAGGACGCGAGTTTATCAGCGTGGTAGGCAGGATCTTTGAGCAAGTGGTCGAGTATGGAGCTAAGCCGTGAAACATCGCCGGGTGGGAAAAGTAGATCGGCATCAGCGAGAACTTCCGCGATCGCGCCGGAAGTGCTGCCGATGGAGAGGGCACCACAGGCGATGGCTTCGATGAGAATGTGGCCAAATTGCTCTTCCCAGACCTCACCGCCTTCACGCACGGGATGACTACCGAGGACGAGGACATCGAGACATTGCAGGAAGCCGCGCACCTCATCATGGGGAACAGGTGGGAGGACTTTGAGCCATGGGCGTGTGGCGGCAACAGTGGCTAGTTCGCTACGAAGTGGGCCCTGACCCATGAGCGCCAGGCAGATGTCTGTGTTTGGCGTGTGTAATGACTCGACGGCTGCCAGCAAATCGAGAACGCCTTTTTCTGGAACGAAGCGACCGGCGAAACCGATGATGAATGCTGTGGCGGGCAAGCCGAGGCTGGCGCGTTGAGTGCGGCGCGTTGATGGGTCGAGCGGATGAAATGTTTTCGTATCCACGCCGAGTTGCGGACAAACGATGACGCGTTTGGGTGGCATTCCATAGTCTGTGACGATACGCGCGGCAGCTTGGTTGCCGCAGACCCAGAAATCTGCCCAGCGTGCGGTGATTCGATAGACGGCGGAGAGGATGAGGCCCTTGAGGCCGGGGCGCAGCACATTTTCCCAAGTGAACTCGCCATACTTGCGCACACGACCACTGATGCGGCAGGCGAAGAGCGTTTGCCATTTAACCAGTGACCAGGGTTCGTTTTCAACGAGCACATAATCCCAATCTTGGTTCCAAATAAGTGCGGTGAGGCCACGAAGGATCGCGGCTGTAGTGAATGGACGTTTCCCACACGCTGGCAGCTCGACGTAGCTCCAAAGCGTGTCTGTGGCATCGCGTGAGGTGACCATTGAGCCATAGACAGGGCCGAGATCTTGTGGGCGAACGGTGGCGCATGTGAGTGTGAAGTGGCGTGCGAGCTCCGTGACCTTCTTAGCGTGCTCTGGCACGGCATAGGTGTGGCAGATGATGAGCAGCGTGGGCTTCATGAGCCGTCGGTGCGCGGGTATTGCTTGCTAAGGAGTTCTTTGCTGCGCCAAGCACGTGGGCAACCGAGAAAACGGTCTTTGATCCATTGCTTGAACTCATAGAACCAGCGTGAGAGCAGGGATTCACCGTCACCATAGCGCATGTCTTCATTTTGATTGATGCGGTGACGGTATTTGGAGAGTTGGGGCTCGCGTGCGTGCAGGATGCGCACACGGGCTCCGGCATACCAGAGCGCATAGACTCGCAGGTTGTATTCCTCTCCAAAAACATACTGCGGTGCGTCAGATTCATAAAGCGCCATGCGCAGAGCCCCTTGATCGACATAAACGGCAGTGGGGCCGTGAAGCTGCTTGTACTCCACCTCTTGCTCGTCGTTGAGTTGAAGCCAGCGCGATAGGAGTTGATCAGTGGCGGGACTTTTACGGTATGCGAGCACGCCGCCATTGGGTTCGCTAAAAATGGGCGGCACTTGAGGTGCGGGCATGGCGTACCGAATTGAATCGCGGCAGTAGGCGAAGTCGAATTTGCCAAGGATGTCGAACATGTCGTCAATGCGCTCGAGCAGCTCGGTATCGGAGTCGAGATACAGACTGCGAGTGAATGGCGACTGCTGCATGCCGACGATTTTGTCCCGAAACGTGCGACGGATGTCTGGATGGACGCTCAGGGAGTCAAAAAGCGTGCGCAGCTCGGTGCCACGTGATTCCAGATCTGCAGCGGACGTGACGAGATGCACGGGCAACTCAGGATGAACACGGCGCAGGCTTTGGCGTGAGTGAATGGCCTCCGCAAGGTAGCGGTTGCCATAAGCGACGTAAATGACACCGCAATCCGTAGAAGTGGTGAGATTCATGATGAGATGCAGCGGGCAGGATTACCAACTGCGGTGCTGTGCGCGGGTACATCCCGCGTGACGACGGCTCCGGCTCCGATGACAGCGTGATCGCCGATGGTGACGCCTTTGAGTATGATGGCCCGCGCACCGATAAAGACATGCTGGCCGATGTTCACGGGCTTGGTAGGCACCGCGCCATCATTTGGCAACGGAAGCGAATGTGCATCGTGATCCATGATGAGTGCCCCACTGCCAATCATGGTGCCTTGTCCGATTCGGATCTCACGACGAGCACTGATCGTGCAGCCGGACATGCCAACATCGTCAGCGATGCGAATCAAAGCCTCTGCGGTGAGCAATGAGAATACGATCGGCTGAATGAGGCCGATCTCGTTGAAGCGGGGTTTACTCAAAGCGACGATGCTGCTGCCGAGTTCCAATTTTGCCCCCGAACGACGAATGATGATGGGCATGCCGTAGAAGCGGTTGCTGCGATTCCACCTGCCACCCGTGCGAATCGAGACGACGAGGCCATTCAAGATGGCGAGGAGAGTGGAAATCATGCTGGCTAGGCTGCTGCGAGGAGGAGATCTCCAAGTCGCTGAGCATACGTGGGAGCATCGATGGCGTGCTTCAAAGAGATGCGCTGTGGTTGCCATTGACTAGTGACGAACTCACCAAGCACGCTGGAAATTTTCTTGGCATCAAAGTCGATATGACGACCATTGATGCCGTCTTCGAGGATCATTTCGGAGCCGTGATGGGGCGTGAGAAACAGTGGCAGACCGCAGGCGGCGGCTTCGACTTCGACAAGTGCAAAGGCTTCTGAATACGAGGGAAAAAGAAGAGCGTCGGCGGCGGCAAAGTATTTTTCAACATCAGGAACCATGCCAGTGAAGGTGATCCAATCGTACTGTTGGCCTATTTCGGCTTGGAGAGCCGCAAGTCGTTTTGGGCGGCCTCCAACGACGAGAAAGCGAACATTTGGATGTAACTCGTGAAGGAGCTTCAAGGCCTCGACGGCCAAAAAAAAGCCTTTGCGGCGATAATGGCCGGCGCTGACGAAAACGAAGACTTTTTGATCGTCTTTGAAGTTCAATTTGGCGCGCATGGCGCTGCGAAATTGCGCGCGCACTTCAGGATGGAAGCGCTCAGAGTCGTAACTGTTCGGCAGGACCTGAATGGGCAGTTTTGCGTTCTCAGAATGAATATCATGAGCGACTGCGCTGGAGACGCTCACGATCTGTTTCGCCGTCGTGCGGTGCAGAAAGCGGCGGGCGCGATGAAGGTAAATGGCATTTGCCACCCGCTCGATGAAATCGCGTATCGAATGCATCCCAAGAAGTTTTTGCCGAGATTCCCAATCGAATGGCGAGAAGTGAACGTGAGCAACATCACAAGCCATGTGATACCAGGCGACGGTATAGATGACATCAGGACGCGGATGCTGACGCACTTTGAAGCGCCACCAGGCACGCCACCAGACGAGCCAAGAGAAGAAGAGACCGCTCAACACTGGTATATCGCCGATGCGCGGAAGATTATCGATGTGGGCGGACAAATTTTCATCGCTGGTCCAGCACCAAACTTCTGTTTCGATTCCCCGAGCCCGCCAAGCTGCCAGCGAACGCACGACGCCTTTCATTGAAGGGCTGCTGAGGTTCATGTTGGGATCGATGATGAGCAGCCTCATGCGCGGGCTTTTTGAAACAAGGCAAGGATGCCATAAGGAGTGGCTGCACGGCGCTGGTCGGCATTTAGGTGCGCTTCCGCATCAATGCAGGCGACGGGGAGAAAAACTCCGCGAGCCGGGAGCCGCCATGCGCGCTCCATGCGTCGCGTGGTGGCTCGGGTAAGAAAATAGTCGGAGTGCAAAAGCTTGAGGCCGTACGGGGCGAAGAGAGCGACGAGATCTGCCTGTGTGTAGCCTTCACGGCAGTGATCATCATTGGGAAAGGGCTCGGGCGGATGAGGAACGGTAATGAGTGCATGTCCGCCTGGCTTGAGCACACGGCAGAGTTCGGCAGCGGCTTTTTCGTGATCCTGAATATGCTCGATGACCTGCGTGCTCATCACCATGTCCACGGATTGATCGGCCAGCGGGATATCGAGCAGCGAACCGCGGATCAGCCTGGCGCGCGGATCAGCTCCGAGGTTTTGCTGAAGCCGCTGAAAATTGTGAGCGTCGTATTCAAGAGCGATGACATTTTCTGCGAAGCCAGCGGCAAGGGCACGCCTCAGAAACTCACCAGCGCCAGCGCCACCATCGAATAAAGTGTGTGCAGTCGGCACTTGCACGAAGGCATCACGAAGACGCAGCCATTCGATCCGATAGCGAATGGTGTTGGAGGTGAAGAAAAGACGGCGCAGCAAAGAGCGAAGCATCATATCAGGGCAGGGGCTTTCGAGCGACGGCGAAGAGTCGGGCGGACCAGAGGCCGGGGAATCGAGTGCCAAGCCATGCGAAAGGCAGGGATAGCAAGTCGAGGATGGAGTGAAGTTGGCGCTGACGGTAGAACCAAGGCAGGGCTTTGAAGGTGAAGGGCTCACCGCTGATGCTCAGCACCTCAAAACCATTGGCTTCAAGCATGCGACGAAGCGTGGCGGGGTGATAAAAGCGGATATGTGGATCACGCCAAGGTGAGAGGCGTGCTGTGAGCGGGCTGCCGCCAGGATTCCAGAAGCCGGTGAGCAGAAACTCGAGCCGCTGAGCGTAGTGCGCCGAATTGGGAACACTGAAAACGGCATGGGAACTCGGTTTCAAGGCCCGGTGCATGGCGGTGAGTGCACTATCTGGCTCCATGAGATGCTCCAGCACCTCGAAGCACATGGCGCAGTCAGCACTGGCATTTTCAATGGGGAGACTGCCATCATCGGCAATGCGTTCGACTCGGAGGCCGAGTAGGGATGCGTTGGCGAGCGCGGTTTCTGAAATGTCGAAGCCACGATAGTCGATCTGGCGCGCGAGCATGTCGCGGCCATAGCGCTCGCCGTTGCCACAGCCATAGTCGATGAGGAGCATGCCTGGCTTGAGCAAGCGGGCAAAGAGTGCCTGCTCGATGGGATGCCCGCTGCCTTCATCGGGACTCCAGCCGTCTGTGGTCTTTGTCCAATAGCGCTCGTAATAGGTCATGGCGTGGTTTGGTGGATGTTGATGTGCTGCGGATGGTAGTGCGGGACCCGAGGTGATTGAGCGACAATAGGCTCAGCCTTGGTGGCAGCTTTTTTTGCCAGACCGAGCACGGCTGAGCAGGTGAGCCAGAAGAAGATGTTCACCGGAAAGACTGCCATGACCGAACCGCTGACCGTGGAGACGAGTAGGATGGAAAATCCAAGAGCGATCAAGCTGGCCGCAAACCGGCGATCAACCGGATCATTGAGCCGCCACGACTGTCGATGAAACCAGCGTAGCATCAGTACCATCACAATGAGCACGACAACAAGAGCGATGGCACCATAGCGTACGAGGATTTCAGAAATAGGGTCGTGGTAGTAATACATGCCCGTTCCGTCCTCGGCTTTGCCATAGCCGAAGAGCGTCCATGCTTTGGGATTCATGAGCACTGTGGAGAAGCCCGAGAGACGGTCCCAATACGTGCCGACGACCATCATGCGAGAGACGAAAGCACCCGGCGCGCCGAGGGAGGTCGCGCGCTCATTCAAATCCTCAAGATGATCAATCAGCCAGCCAGAGGAGCTGACCAGAAGCAGGAAAAGAGAAATGACGATGCTATAGAAGACCTTGGTGCGTGCGGGCGTCGCAAAGCACCAACCACCAATCAGTGCAGCAGGCAAGATGAGTATGGGTGAGCGTCCAGTTGAGGCGATAAGGCCGGCCAGATAGGTAACACAGCAAAAAACTGCGAGTACGCGTGACATCATGGGTCTGCTGCCCGTGCTGCGACCCGTGAAGCCTAAAATCAAACTGGTGACGGCAAGCGCAGCACAGACAACCGACAGCGCGGTGGGCGAGTTGAGCGTGGAGAACGGCCGCACCTCACCAGAATAGAGCTGCTTGATTTCAATGCTTAGACCGGTGAGCAAGTACTCGACTTCAAAGTCAGCGAAGCCCTGAAACTGCTGAATGACACCATAAACAGCGACTGGAAGGAAGGAGATAACAAGGCACTTCCAGATGAAAACAAGCGATGCCTTGTTTTGAAACAGGACTGGCACCACAAAGAGCAGTAGCGAGTAGAGGCCGTTGTTGGCGACACTTTGCAGCACGCCGTTCATGCCACCGTCTTGCCGTGCTGCTAGAGCAGCGGCCGCCAGCATGAGAAACACACCGGTGGCAAAGAGCGTCCATTCCCGACTGGTGAAGTTTCGCGTACGCATCAGACCGCTCAGCAGCAGCGAGGTGACAACACCAGCAAACATGGCGGGCGTGATGCCAAGCACGAACTTCAAATCCTCATGTGTGATCCGGCCGCCAGCGACGAGAAGTCGTTTGAGCAAGTCGTTGTACCCACAAAAAACGAGCCAGGTGAAAAACCCGACTCGAGGAGATAAAAACGCCAAAAAGAATCCGCCAACGACGAGGAACTGGCACATTTCGCCGATGGAATTTCCGCTGGTGAGCACGACTGATGCCACGGCGTAAAGACCACCAAGCATGAGCATGACGATGATGAGAATGGAGCCCGGATTGCCTCGATTCATAAGGGTGTCTGAGTGGAGAGTGGTGGTGGCTGCAGGAGTCGTGCGCGGGTATCGTGCAGTAAGTGAGGGAGCCGAGTGATGCCCCGCAGCATCAGCGGACCAAGCTCGCGCGTGGCCTTCATCAATGGGGTGCTGATCACCCAAGCGATGCTGTAGGCAATTAGCGTGGCCCATGCGGCACCCAGGCCTCCATAAACGGGAATCCACAGCCAGTTGAGGAAGATATTGAGCAAGAGCGCGACGAGCACCGCCGGAACGTTGGCCCAAAGCTTTCCTTCAATTGTGAGATACTGAGTTCTAGCGACCCCGAGGGCGAAAGGAATGAGCGCCCATGCATGGATGATGAGCATTGGCGTGGCGGGCTGGAAGCCAGAGCCGAAAAGCAGTTTAACAAGCCATTCCGCTGTGAAGACGATGAAGAGTGCGATGGGCAGGGTGAAAGCGATGGTTACCCCAAAGTAGTCCGCGATGCGGTCCCGATAGTCCGAAGCAGCGGCTTGCTTGCGTGCCATCAATGGAGGCAACATGAAGCCAGCGAGCATCATGGGGATAAAGTAGGCGACTTCAGAAATGCGGACGGCGGCGCTGTAATAGCCAGCCTCAGTTTCGCCGTGCATGGCCTGCACCATGACGGAGTCCATGCGCAGGAGCATGAGCAAGGTGAGCTGTGTGGCGACTTCATACCATGACTCACACAGCAAACGAAGTGCGCAGTTTTTTTCCCAACGCCAAGAGAGCCATGCACCACCTAACTGCCGATAGCGAATCATTAACGCAGCAGATGCCATGACACACTCGATGACAAAGGTCAGCGCAAAATACCACAGCGGTGCATGCCACAGAATCCCAGCTCCAATGGCCAACACGCTGAGCATGAAGCCGACAAACTGGCACCACGCGACCATCAGCATGTGCCTCTCCGCCTCAAACCAAGCTACGACGTCTGTGGTGGCATGAACGAGCAACACAAGGCCATAAATCAGCAGCACACTGGCATGCCCAGGATCAAAGAAAGATGCGTGCACCGCGAGTGCGACGAACAATACGAGGCCCACGATGAGGCGCGTATAAAAACTCGAGCCCAGCAACTGCGCTTGATCAGCATCGTGGCGTAGTAGCTCACGCACAAGCACACGCCCCATGCCAAGCTCGGCCAGTGTGTAGAGCAGGGAAACAAGCGCGAGACTAGCTGCGAGTGAACCGAAGCCCGCGCTGCCCAAATGGCGTGCTAGCACCCCGGTGACGACAACATTGATGATGAGCCGAAAGATGCGCAGCATGGCAGACTGCGAAAATCCAGACACCATTCGGTGCAGGCCTCCACGCGGGTGAGGCGCGGGTTGGGAGGGTTCGTTCATGTAAACCGCCGTATCGGGCGGTGGGCGTTATGCGCTCAACTCAGCGATGTCGCACAAGAGATGCCCGATCAGGAGATGGCATTCTTGAACGCGTGCTGTGATGGATGAAGGAGCGCGGAAAGTCATTGTGGCGAGCTTGGAGCACTCGGACTCCTTTTCGCCAGTGAAGGCGATGGTGACGCAACCGCGCTCGTTCGCGGCTTGCAGAGCAGCGAGGATGTTTTTGCTCGTGCCGCTAGTGGAAATGCCGATGGCGACATCTCCTGGCTGAGCGAGGGCTTCGATTTGGCGAGAGAAGACGGTCTCGAAGCCGAAGTCGTTGCTATGTGCCGTCAGGATGGAGGTGTCTGTGGTAAGCGCCAACCCAGCAAGGGCGCGGCGATTGATGCGGTAACGCACAACGAGTTCAGCGGCGAGATGCTGTGCGTCAGCGGCGCTGCCGCCGTTGCCGAAGAAGATGATTTTTTTGCCGTTTCGCAGCGCGGTGAGCCACGCTTCGGCCAGCGGGGCAATTTGATCGTGCATCGCGCTGAGTTTGGCGATGGCGTCCTGGTGCTCGCTGAGGTGTGTTTTGAAGAGAGATGAAAAATCGGTGCTCATGTCATGCAAAGGCTGCCAGAAGCTCGTCCGGCGTCAAAGTGGCGGTGCCGAGTTTGCCGACGACAATTCCGCTGGCATGGTTGGCGATGTCGGCGGCGTCTTGAAGAGAAAAATTGGCTGCAAGAGCAAGCGTGAGCAACGCAATGGCCGTGTCACCAGCGCCGGAGACGTCATAGACTTCGCGGGCACGAGTCGGGATGTGGTGAGGGGCTTTACCACGCTCGAAGAGCATCATGCCGTGCTCGCCGAGAGTGACGAGGATGCTGTTGACGGTCCATTTTTCGAGCAGGATGCGACCGACTTCGAGAAGCTCGGGATTCTGCGCAGGTGGACCCGGAAGTAGATGATCTTCAATGCCCGCGGCAGCGAATGCTTCGAGGCGGTTGGGTTTTACGAGTGTGACACTGCTCCACGGCAGGGGATTGCGCGGGGAAGGATCAACAGTGACGATCAGCTGGTGCTCAGCAGCGATCCTCGACACGAGATGCATGAGCTCCGTGGTGATGAAACCTTTGCCGTAATCTTCGAGAATGATGGCATCGAGCTGTGGGGCGAGCGAGCGCAGGCGATTTTCGATCTCGGCGAGTTCGTCAGCGGTCAGTGCCAAGAGTTTCTCACGATCAACGCGGACGATTTGCTGCTGGCGGGCGGAGACGCGGGCCTTGGAAATAGTTGGCAGTGTTTCGTGAACGAGAAGCGGCTCGGGGTCGACTTTGTCGGCGATGAGAAGCTCACGCAAGCGACCTGCGGCCATGTCTTTGCCGACGCGCCCCATCAAATGGGTGTGCGGTGAGAAGGGGGAGATGTTACGCGCGACGTTGGCGGCACCGCCAGGGTAGAATTCCTCGCGCGTAACCTCAACGATGGGGACGGGCGCCTCCGGTGAGATGCGGCGCACATGACCCCAGATGAAGTGATCGAGCATCACATCACCAATGACGAGGATGCGGCCCTTCGTGAGGCTTTCGAGCTGAGCACGAGTGAGGTTCATTTTTTGCGGCGCTCGCGCACAGCAGCGGCGAGTTCGTCGAGCATTGCTTCTGTGGCGGGCCAGTTCACGCAGGCGTCGGTGATGCTCTGGCCATAGGTGAGGGGAACGCCGGGTTTGCTGTCCTGGCGGCCTTCGACGAGATGGCTCTCGATCATCACACCCGTGATCGCTTTGCTGCCAGCGGCGATTTGCTCCGCAACTGAAGCTGACGCGACGGGTTGCTTGCGGAAATCCTTCAAGCTGTTGCCGTGGCTGCAATCAACCATCACACTGGCTGGCAGGCCGCGTGCGGTGAGCTGATCCGCTGCAGTTTGGATGGATGCCGCATCGAAATTGGTTCCAGCTTTGCCACCGCGCAGGATGACGTGGCAGGTGCTGTTGCCAGTGGTGTTCACGATGGCCGCGACGCCGTCTTTGGTGACGGAAAGGAAGCTGTGCTGGCCTTTGGCGGCCTCGATGGCGTCCAGGGCGACCTGGATGCCGCCATCCGTTCCGTTTTTGAAACCGACCGGCATGGACAACCCGGAAGCGAGTTGGCGGTGGACCTGACTCTCTGTGGTGCGGGCACCAATCGCTCCCCATACAACGACATCGGCGATGTATTGAGGCGTGATGACATCGAGAAACTCCGTGCCCGAAGGAATACCCATCTGTGTGAGTTCCATCAGCAGACCGCGAGCACCGCGCAGGCCGTTGTTGATGTCAAAGCTACCATCGAGGTGCGGATCATTGATAAAGCCTTTCCAACCAACGGTGGTGCGTGGCTTTTCAAAATAGACGCGCATGACGATTTCGAGATCCGCTCCGTATTTCGCACGCGCCGCAATGATGTGATGTGCATACTCGATGGCGGATTTGGTGTCATGGATGGAACATGGGCCCACGACGACGAGGAGCCGGTCATCTTGGAGATTCAAGATGGCCTCGGTTTTACGTCGCGAGTTTTCGACGAAGGCAGCATCGGCTTCGCCTAGCGGATACTCATGCATGAGCAAGGCGGGTTGGATCAGCGGAAGGATTTCAGCGACGCGAAGGTCGTCAGTTGGGTGCGAAAGGCTCACGGGACGTTAGTTGGGCAAAATGGGCCGCCAAGGTGGGAGAGTTTGGCCGGGATGAAACCGAAAGTTCAGGGTTTTGAAGCACTGCAGGGACTTGGACCGCCGATTTCCGACAAGCTGCCGCCCTTGGTGCCCATAGATTAGAGGCACCACATCGATGGGATGGGTTTAGGAAGCGCACGAATCGTTGGCTTGGTCTCCAAGGCAGAATGCATGGAAAATATGCCAATTAGAGTATTTTGGCATGAATTGGGTATTTTAGCAAAGTTAAATATCTGGGTGGCTGGGGGTTACATGGAGCTCACCTCTGCCGAACTCGACACTTGTCTCAAGCTTGAACGCGAAGTGACCTTGCAACCTCAGGCTCAGCCGCGACGTTCGTCTCCACCCCACCATGAGCGACAAGACCGCCACAGCCCACAAATTCACCAACGCCCTCGCCAAGGAGCGTTCGCCTTATCTGCTTCAGCATGCCCACAATCCCGTGAACTGGCTGCCGTGGGGCGATGCGGCCTTCGCTAAGGCCAAGGCGGAGGACAAGCCGATCTTCCTCTCGTCCGGTTACTCGA
>JANOBP010000021.1:0-3359 GCA_031411715.1 Verrucomicrobiaceae bacterium | reverse complement strand
TCACCGCCGATCATCGCCAGCATCGCCCCGCTCGTCTGCTGGCAGGATTCCTCCATGAAGCTGCCACGCTGGAAGACCAAATTCAGACCTGTGGCAAAATCAAACGTCCCCGCAGCAGCGTGCGCGGTGAACTCGCCCAAGGATAGGCCAGCCGTCGCGGTGATCTCGAGCTGTGGCAGCTTGGACTTCAGCACCTCGAGGAGCGCCAGTCCCTGCACATACAAGGCAGGCTGGCAGCGGCTGGTCTTCGTCAGCTCCTCCATCGGCCCGGAAAACATGATGTTGCTCAGGGAGTAGCCCAACGTCGCATCCGCCTGATCCAACATCGCCCGCGCCGCCGGAAAAGCCTCGGCCAAATCCCGGCCCATGCCGACTTTTTGCGCGCCTTGACCGGCGAAGAGGAGAACTGCGGGGATGGACATGTGAATAGGTGGGTTAAAAGGTGAAACAGGGAGTGTGTTAGTGCTCAGAGGTGAGTTTGAGTCAAGGGTGGATTCCCCAAGGCTTGATATCAGACGACTATTTCGCCGCAAACCGCTTATTCATCCAGATCCTTTCTTTTCGTGAGTGCCGCCTCGATGCGGCGTGGCAGGCGGCCCATTCGATGTGGCCAGCCAAATCGCGAACACCGCGCATCGTAAGCGCGGATTCGACATTCCTTCTTGCCTCCGTCACTTTCCCCGCCACAAAAGCAGGCTCATGGAAAAACTCATCGTACATGGCGGCGCTCCGCTCAAAGGTCGCATCAACATCAGTGGTTCAAAGAACTCATCGCTCCCCATTCTCGCGGCCACGCTCCTCACCAAGGAGACCTGCACCATCCGTCGTGTCCCCGACCTCTCCGATACCAACTACATGTTGCAGATCCTTGGCGAGCTCGGTGCAGAGGTCGAGCGCGCCAGTGGAGTCGTCGTCGTCAAAGCGGAGAAGATCAAGTCCGTGGCCCCCTATGACCTCGTGCGCAAAATGCGCGCCTCCATCTGCGTCCTCGGCCCCCTCACCGGACGTTTGAAGAAATGCACCGTGTCACTCCCCGGCGGCTGTGTCATTGGAGACCGCCCTGTTGATCTCCATCTCAAAGGTCTTGAGGCTCTCGGTGCCCAGATCCTGGTCGAAGGCGGCGACATCTTTGTGAACGCTAAAAAAGGCTTCAAAGGTGGCTCCATGAACCTCATGGGCAAGCACGGCTCCACCGTGCTCGGTACCGACAATGTCATGATGGCCGCCGTGCTCGCCAAAGGCACCACCATCATCGAAGGAGCTGCCGCAGAGCCCGAAGTCGAAGACCTTGCCAATTTCCTCATCAAAATGGGAGCCAAGATCGAAGGAGCAGGCACCAACCGTATCACCATTCAGGGCGTCAAAGAGCTCCAGGGCGCCGAGCACACGGTCATCCCCGACCGCATTGAGGCGGGCACCTTCCTCGTTGCCGGAGCCATGCTCGGCGACGGCGTCACGCTCAAGCGCGTCATGCCTGAGCACATGAAATCCGTCACCGACGCCATGATCAAGTGCGGCTTCCCGCTGGAGATCACCAAGGACTCCATCACTGTCCGCCCCAATCCCAACGCCAAAGGATTCGACCTGACCACCCTGTGCTACCCCGGCTTCCCCACCGACATGCAGGCCCAGTTTTGCGCCCTGGCCTGTGCCATCCCCGACACCAGCACCATCACCGAGACCATCTTCCCGCAGCGCTTCATGCATGCAGCTGAAATGAAGCGCATGGGAGCCAACATCGAGATTCAGGGGGCCACCGCGCGTATCCGTGGCGGCGCGCCCATGAAAGGAGCGCCAGTTATGGCATCCGACCTCCGTGCCTCAGCCGCACTCGTCCTCGCAGGCCTCATCGCCGAAGGAAAAACGGAGATCAATCGCCTCTACCACATCGACCGCGGCTACGAGCATCTCGACGACAAACTCGCCGCCCTGGGTGCTCAGCTCGAGCGCGTCCGCGCCTAGTTTCACGACTCTCTCGTCACACAAGAGAGTGGTGCCTCGGCCTGGATTCGAACCAGGGACCAATTGATTAAGAGTCAACTGCTCTACCAACTGAGCTACCGAGGCGTTGGCGACTGAACGTCTTGGAATTAGTCGGCTGCGCTGATTATGCAAGCGCGGAATTACAGCGTTTTTTGATGGAAGCGCGGCGCTGAATGTGGAGCTTGGTGTGCATCCGCACGAGATGTCGTTCCGACCACAATTCTCTCGGCTCGACATTCGCCATTCGTCATTCATCTTTCCCGCCATGTCGCACGCCACCGAACCACGCATCCCGGTCCTGCCAACGCTAATGACCGCGGGGAACATCCTGTGCGGCTTTGTCGCCATTTTGCAGATTTATGATGGTCGTCACAATCAAGACGACATTCACTACCACTACGCCATCCTCTGCATCCTGGCGGCCTGCATTTTCGATGCCCTGGATGGCCGTGTGGCACGCATGGGTGGCACCGAGAGCCCGTTCGGCCGAGAGTTAGACTCGCTGGCAGACATCGTCAGCTTTGGCGTGGCCCCTGCCCTGCTGGTGCATGACATCGTGCTGAAGAACTTGAACACGCCGCGTGGCTTGGGCTGGCTGATTTCCTGCGCTTACCTTGTGTGCGGGGCTATGCGCCTGGCCCGCTTCAATTGCCTGGCCGCAGCTGACGTGAAGTGCAGCAGCAAGAGCTTCCGTGGCTGTCCCATTCCGGCTGCTGCGGGTGTGATCTCATCCCTCACACTGCTACTCTTGTGGTTCGATAGCATCTCACGCGAGGTCGTCGGCATCTGGCAGTATGCCCTGGCTGTTCTGATGGCCCTGCTCTCCTACCTCATGGTTAGCGACTTGGAATATCCGAGCTTCAAGGCCGTGAACTGGCGCACCAAGCGCTCCTTCCATTGGGTGCTCATCACCATCTTCGTCATCACCTTCACCGTGATGAACTGGCGTTGGATGCCCGCAGTGCTCTTCGTCTCCTACCTGCTCTACGGGCTGGTGCGGCCATGGGTCAGCGGTAAATGGCGGCGTGAGATCGAAATCGAACCCGAGGTGCCCGACACGGAAAATTTAGATGAAGATCTAGCTCTCAGTGGCCCAATCGAGCCACGTGAGAACCGAGAGGAACTGCCAGCAGCCAATTCGCCGCAGATTTTATAGCTTAACTAGCTCTTAACCCTTGCACCCTTCACAATCTGCGGCACTGTCGCGGCCCGTCGCTCCTCTCGGAGTGATGGGATAGACAATTCGGGGCGTAGCTCAGCCTGGTAGAGCGCTTGCTTTGGGAGCAAGAAGTCGTCAGTTCGAATCTGGCCGCCCCGACCACCTTGACAATGAACGGGTTACCGGCAGCCGCCCAGTTCCTGGGCACGTGGCCCGG
>JANOBP010000020.1:0-14346 GCA_031411715.1 Verrucomicrobiaceae bacterium | reverse complement strand
TACGATCTCACACGAGAACGCGAATTACTTTGGTGCGATGGACACCCCTTATGACAAAAGCGGGCGCACCGGGCCACCCACGCCATTTCTAGGTTCGCCGCCGCACACCGCCCCGATCGGGAGCTTCCCACCCAATGGCTTTGGCCTTTTTGACATGTCCGGCAACGTCCCGGAGTGGTGCTGGGACTACTATGATCCCTTTTTTGGCGACGCGGAGCTCGCCAATGCAGCGGATGTCGGCACCAGTCTCAATCTGCCCGTATCCGTCGATCCCAAGGGGCCTGATACTGGCTCCCACTGTGTGGTGCGTGGGGGCGGCTGGAGATTTTACGCCAGTGACGCATGCTGTGCGAGTCGCGACCGGCTGCCTGGTATGGTGCCTGCTATCCATGTGGGCTTCCGGCTTGTCCGTCGTCCTTGATGGGAGTTTTCAACAATTCGTTCAGCATCCTGTTTTCTCCGCATGCCCAGCCACTCCAACGCCAGTCTGTTCATCTGGTTCCGCCTCTTTTTCAATTGTCGGTTCTACTACCCGATCTTCACCATTCTGTTCCTCGACTTGGGCTTAAACATTGGCGAGTTCGCGGCGCTGAATGTGGTGTGGGCGTTGACGATCGTGCTGCTGGAGGTGCCTTCAGGCGCGCTGGCGGATCGCTTTGGCCGCAGGCTGCTCGTCATCGCGGCGAGTGTGTTCATGATTCTCGAAATGGGTGTGCTGTACCTGATGCAGCCGGGGCAGCATGACTTGGTCTTCTGGTTGTTTGTGTGCAACCGAGTCCTCAGCGGCGCGGCGGAGGCCTGCGCGAGTGGGGCGGATGAAGCGCTGACGTATGACTCACTGCCGGAAGGTCAGCGTGAGGAAATCTGGCCCAAGGTGATGGCGAATCTCTCACGGGCGATTGCGATTGGCTTCATCGTTTCCTCCATCTCCGGTGCGTGGCTTTACACGGTCTGGATCAAGCTGCCGGTCATCCTCTGCCTCCTATCTGCCGTCGCCAGCTTGGTCGTGGCGCTGCGCATGCGTGAGAGTTGGACAGCGCCGCCGAAGTCCTCTTTGCTGACCAGTATCGGAGAGACGTGGGCGTCCATCCTGCAAACGGGTGGCTGGATCTGGCGCACGCGCGCGGCTTTTGCGCTGATCCTTTTCGGCTTTGTCTTCGACAGCATCATCCGGCTCTTCCTCACGGTGGCGAGTAACTTCTACCGCCTCATCGGCATCGCAGAGGGTTGGTATGGTGTGATCGGCACGGTTGTCTCGATGCTGGGCCTGCTCACAGCTGGCTTGATGGAAAAAAGCACACGTCGGATGTCTGGGGTGACCAATTTCATCTGGCTGGGGCTTGCGGTGCTGCTCGGTCTGATCGCTGCGGCTCATCCACAGCAGGGCTGGCTCGGCCTCGTGCTGATCCTGCCGCTATTCATGAGCATGCGCTTCCTGCAGTTCTTCCTCTCTCATTACATGAATGCGGTGGTCGATTCCACACAGCGTGCCACCGCACTGAGCTTTCGTGGCCTGAGCATGAACCTGGCCTACGGCGTCGTCACCCTGCTGTTTGGCTGGCAAAGCACGCACCTGGCCCAGCAGCGAGGTCTCAAGCCGGATGACATACAAGTCTTCGCCGCATCGCTGACGTATTGGCCGTGGTGGTTTGCTGGGACAGCATTGATCGCGCTGGTGGTGCTCAAGATGCGCCGGTTTGATGCGCACGCCGAGAGCGTGAAGTGAAATGGCTATTTCATCTTCGCCAAAGCTTCTTCGGCGAGCTTCTTGGCACCGGGCTTGGCGCTATTTGATTTAACAACGGCAGCAAAATCAGCTTTGGCGGCATCGGTGTTGCCGAGGGCCAGCTGTGCGCGACCGCGGTTGTATTGAATGTAGGCATCATCAGGCGTGAGAGGCAGTGCGGCGTTGTAGGCGCTCAGGGCTTCATCTGCGCGGCTAAAAAGGAGCAGGCAGTCGCCGCGGCGGTTTTGGGCTTTGGCGGTGAGCGGGGCTTTTTTCGCGTGATCGGGCGGCAGACACTCGCGCAAGGCTTCGAGTACGAGGTCACAGGTTTTCATCGCCGTTTCGACTTTCGGTGAAGGTGCGCTGGCATCCTTGAGGTCATCCTTGGCTTGCTCTAGCAGGGTTTCGAGCGGTGCGGCGGCAAAATCACCCGGGCCTCGGCTCAAGGCGAGTTGTTTGAGTGCCTCGACGCAGTCGGCGGTCTTTCGAGCTGTGGCGAGCTTGGTGATCTCGCTCAAGGTTGGCAGCGGAACTGGCTCCGCCTTCATGGCGCGAGTGGAATCGCTTGGAGCAGTTGGTGTGATGGTTGCAACCGTTGGCGTGCTTGTTGATGAAGCAGCAACGTTGCCGGCGAGATAGATGTCCTCACCGACGAGGCGTGAGTATTCGGCGGGGATTTGGCCGCCTTCGGAGCGCTGCATGACATCCGCGCGCGTGCGCTTGAAGACTTGCTCGATGGTGAGACCCGGCGTGCGCATGTGCTTGAGCAACTCCTCGGTGTAGAGGCCATTGGTGCCGTCGCCATCATGCGCGGTGTGTCCCGCATCCGTCGCAAAGGCGATGAGAGAACCCGCAGGTGGTTTCATCTCAGACAGGCCACCTGCGGATGTGGCGTCACGCGTGCGTGGCTGGCGTGCGACGGGTGTGTTGCGGCAGGCATCGAGAATGACCAGATTGCAGGCCGCACCGGCTGCGCTCATTTCTGCCACAGCTTGTTCGGCATTGAAGAGCTTGGTCTCGGCCAGGAGGCGCAGTGTGGTTTCATCGGCACCTTCGGGGTTGTAGCCGGATTTGACGGGAAGGAGGTAGTTGGAGCCGCCGACGGTGATGCCGTGACCCGCGTAGTAGAACAGTGCCACTTCAGCGCCGGTGAGTTTTTTCCGAAACGCCGCTACGGCTTCGAGCAATTCATTGCGCGTGACGTTGTGCTCCTCGATGACGGTGAAACCAAGGCCACGCAACGTTTTGGCGACGGATTTGGCATCGTTCACCGCATTGCGCAGCGGTCCCACGGCGGCTTCATACTTGGCATTGCCGATGACTAGGGCCGTGCGCGCACCTGCGGCAGCAGCGATGCTCTGCACCGCGCAGAAGGCCGAAAACAAGATGAGGCGGAGACGGAAAGACATGGCCTGAATTTTGGAGTGAATGTGTGTCGCTGGCAAATGCCATGATGCGCAGATTCAATCCTACACCGCAGAGTTTGGAACACCGAAGAGGCCAGGCGCGATTATTCCACAGATTAAGAGTGAACCACAGAGACACGATGGACACAGAGGCCTGAAATTCATTGGCTTTCCTCTGCGTTCATCGTGCTTCCGTGGTTTCATCAAGGCGTTCATTTTGTGGAATAATCAGTCGTTGCAGAGGCTTGATTCAGAAGGCATTTCTCTGCGGTGTAAATCCGTGTTTCCTAGGGTTGACCGCTTTCCTCCGAGCTTTCATCATCACGACTCATGAAGCGCCTCTCATTCCTCATCCTCCTGCTCGCAGGCTGTGTTTCGACTCCGCCGAAGCCAGAGCCTGCGCCGCTGGTGCCAGGTGATGCATCTGCGCCGTCACAAACGACTCCTGCCGAGGCCATGGCGACCGCTCAGCGCATGGCCACCCACGCGTGGCAGCCTTTTGGTGGCAATATCCTCCATGGGAAGGATAAAACGGGAATCTTGGTCAATACGCCCGATGTCGGCCATGAGCCTGCGCATGAGCGCCGTGGCTGGTGGGTGCCAGGGCAGGTGAACACGGGCATTCCCTACAAGTGGGGCGGCTTTGACGATCCCTCCTCATTTGATGCCGCCATCGCCCAAGGCAAAGCGGGCGGTGATGTGTCATCGCCAGAGAAACGACGTGCCGATAATGCCGCCGTGAGCGCACAGGCTGCCGGCGTGGATTGCTCGGGCTTCGTCTCACGCTGCCTGAAGTTGCCCTCGGTGCATGACACCACGCAACTGCCCGCCATCTGCACCGAGCTTGCCGGTGCGCAGGATCTGCACCCCGGCGATCTTCTCAACATCCCGAAGAAGCATGTCGTCCTCTGTGCAGGCTGGGTCGATCCGCAACACTCCTGGATCTACTACTACGAAACTGGCGGCGCACCAGACTTCTGGAAGCCCAGTCTCAAACAAGCCCCGCTGGATGCCATGATGGCCCTCGGCTACAAACCCCTGCGATACAAAGGCATGGCCTCTCAAGCAGTGTCGAGCGGCAAGGAGCCAAAAGACGTGCTGACCCGCGCGGTGAAGTCCACCGCCGTCTCAGTGCCGAATCCGACCATTGGTGAGCCGTGAGGCATCTCTTCGTTTGAAGCGAAGAAACCGATAATAAAACGCCTGTTCATTAACATCTGTCCGAATCGAAGCTTCCCGTTTCATGCATCCCGCTCCATCTCAGGATAGCCATTAACCACCAAGGCTAAATGGGTGAATGCTTTGCTCGATCTCTTCAATTTTCAATATTTTACCTTCTATTTTGGCGCGATCCCCGGATAGCAAATGAATGTCAGGAGGGCTGCTAGGCAGACCTGGGCTTGAAAAATTAACATGCCATGGTGGGGATAGATAGGATACCCGATACCCACCTCCTGGCAGCATTGTATAGAGAATAAATCTTTTGCAGGGCAGTCCATCACTCTTGTCTTCCGTGATGAGCAATCTTCCACTGTCTGGCAGGTACTGAACGTGTGAGTTTCGAGCGACGATGTCGGCTTGATCATTTGTGTAGAGGCTTTCTGCGGCAGCGTAGCCAGAACCGCTTTCACTCACAGGCTCATAATAGGATGACGTGGCATCCCTATTGCCGTTCCGAACATTTGAAGGTACGGCGGTTATGCCCCCTGTGTCTTGATATAACTCAGCACCAAGATGCAGTTGAAAGATGTGCCCTGTTTGCGGGTGCTTAAATGATAATTTGTTCGAGTCGAATTGAAGAACCACCGCAGGTGTGTCAATGACATTAGTTGTAACAGGATTCAGGCATCCCGCAGCAAACAACGGGATGGTAGCAATCAAGACGTTGGAACGGAGGCTCATAAGTATGAATCATCACGTCCGCATCACCAGCCCGCAATCAAATCTTCCACAGATGGGCTTAACTTGCAGACTGAGCCGTGAGGCGAATCAGACGCTTTGAAGCCGCTGAATGATCTCCGCGACGATTTGGTCAGGTGATTGATCAATGGAGACGCGGATGAGGTCGGGGGTGAGCTCAAGCGTGGCGAGTTGGCTGTCGAGGAGTGTGAGGGGCATGAAGTGGCCTTTGCGGGCGGCCATGCGGGTGGCGATGAGATCGCGTGTGCCATCGAGGAGGACGAAGGCGATGTCGGAAGGGGCGTCGGTGGCGCGGAGACGGTCGCGGTAAATGGGCTTGAGCGCGGAGCACGCGATGACGTGCGCGGGGGTGGTGCCGCGCATGTCGAGGATGCGCTGGCGCAGGGTGGCATACCAAGGCCAGCGGTCTTCGTCGGTGAGTGGGGTGCCGGTGGACATTTTGGCTTTGTTGGCGGGCGGATGGAAGTCGTCGCCGTCGTCGAAGGTGCCGCCGAGTCGGGTGGCGAGTGCCTGGCCGATGAGTGACTTGCCGCTGCCGGAGACGCCCATGATGATGATGGTTTTTGGTTTCACGCTTTAGAGCTGTGCAGAGGAGGGTTGGAAGGTTTGACGATTGATGAACAAGGATTTTTGATTGCTGAGGTGATTGCCTTCGTAGAACACGCCTCTTCCTTCGAAAATCAACATTCGTTGCTCATCAATCGTCAATCCAAGAGGCTCTCGTTGACTATTTGCGCTGACGCTTGACCAAAGTGGGGCGGGGGTGGAGGATGCGCGCCGCTATGATGAAACACTTTTTGTTGATGATGATGCTTTCGGCCACGGGATCCACACTGGCGGCTGAGCCGACGAAGGTCGAGCCGAAGGCTGAGGAAACTCCCAAGGAGTATGTGCTGTTTGATGGGAAAAATTTGACGGATTGGGAGCCAGTGGATGTGGGCGGCAGCGGGATGGTGGAGATGGAAGGAGGGCTGATGATCATCAATCAGGGGGAGAACATCAGCGGGGCCAATTATAAGAAGGCGGCGTCTCTGCCAATGATCAACTACGAGATCTCGCTGGAGGCCAAACGCCTGCAGGGGGTGGATTTCTTCTGCGGACTGACGTTCCCCGTCGGGAATGCGAAAACGTGTGCGTCTCTGATCTGTGGCGGCTGGGGTGGCAGTGTGACGGGCATTTCGTCCATCGATAACATGGACGCATCCGACAACAACACGTCGAGCTATCAGCGCTATGTGGATGACAAGTGGTACACCATCCGCCTGCGCGTGACGAAGGATAACCTGAGTGTGTGGCTGGGTGATAAGCAGATCATTGACGAGAACATCAAGGATAAAAAAATCAATGTGCGCCCCGGGCCGATGGAGAGCTACCTGCCACTGTCGATCACGACATTTAACACGACGGCGGCCATTCGGAATGTGAAGCTCAAAGTCATCGAGCCTGAGAAGCCGTGAGGATGTGGCGCGCGTGTTGGTGGACGGGGCCGCTGCTGTTGGTGACGGCATGCGGCAGCATGCGGTCGGTGGCAACGGTGCCGGTGCGCACCGAATTGCCAGCGCGCGCACACGTGCGGCTGGCGGATGATTTGAAAAAAATGGCGCTTGGCTGGGATGGCATGCAGCGTGGCAGCGCAGCGACACGGCAGGGAGCTCAGCATCACTATGAAGCGGCTTTGGAAGATTTTTTGACCCAGTGGAAGAGTAAGCAGAGCCCGCGGTATTGGACGAATGGCTTGCGTCTATCCGATTCCAAGGCGGGAAACTTCGTGGTGGAGTTTGATGCAGCGAAAGGGAGGCAGCGGGAGAAGTCGCCACTGGAATATGATGAACTGATCATGCCGGGTCTGGTGAGTCGGCGTGAGAATGAAACCTCGGCGAAGCGCTCTGGCGTGGGGGTGCCTCTGGTGGGTTGCGTGAACCGCACCATGGCCACGCGCAAAGAAATGCCGTTCCTGCCGCCAAATGGTGACCACTCGACCCTGACGGCGGTGATGGAAATGGGCGCGGTGGATGCCGCTGGTGCCCAGCACTGCAAGCTGCGACTGCTCAATGCACTGAACACGGATACCGTGCAGGTGGCCGGTCGGGAGGAGCCCTTGGCGGCGGATTTCACGGCACCGAAGCATTTGGCGCTTTCGCGCAGGTCATTCATCCATCTCACGCTCACAGGATTGTTTTACCCTGAGAAGGCCTTGGGTGACTGCCAGCTCTACCGCATGGACGACTATGACCCCAAGCGCATCCCGGTGGTCTTTGTGCATGGGCTCATGTCGGACCCGCACATCTGGCTGAATGCCGTGAATGCCATTACCGCGGACCCGGTGCTCCGTGCGAAGTATCAGCCATGGTATTTCCTGTATCCGACGGCTGTCGGTGTGCCACAGGCGGCCGAGCGGCTGCGGCGCACGCTGAATGCCGCGCGCGAGTATTTTGATCCAGACCACAACGACCCCGGCATGAACCAAATGGTGCTGGTGGGCCACAGCATGGGCGGCTTGCTGAGCCGACTGCAAGTGACGGACTCTGGTAACGCCTTGTGGGGCAGTATGTTTAGCAAGCCACCGGAGCTGATGGACATCTCCGATAAAACGCGTGAGCGGCTGACGCGCAGTCTGTTCGTGAAGCCGCTACCCTATGTGAAGCGCACGGTTTTCATCTGCACACCGCATCGTGGTAGCAAAGTGGCCAGCTTCAGCATCGTGCGCAGTCTCACGAATCTGATTCGAGTGCCGCTGGACTCCTTGAACATGGCCAATGAGCTCCTGCATGGTAACGCGGATGCCTTGTCACCACAGATTTGCCAGTGGGGTGTTTTCTCTTTCCTGAGTGTGGGCATGCTCTCGGACAAACATCCACTCATGAAAGGTCTGGACCAGACCCAGCCTGTCGTGCCCCATCATTCCATCATCGGAGATCGAGGCCTGCCATGGGACCGCAAAGACCGCAGCAAGAGCAGTGATGGTGTGGTGTCCTACACCAGCTCCCACCTCACTTCCGCCCAATCCGAGCGGATGGTGCCACACGGACACATCTGCGTGGGTAAAGACGATGTCGTCGCAGAAGTCATGCGCGTGCTGCGTGAGCATTGCCACCAGGAGTGAGGCCATACTGGATGGCCGGGCGCCTTGGTGCCTCCCACTAGGCTCGTGCGCATGGCATCAGCCGAGAATCCATCGGCAGGATCAGAGGGGGCTTCATTTGCTGCTCTTGGGCCAACATCTGGTCGGCGTTGGCGCATCACCCTCGGACCTAACTCGAAATTAAACTTTACAGGCTAGCTTCAAACGGGCAGCCTTGCATCGCTGCACGCAAAACTCGGCCCCCGCGCCGTGAGAGTCCACAAGGCACCTATACGTGCGGCTTTTTTGTTTTCGGGAAGGTCGGTCACGAGGCGGCGCGTTTTGCGCTTGGGGGTGCGGGTGGGGGCCAGGGCGGATTCGATGAGGGCGATCTCGTCCGGGGTCAGGTCAAAGAGGCGATAGACGATCTGGTCGATCTCCGCCTCGTGAACGGCCAGCGTGGCCTCGTCGCGCGGCGGCGGTGCAGGCTTCCGCCAACTGGCTCAGGCGGGCGGCAGTTCCTTGAATGGATTGAATACTTTTAGCCCCGGACGGCGAAAGTCTTTGTCGTTGCCCGTCGCTACCGTCAGTCCGTGTTTGCGCGCGGTGGCGGCGATGTAGCCGTCTTCGACTGGCATCTGCTGACCAGCGGCTTCGAGGAGGTGTTCTTGATCTGCCCATACATGGGCGACACCGACATTGAACCCATAGATGCGACCTTCGAGGGCGTTGATGAGACGGCTGAGCCAGAGTTGGAGTTCTTTGCGTCGTTTGCCTTCCTTGCTGCGCACCCAATACGCAAGCTGTGCAATGACGACGGCACTCGTGTAGCAGTTGTGCTTCTCTTGCTGCAACCAGGCAATGACCCTTGCATCGCCATGGGTCTTGGCTGGCTGGGAGAGCACATCAGTGTCCAATAACCAACTCATAGCTTGCGTTTCTTGGGGAGTTCTCGCCGACGCACAGGAACGTCATCCATCGGTGTCGGGCATTGGCAGAGAACCTCCAACCAATCCTCTTTGGCAGGCATAAGGCGGAAGACCAGCGCATCCTCGTCCGCGTCATAACGGGCATCAAAAACCTGGCCTGGCTTGCTGCTGAGCAATGAAGCAGGAAGGGTAATCCGGCGCTTGGAGTCGAGTGTTACAGTCATGGTGGGATTGTCCCACTGCGGTGGCGCAAGTCAAACGGCAGCTCGCTTGCGGGCGGGCTTTGGGCTGCGCGTCGGGGCCAGGGCGGATTCGATGAGGGCGGTCTCGTCCGGGGTCACGTCAAAACACTTGGCGATGATGGTCTGTTCTGAAGAAGCTGAAGCGTGCCGCTGGGAAGGATGTCTTCCAGAATGGTGCGGTAAGGCGGCGAAGTCGCCAATGCTTAGTTGTCGTGTGCTCATGGGATTGATGGTAAGGGATGCATCGAAAACCGTCAATGCCCGGCAAAGGATTCGGAGAGGATAGGTGGCAAGCTTCAGCATCGTGCGCAGTCTCACGAATCTGATTCGAGTGCCCCTGGACTCACTGAATATGGCCAATGAGCTCCTGCGTGGTAACGCGGATGCCTTGTCACCACAGATTTGCCAGTGGGGTGTTTTCTCCTTCCTCAGTGTGGGCATGCTCTCGGACAAACATCCACTCATGAAAGGTCTGGACCAGACCAAGCCTGTCGTGCCCCCTCATATCATTCCATCATCGGTGATCGAGGCCTGACATGGGACCGCAAAGACCGCAGCAAGAGCAGTGATGGTGTGGTGTCCTACACCAGTTCCCATCTCACTTCCGTCCAATCCGAGCGCATGGTGCCACACGGACATATCTGCGTGGGTAAAAACGATGTCGTCGCAAAAGTCATGCGCGTGCTGCGTGACCATGCGGCCAAACGCTGAACTACAGCATGCCGTGCTCTTTGAAGCTGAAGTAAGGCTGCGCGCGTGATGCGGAGGGGGCACCGATGATGATGTGGTCCTGAAGGGGGACGCCGGTGGCTTCAGAGGCCTCACGCAGACGGCGGGTGATGCGGCGGTCGGCGTCGCTGGGTGTGGGATCGCCGCTGGGGTGGTTATGCAGCAGGATGAAGGCGTGGGCGCTGTGGATGAGGGGCTTGCGCAGGATCTCTCGCGGATGGGCGGAGCATTCATTGAGGCTGCCACGGAAGATTTCATCACAACGCATCAGAGCGAGGCGTGTGTTGAGTAAGAAGACGCGCACGGACTCGAAGTTGAGGGCCTGCATCTCGGAGCCGATGTAGGCATAGATGCGCTGGGGATTGTCGAGGATGATCTCGGCGTGGGCGGGTTCTTGTGCGGCGCGGCGGCCAAGCTCGAAGGCGGCGGCGAGCTTGGCGGTCTTGGCAGGGCCAAGAGATTTGATCTTGCTAAGGACCGCAGGTTCAAGACGTGAAAGCTCCCGGAGAGACGTGTGCTCACGTAAGATGCGCTGACCGATTTGCAGGGCGTTTTCACCTTTGGTGCCGGTGTTGATGAAGAGAGCGAGAAGCTCGGCGTCGGATAGGGCCTGTGGACCGAGGCGGAGGAGGCGCTCACGCGGACGGTCGTTTTCCGGGATGTCGTGGATGCGGCTCATCGTGTTTCTCGTCCTCCTAATCGTTCTCGTGCTCGTTCTCGAAAAAAGGTGGCTGGATGAAGTGAGGATCGAGTTTCATGCAGCGGCGTGTGTGGCTGTGTTTGGTGCCTTCGAGTGTTGGCGGCGCTCTTGGATCGAGGACGAGTAGGAGGACGAGGACGAGGACGATTTAGTGGACCGCGCGGCACTGGTCCAACAGGCTGTGCAGGTAGCTGACGATGTCTTCGAGGGCTTGCTTGTGCGGCGTGGCAGCGAGGCAGATGAGATCGGCGCGGGCTTCCATGAGCATGTTTTGCGCGAACTTGATGGCGCGCTCGACGGAGCCTTCGTAGTCGGCGATTCCAGCGAGGATGGTGGTGTCCATGGGCTCGCCTTTGAGGAGCATGCGGTTGAGCTTTTGCTTTTGCGCATCGGTGGCGGCCTCGAGGAGAAACAAAATGGGGAGCGTGAGCTTGCCACGAGCGAGGTCAGTGCGGAGCGTTTTTCCGACGGTCTTTTCGTCGCCGACGATGTCGAGGCAGTCGTCGTAGATCTGGTAGGCCGTGCCGAGCTTGAGGCCGTAGTCACGCAGGGCCTGCTGGACGGCTACAGGCTGCTCATTGAGCCGTGCACCGAGCTCGCAGGCGGCGGCGAAGAGTGCGGCGGTCTTCATCTCGATCATCTTGAGATAATCCGGCACCGAGAGGCCAAAGTCGAAGCGGCGCTGTGTTTGCAGGATCTCGCCAGTGCAAACATCGCGTGAGGCTTTGGCGATGGTTCGGCAAACGTTCACGTCGTCGAATTCGGCAGCGAGTTCGAGCGCGTAAGCAAAGAGGCTGTCACCCAGAAGGACGCTGAGGCTGCTACCCCACTTAGCGACGGCTGTGGGCGCGGCGCGGCGGATGTCCGCGCCATCCATGATGTCGTCATGCACGAGTGAGGCGATGTGGACGAGTTCCAGAATGACGGAGAGACGAGTGTGGCCCTCATGCGTGCCGCCCGTGGCACCACCTGCGAGCACGGCAAGGGCAGGGCGGATGCGCTTGCCGGAAGTGCGGCAGACATAGCTGACGTAACCTTCGATGCCAGGGTCAAAGGCACGCGCTTGATCCAGGATGGCGGCTTCGACGCGCTCAAGATCCGCCCGCACGAGGTGGAACGGGAAGACAGGATTGCTAGCGCTAACAGTGGCGGCGGGCATGCGTGGTGATTACTTCCACCACAGTGGTGGATTCGTCAAATGGAGCGCGGAAGAGTCTGCGCTTGAGGTTTCAGCAGAATTGAAAGCTGAGGTGTCCGGAAGGTTGGGAAATGGCAGCTATGGGGTCATTTTTCTGCTTCCAGATTGAACAAATGCTCTCTAGCATGAGACAAAGAGATCACTGCTTTTTAAGCGGCCTTACCCAACAAACCCTACTATGAAAAAATCAATCCTTATTCTTCTCACTTCGACATCGCTCATGTCATGCGTGTCTGGCCCGAATGGACAGACTGGCGCTGTGCTCGGCGCTCTGGGTGGTGCTGCTCTTGGCGGCATCATTGGCAATCAAAGCGGCCGCGGCCTTGAGGGTGCAGCCATCGGCGCAGGTGCAGGTGCGCTTGGCGGTGCCGCACTCGGCAATGCGCGTGACCAGCAAAACGCCAGCTACCAGAACGGCGGCCAGAACTCAGGCTACTATGACCGCAATGGCCGCTGGGTGCAGACCCAGCCGCAGTATCAGCAGCAGCGTCAGCAGGGCTACTATGACCGCAACGGCAATTACCATTACAATTAACTGCCAAGTCCTCATCTGAGGAGTTTTTAGAGCCTGTCTGACGAAGTCTTCGTTAGACAGGCTTTCTGTTTTGAGGGTAGATTTGCGAATGACTTACCTTCTCGCCGATGCACGGCGCTTTTTTTCTGAAAACGACTGGCGGACGATCCTGGCGCGGATGAATGCGCGTGACACGCATCCGATGATCCAGTTCATGAAGTATGGCATCTGCGGCGTGGGGGCACTCATCGTTCACCAGACGATATGGACCGCGTGCTCCACCTGGCTCTTTCCCGCCATCGACAGAGCCATCCCGAAGGATACGCGTGCGCTACACTTCGCCTACAACAACGGTATTGCCGTTATCTTCAGCACGCTCTTTGCCTATTTTACCAATGTGCTGTGGGTTTTTGAGCAGGGGCGGCACCACTGGGTGAAGGAGTTGGTCTATTTTTTCCTCGTGAGCTTGCTGGGCTTTGTCATCGGTATGGAGGCGGGCAGGGAGCTCATCCGGCTCTTTGACGTGCATTCCGTCATCGCCCAGGCGGTGAATGTCGTCATCTCTGTGCTGGTGAACTTCCTGTGCCGGAAGTTTTTTGTCTTCAAAGGCTGAATCCGCATGCTGCATGTGGTGCTCTATCAACCGGAGATCCCGCACAATACCGGTGCCATCGGTCGGCTGTGCATGGCCACGGGTGCGCGACTGCATTTGATCCAGCCACTGGGCTTCAGTCTGGATGATAAGCATCTGAAGCGCGCAGGCCTAGACTACTGGCAGGAGGTGGACGTGCGCGTGTGGACGACTTGGGAGGAGATGCGCGCGGCGGCGGGCGATGATGCGGCCTTCTTTTTCATCGAGTGCTGTGGTGAGAAATCTCACTGGGAGGCCAATCTCACCGCGCGGGAGTTGTATCTCGTGCTGGGGCCGGAGACGCGCAGCATTCCACCGACAGTGCTGGAGATGGCGTCTTGTCTGCGCATCCCGATGCGGCCGGGGGCTCGCAGTCTGAATCTGTCCACGGCGGCTGCTGTCGTCATGTATGAGGCGCTGCGTCAGCGGGTGGCCGCGGGCATCGCTGCTTGACGTCGTGGGGCTACTGCCGACTTTCGCCACCTCATGAGTCAAAACGCCGCGCCACTGATCGCCACGGATGTACATCGCACGTATCATCTGGCGGGGCATGATTTGCCCGTGCTACGCGGTGTGAATGTAGAAGTGGCCGCTGGTGAGAAAACCTTTCTCTGTGGCCAGTCTGGTGCCGGCAAAACCACGCTGCTCTATGTTCTTGGTGGTCTGGAGCAGCCGACATCTGGCGACGTCATGGTGCATGGACGCTCGCTCTACAAGGCCGGTGCGGCCGAGCGTGCGCGCACCCGGAATCAGGTCATGGGCTTTGTGTTTCAGCACTATTTCCTGCTGCCTGAGCTGACAGCGCTCGAAAACGTCGTGCTGCCAGCGATGATCGGCGGCAAGCAGGCCGAGGCGCGTGCGCGTGAGTTGCTTTCCAAAGTTGGACTCAGCGAGCGGCTCGACCATTTACCCACCGAGCTCTCCGGCGGCGAGCAGCAGCGCGTCGCCATCGCCCGCGCACTCATCAATGACCCAGGCATCATTTATGCCGACGAGCCCACGGGCAATCTCGATGCCAGCACCGGCTCTGGAGTGATCGATATGCTCATGAAGATCGTCGATGAGGCACAAAAAACACTCATCGTCGTCACGCATGATCAGGAGTTGGCCAAGCGCGGTGACCGGCGGCTCTTGCTCAAGGATGGCAAGCTTGTGGAGGGTTAGAGGTGCGACGGTGCGACGGTGGAGTCTGACTATCGTCTATTGGCTATTGTCTATTCTGATTGGGAGCATCGAAGAGATAGACGATGATGCCTTGGACGCGCGGCGGTCGAGTCGAGTGGTAAGAGG
>JANOBP010000019.1:0-9157 GCA_031411715.1 Verrucomicrobiaceae bacterium | reverse complement strand
TTTGCCTCGTTCGTGATCATCATCAGCCGCTTCTGCGAATCCATGACCATCTCATGGCAGTCCTTCACCGGATGCACCTCCCGCTTCGCCTGGCACCACTCCAAGTCCACCCGATACCGATACTCCCCATGCCCAATGATGCTCCCGTTGAGCGAAGTCTTGCTCTGCGCCTTCACAAACGGTGCGGATAGAGTGGCGGCAGTTGTTTTGGTGATGAAATGACGGCGATTCATGGAAAAGTTCTACTCGACCGACTGAGGGCTAACCGCTTAACGCTTTGGCAACAACACATCTTCCGCAAAGCGTTGAGCGAGCATGGGGTCAAGGTGATGAAGGCAACAGTTGAAGTCCATCATACGTGAAAGTTCATCTGTAAAAGAGACGGATTGATTCTTCAGCAATCGTCCATCTAATGTCTCTCACCACTTTTTGCGCACACGCCCAACCGTCATCACTATGAAACGCATCCTCAGCCTGCTCCTGCTCACTTCCACCCTGCTCTCTGCCGCAGATTCCGCTGGTCTCCAGCTTTACAGCCTGCGCAGTCAGTTTGCGCTGCGCGGGGTTCCTTGGACACTGGATCGCGTCAAAGAATTCGGCATCAAGGAGGTTGAGCTCGCGGGCACCTACAATCTCAGCGCCGCCGATTTCAAAGCTGAGCTCGACAAGCGCGGCCTCATCCCGGTCAGCAGCCACTTCCCGTATGGACGTTACAAGAACGATCTCGACAATGTGGTGAAGGAAGCCAAGACGCTCGGCCTCAAGTTCGCCGGATGCGCCTGGATCGATCACAAGGACAGCTTTGACGAAGCCGAGTGCCACGACGCCATCGCCACTTTCAACCGCGCTGGTGAAGCACTCGCCAAAGAAGGCATCACCATGTTTTATCATCTGCACGGCTTCGAATTTGAGAAACATGGTGATGGCACGCTCGTGGACCTCTTCATGAGTGAAACGAAGCCTGAATTCGTCTCCGTGCAGATGGACGTGTTGTGGATCGTCTTTCCAGGACAAGACCCCGTGAAGCTGCTCGAAAAATACGGCAGCCGCTGGAAGCTGATGCACCTTAAGGACCTCAAGAAAGGCGTCGCCACCGGCTTTCTCACCGGCAAGACCGATGTCGCTAACGATGTCACACTCGGCACCGGCCAGATGAACTGGAGCGCCATCTTCGCCGCTGCGCGCAAGGCCGGCATCAAGCACTACTTCATCGAAGACGAGTCTCCCACCTCCCAAGATCAGATCCCTAACAGCCTCACCTTCCTTCGTGCCAACGGCTTCGAGTGATCGCATGCCGCCACCTTTTCCTGCTGCCATCCTGCATGGCGTGTTTGTCCTCTCGGGGCTCTCGGCGCTGATCTACCAACTCGTGTGGCAGCGGGCGCTGCTCATGATTTATGGCAGCAACGTCGAATCGGTCGCCATGGTCGTCGCCGCATTCCTCGCGGGGCTCGGCATCGGCAGCTTGATGGGCGGCTGGCTCTCGAAATGGCCCAAAGCGCCGCTCGTGTTGCTCTTTGGCCTCGCGGAACTCGGCGTAGGCGCTTACGGCCTCGTTTCGCTGAAATTGTTCGATGCGGTCGGTGCCATGACTTCACAGGCCGACAGCCTCAGCACGGGCCTGCTGGCCTTCTCGCTCGTTTTTCTGCCCACACTGCTCATGGGAGCCACGTTGCCGTTGCTGGTGGCACATCAAGTGCGCGTCACCACACACGTCGGCCGGAGTGTGAGCCAGCTTTACTTCGTGAACACGCTCGGAGCCGCCTTGGGAGCTTTCATCGCCGCGCGCTGGCTTCTGGGCCACTTTGGCATGAGTGCCACGGTCCACATCGCCGCGGCATTGAATGCCAGCGCGGCCATCATCATCCTCGCCACCGCTTTTTTCCGCCGCAGCGGCCAATCCGCGCCAGCAGAGTCTGAAACGACCACACTGCCGGCCAAACCAGCCATCTCATTCCGCACCGCGCTCGTCTGGTCCGTGCTCTCCGGCTTCATCACCCTCTCATGGGAGATCGTGTGGTCGCGCATTTTTAATTTCGCCAGCTCATCGCTCGCGCCCGCCTTTGGTTACCTGCTCGCCAGCTACCTGTTCGGTCTCGCGCTCGGCTCGCTCGCCAGCCAGCGGGTGCTCACGGATGATCCCGCGCTGCTGCGGCAGCGGCTCGCACGTTGGGTGCTGCATTCCAGCCTCGCCAGCTTTCTCATCGCACCCTTCACAGCTCTTTGTGCCACCTACATCGGCTGGTGGTGGGGATACGGCCTCGTGATCGTCGCAGGGGCCATGCTCGGCATCACTTTTCCTCTGCTCTGCCATGCTGCCGTTCCAGCGAATGATCACAGCGGCAGCAAGCTCTCCCAGCTCTATCTTGCCAACATCATCGGCTCCGGCGCAGGCAGCCTGCTCACCGGCTTCGTGTTCATGGAATGGCTAAAACTTCATCAGCTTGGCATTCTGATCTTCACGGTGTCGGCCGTCTGGTCGTTAGCCGTGGCTCCGGGCATCCTGCCAACACGACTGCACCTCATTCCCCTTTTCATTTTTGCCATCGACGCAGCCTTTTTCAATGACTCCTTCTACGAGCGGCTCCAATACAAAACCGACTTCACAAACGACAAAGCCTTCACCAAAACCATCGAAAGCCGCCACGGCGTCATCACCGTCGATGCCAAAGGCGGCGTCTATGGCAACGGCGCTTACGACGGCATCATTGGTACCAAGTTGGAGCCGGAGTCGTGGGTGGTGCGTCCTTACTTCCTCTCGGCTGTGCGGGATCGCATCGAGCGTGTGCTCGTCATCGGTGTCGCCAGCGGATCGTGGACGCAGATCCTCGTCAATCATCCGCAGGTCAAGAGCCTCACCGCCATCGAGCTCAGTCACGGCTACCTCGACCTCATCCGCTCGCGCCCGGAAGTGGCCAGCCTGCTCACCAATCCCAAACTCCATCTCGTCATCGACGATGGCCGCCGCTGGCTGCGCCAGCATCCCGACGAGCGCTTTGACGCCATCGTCATGAACACCACCTACTACTGGCGTGAGTTCGCCTCCGCACTGCTCTCACGCGAGTTCCTCACGCTCGTCAAATCACGTCTCACGCCCGATGGCATCGCCTTCTGGAACTGCACCGGCTCCGACCGCGCCGCGCGCACCGGCATGGATGTCTTCCCGCACACGATGATGGTGATGAATCACTGTCTCGCTAGCAACGCCCCGCTCATTCCCGACCGCGCCCGTTGGCAGCGCATCCTCAGTGCGTATCAAATCGAAGGCCGCCCACTCTTTGATCTCACTCAGCCAGAAGCACAGACCTCACTCCAAGGCGTGCTCAACTTTGTCCAAAACGAAAAACTGCCGCAAACCGGCCAGTGGTGGAACTGGTGCGGACGTCAAGCCATGCAGGACTCCATGAGCAGCTTTGAAGCCATCACCGACGATAATCTCGGCGACGAATATCGGCCTTGGTGATTGCACCAGTCGCGGCAATCATTCCTCACATGCCTGGATCCAAAACAACACCCTTCATCCTGCCAAACCAACTCCCGGTCATGGTGCTGGATCGCTGCTATCTGCTGCCAGGTGGTGTGCAGCCTCTTTACATCTTTGAAGAACGATACCGCCAAATGGTGAATCACGCTTTGAGCACTCAGCGCATGTTTTGCCTCGGCGATCGAAAACGAAATGGAGAGATACGACCCATCACAACGGCAAGCGTCATCGCCACCTCCGTGCTAGGAGCCGACGGCACCTCACAATTGGTCCTGCATGGCATCCAGCGCGTTCGCATCACTGGCTGGGCTCAGGAAGAGCCATTCCTCATCGCAACGATTGAACCATTCGAAACACTCCAGGGCCCCGAAGACCAAATCGCCGAGCTTTCGCGCCAAACCATGGGACTCCTCGATCACTTCGACATCCCGGAGATCACGGAAAACCTTGCTCTCCTCCAGCAGTTGCTCAAAACCCGCAACGATCCCGAATTCATCTGCGACATGGTCACGTCCCTCGCCGTTGTTCGTTCCAGTGCCAGACGCGCCGTGTTGGAAGAGCCGGAACTCTTGCGCCGCTTCGAGATTTTGCTCACCGAGCTCAATCGAAGCGCTGAAGGCTAAAGCTCACGCCTCATCGCGCACGGGATTGGTCAGCGTGCCGATCTTTTCGATCTCCACACTCACCACATCGCCATGTTTCATGAATACCGGCGGCGTGCGGGCCATACCCACGCCATGCGGTGTGCCGGTGAGGATCACCGTGCCGGGCATCAGTGTGGTGCTGCCGCTGAGGAACTCGATGAGGGTCGGTACATCGAAGATCATGTCGTTCGTGTTCCAGTCCTGCATCGTTTCGCCATTCAGCACCGACTTGATCGCGAGGCTGTTGGGATTTGGAATCTCGTCCGCAGTCACCAAAACCGGCCCCAGAGGACAAAACGTGTCAAAACTCTTCCCGCGGCACCATTGGCCACCCCCGCCGCTCTTCTGCCAGTCACGCGCGCTCACATCATTTGCGCAGGTGTAACCCAGCACATGCTTCAAGGCGTCAGCACGGCTCACGTTCTTCGCCGTTTTGCCAATGATGACCGCCAGCTCGCATTCGTAGTCCACCTTGTCGCTCTTCAGATGCGTTGGCAGCAGAATCGGCTCACCGGGATGCTGCACGACATTCGGCAGCTTCATAAACACCACCGGATGCTGCGGAATCGCCGCCTTCGTCTCCTCCGCGTGACGTTTGTAGTTCAATCCAATGCAAATGATCGCAAAGGGCTGAATGGGCGCGAGCAACCTCACCACCTCCGCTTTTTGGTCCGTCACGCGATGCTCGCCAAAGATGTCACCTTCGATGACCAGCGCCGTTCCATCATCCTGCTGCGATGCGTGTGCGATGTTTCCTTGTGAGTCGGCGTAGCGGATGATTTTCATGAGTTCGTGGTTTTGACGCGACTACTTCGCTGCCGGCTGATCCAGAATCAACCACTTGAACTGCGCAAACAGTCACCTTTGTTCGGATCGTAGTCCGCCCACACTTGCATGGGTGACTGCGGCACATCGGCAGCGTGGAGCAAGGCCAGCGGTGCGAGCAGCAAGGCGGCGAGGGAGAGGGTGGTTTTCAGCATGGCAGAAGGAGATCGTCGTAACGGACGGTTCTTGACTGCCACCGTGCTGAAAATCTACCGCCGCCCATTGAGAATCATCTCATTCATCTTCTGCCGCAGGGCCTCCATGTCGGGACCGGCAAAGCCAGTGTCCAGATTGCTCACGCCGTTGGTGTTCGCACTCGTGCCGCTGATGGCGCTGTTGGGCTTGGCTTGGCTGATCTCGGGCCTCACGCCAGAATCCAGAAGAACAGGATGGCAATAAAAGTCGGCGGCAGAGCACCGAGGAACAAGCCCAGTGGGCTGATGCCTTCGTTGCCGAAAGCCTTGGCGCTTTGCAGGATGCCGACGCCCGCAGGATTCGGCGCATTGGCGATGACGGTGAGGCCGCCGCCGGTGACGGCACCGGCGACGAGGGCGTATTTCAGATCATCGCTGATGCCCTCCACCAATGAGCCGAGGTAGGTGAGCGCGGCGTTGTCCGTCAGCGCGGTGAGGCCGGTAGCTCCGAAATACAAGGTGGCTCCGTCCATGCCAGCGATGAGCGGTTTGAGCCACCAGGACTGCAAGGAGCCGAGCGTGACGAGTCCGGCGAGGAAGAAGCCGACGAGCAAACCTTCTCGCAGCTTCAAGCCATCCTGATACTCGCGGGTGGCAGAGACGAGGCCGAGGAAGATCATGAACACACCAAAGAAGACGTCGGGATGATGCGCAAAGCCGACAACTGCGCCGAGAAAGCCGAGATGCGCGAGGGTGAGCCATGCGGGGATGGGGTCCGTCTTGACGTGCTGGGGTTCGAGGTTCAGCAGCTCCTTCCGAAACATCAACGCGACCAGTGCGGTGGAGGCGAGGCAGCTTGCGGCGGCCTTCCAGCCGAAGTGGGTAAGCATGAAGACGGTGTCCCACTGCCACTTCGAGGCGACCATGAGCACGGGCGGCGCGGCGAAGTGGGTAAGCGTGCCGCCGATGGAGATATTCACGAACAGCAGGCCCAGCGTGGCATAGGCGAGCTTCAGGCTGATCTTGCGGTCGAAGTAGCGGCGCTTCAGCAGGATGGCCAGCAGGGTCATGGCCGCTGGTTCGGTGATGAGTGAACCCAGCAGGCAGCCCACGGACAGCGCGGCGAGGTAGAAGGCCATGCTTTCGCGCAAGGGCAGCAGTCGGGCGATGAAGGAGATGAAGGCCTCCGCCAGCCGCACCACCGGTCGCGTGGCGGCCACCACCATGACGACGAGCACGAACTTCGGCTCGGTGTAGTTCAGGCTCTCAATGTACACGACCGCGTCATGTACGGAGCCTTTAAGCGCCGCGATACCGGCAAACAACGCCGCCGCCCACAAGCCGAAGACCACCTCGGTTTCCGCCAGGAAGTGCAGCATATTCTCCTGGATGGAGCCTTTCGGATACTGGTGTGCCCAATGAGCGAAACGCTTGACCGAAAAGGTGTGCAGCACCGCCAGGGCAAAGAGCACGCTGGCGAGGATTTCGATCGGGGAGGCAGTCATAGTGAGGGAAGCAGTGCACCATTCTACAATGGGAGAACGAAAGCGGCAAGATTCCGGCTCGCTCAACCGACGCCGCCCAAGTCAAAGACGCGCCATCGATTTAGAATTCGGAGTGTGCCTACCTCCGCCCATTGAGAATCATCTCATTCACCTTTTGGCGCAGGGCATCCATGTCGGGATCGGCAAAACCAGTGTCCAGAGTGCTGATGCCGTTGGTGTTGTTGCTGGTGCCGCTGATGGCATTGCTGAGTTGGGAAAGCGTCACCTCTCCCGGTGGGCCTTGGATGCCTTGATCCCCCGTGCCGCCGGTTTGACCACGTGGGATGCCAAAGGTGAAGCGCACGTTGCTGCCATCAAAGCTGACGCTGACCGTGGCGGATTCACCCGCATTCAGGGTGTTCACCGCATCGACGATGGCTTGGGCAAAGGGCGGGCCTTGCTGTCCGGGGATGCCATCTTGACCGGGTGCCCCCACACCACCGCGCGGGATGTCGAAACTGAAGTGCAACGTGTTGCCGACGAGGTTGGCCGTCGCCGTGGCGGGCTCGTTGTGGTTGATGGTGTTCACCGCATCGACCTGCGCGGCGAGGATGACGTTGAGGGCGTCGATGAGGTCTTTGAGACCATTGAACTGTCCACGCAACGGCGCGGACTCGATCTCGGCATTCTGAGGCGGGTAAGTGGGGTCGAACATGGTCGTGGAGACTTTGAGAGGAGGAGACTTTGAGACTTTGAGGTTGGGAGGCTTTGAGACGTGGTGAGAAGTCAGTGGTGGATTCGTCCTCGTCCTCGTCCTCCTACTCGAACTCGTCCTCGAAAAGGCGTGTGGAGTGCGGCGCGGAGCTTCTAAAAATCCTCATCCTACTCTTCCTCTGACTCCTCCTCCCTTGTGGCGCGGAGCTTCTTCGTGTTGGCGGCACTTCTGAATCGAGGACGAGTAGGAGTAGGAGGACGAGTAGGATGGCGCGCCGGTGCGCGCTGCATCACGCTGCCATCTTCACGGCTTCGTCACTCCAGGGGCCTGCGCCTTTGGGGCCCAGGGCGCGGACGCGGAAGGCGTACTGCTTGCCGCTGACCAGGCCCGTCACTGTGTACTTGCTCTGCGTCACGGACTTCACCGCCTGCCAGCTCTGGCCCGCCACACCGTGCTCCATGCATTCGAGTTCATAGATGCTGGCACCATAGACAGGGTCCCATTGCAGGTCGATCTCACCCAGGTGGGAGCCAATCGTCGCGCGCAAGTCGCTCGGAGCAGGCAGGTCACCCACGGCCACAGCGGCCGTGCGCAGCGGCAGGCCCACGGTGGCCAGCTTGGTCAGGTCATTCGGCGTCACCGCCTCACAGTTGGCGGCGCGTGCGGTGAGGAGTGTGTCCCAGATGGCTTCCTTCTGGTCGCGCAGGATGTTGGCGGCCTTCCACTGGCTTTCCAGCAGGTCAGCGGCGTCATTGGCGGCTTGCAGCTCATCCTGCGCGGTTTGGAATTGGGCATCCGTCGGCACCCGCGTGGGTTGCGGGTAAAAGGCATTGTTTAACATCGCGGCGATGTGGCTGACGCCCATCGCTAATTTTTGCAGCACGGTCTTGAGTTTCAGTTCGAGTTTAAAGCGGCTCATATATTTGTGGCGTTGAGGTTGACTGACCACCACCGGCGCCACGGGTGCCGAGTCATAATGAAGGGATGAATCCATCTTTTTTCCTTCATCAAATCGTAGAGCCATGGCGTATCAGTTGTGTGTCAGCATGGAACCACAAAACAGGCAGTTTTGGCTAGGCCACACGGGTTGGCTTTGGGGCGCGTCATTTCATGTAGGATCGTTCGCCAGAACGAGGAGTCTGCGGCTACGTGCTCTGGCGGGCACGCCTACCTCCGCTCAGCCCTCACTTGTCACGTATCCGGCGCTCCACCTCCAGGAACAGTTCCGCCAGCCAGATGCCGCCCAGTCCGTTGCAGCAGCGCCGTATCGTCTCCAGCTTCACCCGCCGCTTGGCGTTTTCGATGAACTGCTGCTCCGCGCGCGAGATGTCGGCATCCTCCGCCAGTTGCTTCTGCGTCTTCTTCAGCGCATCACGGCGCTCGGTCACACAGTGTCCCAGCATGATATAAAAAGGGTCATCTTCAGGCCGCTCATAATAGGGTAGTTTCATGGTCCATTTTGGGTTGGTTTGAGCATGGCGTGAATGCCACGCTGATTGGCTTCACGCATCACCCGCCAAAAACTTGGGGGAAATTCGACGAATTAAATTCAATTCATTCAGCCCACGCCGCGCTCATGCATCGACCCATTTCGTGCGCCCACATTCCCGCCCCGGTTACGCGTACTCCCAGCCCGGTTGCGCACACTCCCGCCCCGGTTGCGCGCACTCCCGCCCCGGCTGCGCGCACTCCCGCCCCGGTTACGCGTACTCCATGCCCGGATGCGCGTACTCCCGGCCCGGTTGCGCGTACTCCCGGCCCGGATGCGCGTACTTGGGCATGTCCGAAAGTTTGTGTTTCGGGGTTTTGGTTATGGTTTGGTTTTGGGCTGCGTTTTTTGATCCGCAGCTAGCTGCGGATCAAAAAAACGC
>JANOBP010000018.1:0-3582 GCA_031411715.1 Verrucomicrobiaceae bacterium | reverse complement strand
CCCAAAAAGCTAAGTTGCTCTCATTTGCCGTATGCTCTGGCCACCCCAACTCCAATTTTACCTGGAGCTAAAGAAATTCATTGGCAACGAAGGAGCCTACCTTTGCATGTAGTGCGGCCGCTAAGCACGACGTGACCCCATGCACTATACAGGCTGCGGGAAACAGAAGTTGCGTGACACCTGCAAACTCGAAGGCCGCCCCTGCCCGAAGTGCGGCCAAGGAACCTTGCACGGTGAGATGGCTGGCATTTCGTGAGGGGATGAGTGCATCGGTGCGCCACTTCTGGAATCCGCGTCGCAAACAATGGAAGGAATGTTGCGTGACAGTGAGAAGACCGGTGTGGAGATTTCTGGATGACTTCTCAACCTCCGCCTCACATAAGTCCGGGCACCTGGCTCCTTCTTGGGGTGACGGATGGTGAACGGGAGGCGAGGGCTGAATGGCTGAGCCGGGACCATCCGCGCTTTCCTGGGGCGCTGGTATTGTATTTCCGCACGGCGGCCAAACTGCTGCGTTTGTCCCATGAAGACCCTTCTCTGCTGCCGTGGGTGTTTGCGCAGACAGTGATTGGCTTGGAGAAAGTGCTGCGGATTCACTATGAGGCTGGCAAGGAGCAAAGCCTGGGGCTGTTGCTTCAAAAAGCCATCACGGACAAGCTTTTCGCGGATAGCGCTTTTGCATGCATTTGGCCGTTGCCCAAGGGGTTTAATAAACGACTTACCGGCAAGAACGCTGAAACCTATGCCGCCAAGCTGGTGGTGCTGATTCCCTCTTTGCGTAATGACCTTCTGCACGGTGACAATCACGGGTACTTCTTTGACGACCTGCTGCCTCTGATCATCCAAACCCGTGAGATCGTCGATGCCGTGGTGCTGCACCTGCCCAAGTCACTTCGAGAATCTTTGTCTTCATGAGCCAATACATTGCCCATATTATCGTCTTTCTGTTCATTCTCGGCTATGCAGCCGTGTCGGTCTGGATCTTCCGCCGCAAGCGGGCACGTCGGAATACTGAGCCGCCGGAAGAGTTTGTGCTGTTGCGCCAGCCAGGAGAAACCCAGCAAAGAGAGATCGACCGCGTATCCGAAGCATTGGACAACTGGATCATGTTTGGGTCACCCCTTTCGCTGATTCTCATCGTCGTTCCTTTTTGGATTCGAGATTTGTTTCCGAATGCGAACTTACTGGCGCTGCTCCTCTGCTGTCTCGTTCTGTTCATCATCGCCATCGTCGTGGTCGTGACAAAAATGGCTGCGCGACTCGAAGAGCGTGCCAACCGCCGGCTGGGCTATCGGGGCGAACGCCATGTAGCCGAGCAACTCCAGCCGCTGACCTCCCAAGGCTGGCTGATCTTTCATGACGTGCCAGTGAGTCACGAAAATGGTGGTCAAGAAAACATCGATCACGTCGTCATTGGCCCAAGAGGCATTGTGGTGGTTGAAACCAAGACCAAATGTAAGCCGAAGAAGGATTCAGGGAAGAAGGATGAAGTGAGCTTTGATGGGACCAATCTTCATTGGCCATCTTATGCCAATGATCATAAGCCAGCGGCGCAGGTGAAGCGCTGTTCAAGATGGCTCAATAACTTCATTCAGCAAAACTGCGGACTGAAGCCGCCGATGTTTCAGATGATTGCCATCCCTGGTTGGCATGTCTTGCCAGGAAAGCATTTCGAGCCTCGCGTGACTTCTGGGCGTTACGTTGCATCTGCACTGGAGACCATGATATCTGACCATAAAGACGCTCTATCAAAGAAGGACATCAAGATCATCTCGGATGTCCTCGATAAGCTGTGCCGGGATGTAAAGGACTGAGCTGAAGAACCCAGATGGGACAACAAGAAGGAGCGGGAGTCGATGCCTGAGAGCCGTGGGGAAAAGGCTTTGGATGGGCTACGGGTTGGTCGTCGGGTTGTGGGGGGCGGACGAGGGCGTCCGCGCTCCGGTGGGTAATCCGCGCTCCCGTTTTACGGTGCTCTCGTTTTCAGGCTTTTGAGATGTTGCGGCATCCGCGGCGATGGAGACTCACGAGTGCGGACGTAGTTTCAGGACTGCTCATGAAATTCCTGCCTTTCTTCCTCCTGCCGATGCTCACCGTTCTCGGCGCACCGGCACCTAAAGCGCCACCACCCAAGGCACCGGAGGTCCCCAAAGATCTCCCGCCGCAGATCGAGACCCTTCAGCCCGGTGTGAAGCTCACGCTGCTGGCGGAGCATCCGGATCTGGTGACGCCGACGGGCATCGATGTGGATGACAAGGGCCAGATCTGGCTGGCGTCCTGCCACACGCATTTCCGCCCGGAAGGCTACGCGGGGCCGGAGCATGATGAGATCCTCGTCTTTGATGCCAAGGGCAAGAACCGCCGCGTGTTTTACAACAAGACGGATGCCACGATGCACGTCGAGTGCGGCCTGGATGGCTGGATCTACCTGGCGGAGCGGGACCGCATCCTGCGCGTGAAGGACACGGATGGGGATGGCGTCGGTGACCTGGAGGAGAACCTGGCCACCATGGACACGCTGGCGGATTATCCGCACAACGGCCTGAGTGGCATGGCCTGGCATCCAGATGGCGGCTTGGTGTTCTCACTGGGCGAGAATTTTGGCAAGGACTGGACACTCACTGCGCGGGATGGCAGCAAAGTCAGTGGGCGAGGCGAAGGCGGTGTCTTCCGCTGCACGGCGGATGGCAAGCAGATGCGCCGGATCGCCCGTGGCTTCTGGAATCCCTTTGGGCTGCTGGTGCGCAAGGATGGCGAGATCTTCGCCGCGGAGAATGATCCCGGCAGCCGTCCGCCGTGCCGTTTGCTCAATGTCGTGGAAGGCGCGGACTATGGCTTCCAGTGGGTCTATGGCAGTGCGCCGGTGCATCCCTTTGTGGCATGGAATGGAGAGCTGCGCGGCACGCTGGGCATGGTGCACTCCTGTGGTGAAGGTCCCTGCGCGGTGGTGGAGCTCGGCGGCGGTGTGCTGATCCCCTCATGGAGTGATCATCGCATCGACTACTATCCACTCACGCGCAAAGGCGCTGGCTACACCTCCGAGCGCATCCCCGTCGTGAAGGGCAGCGACTTCTTCCGCCCCACCTGCATGGCCGTGGGGCCTGATGGTGCGTTCTATTTCAACGACTGGGTTTTCAGCTCCTACCCGATCCATGGCCGTGGCCGCTTGTGGAAACTGGAGATCGAGAAGGCCCCATGGATCAAAGCCAATGCGGACCCCATCAGCGCGGAAGCGCAGCTGGCCAAAGATCTGCGTGAGGGCAAGTCGAAGCTGCCTAGAGCCAAACTTCTCGGCCTCGCGCGCGGTAAGGATGCCTACCTCTCCGATGCCGCACTCACCGCCCTGTCCCGTGAGCCTTGGACACTGGATGACCTGAAGAAGCTCTCCGCCGAAGATCGTGTCTGGGCCTTCGTCTCACTGCGCCGTGTCGATCTGAGTGAGGAAAAATGGGTGCGTGCCTTCCTGACCGATAGCGATGCTGAAATGCGCTTCGAGTGCCTGCGCTGGATCGCCGATGCTGTGCTGACGAAATTCGCGCCCGAGGTCGAAAAGATGCTCTCGGACCCCACGCTCGACTTCCG
>JANOBP010000017.1:0-3138 GCA_031411715.1 Verrucomicrobiaceae bacterium | reverse complement strand
AAGGCCTTGCACAGGTTCACGCGGGTGGACTCACCGGCGGAGAGCTGGCCGGTGACGCGCTTGTCGAGGTGGGAAATTTCCAGCAACTCCATGAGCTCGGCGATCTTCTTTTTGGGATTCGGGACACCGTAGATGCGGGCGAAGACGCTGAGGTTCTGCCAGACGAGCAGATTGCCGGGCAGGGCGGTGTAGGCGGAGGAGAAATTCGTGCGCTGGAGGATTTTGATACGGTTTTGTTGCAGCGGGAGGCCGAAGGCGAAGATGTCGCCACGGGTGGGGAGCGTGAGGCCGAGGAGGCAGTTCATGGCGGTGGTTTTACCAGCGCCGTTGGCTCCGAGCAGGCCGAGCACCTCTCCGCGATGGAGTTGGAATGAAAACTGGTCCAGCGCTTTAACGCCATCGAACTCGCGCGTGAGAGCGCGGGCTTCGAGGATGACTTCTCGGGTGTCGGTGGGCATGCGTGCGTTTAGAGGTTCATGCTTCTGAGTTCAAGGTTCAAAGTATGGAGTTCATGTTTCGCGGTTCCTATGGGGAGAGTTCCCACTTGACCATTGACGCGAAAGGGCTGCTTTAGCGGCTACGTTGAACCCTTTGCCGTTATGAAACACTACATTCGCCTGCTTTGCCCAATCCTTGTCTGTCTCGCCGCTGCCAGCTCTGGCATGGCGCAATTGGCGGACGAATTTCATACGTGGACCAATACCTCTGGCAAGCAGGTCGAGGCCACGCTGGTGGCGGTGGATGCCGTGGCGCGCTCCGTGAAGATCAAGACCAAGGATGGTCGTGAGTTTGATGTGCCGATCGCGAGCCTGAGTGCGGCTGATTTTGAATACGCCAAGACCCGCTATGCCGCCATGAAGGCCGCGCCTGCTGCCCCAGCGGTGGCGATGCCTGCTACACCTGCAACTCCCACGGCGACTCCAGGTGCACCAGCGGCCCCGACTCCCGCTGGACCGAAAACGGCGGCGGCTCCGAAAAAACCAGCGCCGCCACGTCCGACCTTCACGGTGATACCGGTGGCGAAGTACAAAGGCCCTGCGGCCAATGATTATCTCGGTGGCATTCAAAAAGTGCGTCCTCGTTTGCTGCAAAACGCAGCGGGCTGGGCGGCCATCAAAGGTCAAATGGCCACGGACGAGACGCTGACCAAGCTGATGGCCAACTTGAAGCTCTCCGGTGAGGATTTGCTCAAAGATCCCGAGCTGAACCGCATCAATGGCGAGGCCCGTGGCGCAACAACGACCAGTGAGGGCTCCAAGGCTATCTACCGCATGGGCCTGCTCGCGGCGCTGCATTATGGCGATGGTGACCTGAAGTGGAAGGAGCGCGGCGTGCGGGAGGTGATCCTGCTTTGTGACAAGACCAACTTCCGCGACTGGCATCCTGAGGAGGCTCAGATCGTGGCGGACATGGTGATCGCGGTGTGCCTGGGTTACGACTGGTTCCGTGATGGCTTCAATCAACAGCAGGCCACGGAGATCCGTGAATTTTTAATGGCCAAGGGCATCGATGCGCTGGTGGCGCACATCAATGACGAGCCGATCCCTGAGTCCACAAAAGGTCTCTCTGGAGGCCAGACCGAGGCCAAGAAAGCACCGGCCAAGTCCAAGAGTAAAGCGCCAGCCGTCAAGGCTGAGGATCTCCCGATTGATAGCACCAAAATGGCCGTGGCTTCCGCGCTCTTGATGACGGCCATTTGCTTTGCAGACGAGGACATCGAGATGGCCAAGACGGCAGCGAATGCAGGAGCCAAGACCTTTGGTGAAGGCATCCAGCGCTTTGCGCCGGCAGGCGTGTGGCCTGAGGGTTTGTCCGCCGGGGATTCCGTCATGGATTACGTCTCGATGGTGGTTCAGTCGATGCGCAGCGCGGCAGGGAAGGACTTGGGGCTCACGATGGTCGAGGGCGTCCCGCAGTTTGGCGTGGCGCGCATGCATCTGTATGGGCCGTCTGGTCTGTCGTTTAACTTTGGCGACAGCGCGACGAATGCCGCCTCTCGGCCTTGGGTGGCGACATGGCTTTGCGGCCTGCATGGCAATCCCGGCATCCCTGCGGTGACAGCGGGAGCGAAGATGGCCGTGGGCGCGTCCTACTTCGGCCACACAGGGCACTACATTTATTACAATCCGCACGCGGCGGGTGACGGCACGGCGGAGAGCTTGGAGTACGCCATGCCTGCGGGCATTGCGGCCACGGTGCGCAGCGGTTGGGATAAATCAGACTACTACGTCGCGGTCAAAGGCGGCGACAATCGTGACTACAAGGCGCAGCTCGACATCGGCAGTTTTGTCCTGGATGCTGGTGGTCAGCGCTGGGGTTTGGAGTTGGGCGCGGAGACTGATCGCGCACCAGGCTTTGAGGTTAAACCCGGCGCAGACCGCACCAAGCGCTTCGAGCTTTATGTCGAAGGCACCGACGGGCAAAACACGCTGTCGTTTGGCGAGAATCAGGATCTCGAAGCACGCGCCAGTGTGCTCCTCAGCGCCAGCACACCAGAGCGTGGCGTGGCGGTGATCGATATGACCAAGGCCTACTCCAAGGATGCCAAGGACGTGCATCGTGGTGTGATGGTGGTCCGCGGTGCGGCTCCGTATCTGGTGATCCAGGACGACATGCAGGTCAAAAACAGCAAGACGCTCACCTGGAGCATGCAGACCAAAGCCGAGATCGCACCCGATGGTGCCACGGCGAAGCTCACCCAGGGTGGCAAGACACTGTTGGCCACGATTGTATCACCCAAAGGTGCCACCTTCAGCGCTGGTGACCCGCCAGCTCCAACCAATGAGCAGATGCGCACTCTCGGTAAAGACAAGGACGGCAAAGGCGAGGGTATACGCGTGCTCAAAGTTGCGGTGGCGGATGCGAAGGGCCCCCTGAGCCTCTGCATCACTTTCACCACGGCTGCGGAAGCTCCCGCCCATGTGCACCAGCCAATCGAGGCTTGGATCAAGAAGAAATAGCCGCTTGGCGATGATCCAACCCAAGATTCGTCCGGCATACACGTGATGCTCGGCATGAAACGCACCCTTTACTCCGACTCGACGGTTCCCGGCTTCCAAATCGCCCCCATGATCGACGTGGTCTTCGTCATCATGCTCTTCTTCATGGTCATGGCTGGTGCCGTGAAAGTGGAACGAG
>JANOBP010000016.1:0-9100 GCA_031411715.1 Verrucomicrobiaceae bacterium | reverse complement strand
ATTGTCCCGAGCCAAGCCAGACCTCGCCCACGAGCACGTCCTTCACCTCAATCGTGTTCGTTCCCATCACCGTCAATGTGAGGCCTTCAGCGACCTTCAGCGGATCGAGCTTAACCTGCCATTTGCCACCCGCATCAGCCGTCGTCTTCTTCGTCTGTCCTGCGATGGAAACGGAAACCTCCTCGCCAGGCGATGCCGTGCCCCACAACGGCACCGCAAGCTCGCACTGCAACACCATGTGATCCGAAATGACGGGCGGCAGCTTAACCTCAGCGCGTGCGGTAGCGGCAAAAGCCACGCACAGTGAGCTAAGGAGTGTGACAAGGCGGTATATTTTCATGGGATCATACATCGGAGTCTGGGGTAGCGGTGTGCATGCTTCCATGCTCGAAGTCCGGCATACTGCTAGGCGCGGCGACGACTGCGACGGAAGATCATAGCGGCGGTGCCAAGGGCGGACAGCAACGAGATGGAGGGCTCCGGGACGGAAGCAACCGTCACACGAAACGCATTTCCGATGGGCGCAAAGTTCGCCGTAGTATTAGGGGTATAGAGTCCGAACGTATATGTGGACTTTCCGGTTAGCGTGCCAGACGTAAACTGCTCACCCGTTCCCAAATCTACTCCGTCCGCGATAACTCCAACCACTCGCGAGGTTTGGGTGCCAGCCCGAGAGGCCACCAAATCGAATGTGACCATATCGTTCACCCCAAATCCGTCGAGGGTGTAGGTCATGAATACATTGCCACTGAGATAATTCGCCGAAACACCGAATAAGGTCTCGACGCTGTTTCCATTCGCCACCGTGGGTTCGATCCCAACGGCCGTGTTATACCAACTCCAGTAAGGAGCCGTCGAAACGCCGCTGGCACCATTGTTTCCTACAGAAAATCCACCTGTGATAACACTGTAGTCTGCCGCGATGGTGAACCCCGTCGAGGCACCCAACGAGTCCGTCAATGCGGTCGCGGCTAGGTTGACGACGGCAGGGTTCTCACCAATCTGAATCGTATTCCAGGTCTCTGAATTGATGACTTGGGTTCCAGAAATGGAAGAAGCCGTGCCCGCTGCCTGACGAAAATTGCCATAAATGACGACCGAGGCACCGCAGGGCATTGCCATGAGCAGTCCAAAGGTGAGAGAGCAGACGAGGAGAGGGAGCTTATAGGTATGCATTGAATAGGTTGGGTTAGGATTGGAGGATTATGATTTGTTGTGTCTGGTTGTCACGGCAGCGGCGCTTCCTGAGTGATCAGACGGATATGCACGTCATCCAGGTAGCGCTCGGGCATCGGCAGGCTGGATGGCTCCACGCCCGCAATCATCGAAACCAACAGCACCCTGGCCTCCGCTGGCACATCAATCGTCAAGCGCATCCTGTTCCACTCTCCGCCCCTCATGCTCTCCGACTTCTGCACATGAGCGAGCGTGAGTTCTGGCACAGAACCATTCGCTAGCATTTTGCGTGCTTCAGCCGCCTCCTCCTCAAAGGCTATTAGGCGGAGTCGAAGCCTACTTTGCACCCCAGGTTTTCCGCCGTAAAAGCGAACCATCACTTCGATTTGGCGTGACTCCCCCGCACTCGCAGGTGGCAGTGATGTCAAATCCAGAAAGCGGTTAGCAGCACTCTGCAACCGTCCCTCCTGTTGGCGCACAACGAGCATGCGTCTCCCTTCGGCGGGCATTACATCATCTTTCGCCTCCGCCGTAGCAAGCAAGTCTCCCGACCAAACACCCGCAGTCGTCGGCGCACCGCGACCCAGAATCATCGCGGGGTCTTCAAAACCCTCCACCAGCAAGGTATGCACGACATCGTGTTTCCGGGCGACAAAACCAAACACGACCGACGTGAAGAACATCCCGAACACAATCCCCGCCGCCGCAGCGGTGAGCGGACGCCAGGAGAGCCAGCGTGCCGGGCGGCTTGTTTCCCCAGCCATCGGTGACGCCAGGATTTCATTCACCGCAGCACGGGAATCCGCGTGTGATCCCAAGGCCACATCGAGGTTCATGTAGTCGAGATAGAGCACCCGAAGACCCGCGTCGGACTTGAGGGCGTTTTGAAGCGCCAGAGCTTCCTCATCCGAGAGTGTGCCAGCAATGTAGCGCTGGATGAGGTCGTGCCAGTCGTGGTTCATATCGTTTCCTCCTGAGCAAGGGTGCGCCGCACGCACTCCAGCAAAGCCTGCCGTATGCGATGAAGCAGTTTGTAGAGTGCCATCGGCGTCTGCCCGCGCCGTGTGGCCAGATCATCCATGCGAGTGCCCTTGGTGTAAGCGTTGATCACCAGCTCGCGCTGTGTGGCGGGAAGCTTTTGCAGGCAGCTCTCCAACGCCTCGCGCTGATCCGAATGGCGCTCGCTCATCGCAGCTGATTCATCAGCCAACTGGCTGACTAGCTCATTATCAAAGACGTGCCGGTCACGTTTCCTGCGCTCCAAATGCCGCAACGTCGCAAGGCGAGCCACCCCGAAAGCCCAAGGCCGAAAGTCGTCCACCTGGCTGAACTTCTGCCAGAGGATGACAATGACCTCCTGCATCACCTCCAACGCCTCTTCCCGCGTGGGCAGCATCGACCGAACAAACGTATGCAACGCCACCTCATGCTCCGCATAGAGGCGGAGGAAATGATCATGGGGAGGATGGTCTGACGGCTGCGACATGGTGAGGTCACATCATACCTCCCTGTTCCCGACTTCATTTGCCGAAAAAAGTTTTGCGATAGCCCAAAATACTGTGGCCAAGGCCGATGAACAGTCGAATGCAGCTTGCGCGACTTCAGCGCCATCACCAGCGGCACGGCACCGATTTGCGTAGCGCGAACCACTTCGGCGGGCATGATTCGCTTGGCAGAACTCCACCTGCAACCTACTTCATGAAGCTGATCCTCCCATTCTTCACACTTGCCATGTCCCTCGCTGCTGCCGTTCCACCGACTGAAAAGAAGCCCGTCACCGATGAGTATCACGGCGTGAAGGTGGTGGATGAGTATCGCTGGCTGGAGGAGTCGGGGTCGCCAGCGGTGAAGGCTTGGACGGCTGCGCAGAATCAATACTCGCGCGCATGGCTCGATGCGCGGCCTGAGCGTGCTGGCATCGAGGCGCAACTCACGGCGCTGTATGCGAAGGACACGCCTTCGCATAGCGGCATCGTGTCGCGGCCGGGGCGCTTGTTTGCGCTGAAGTTTCAGCCGCCGAAGCAGCAGCGGTTGCTTGTAACGTTGACTTCGGCGGACGATCTGGCGTCAGAGAAGGTTGTCCTCGATCCGAATGAGATTGAACCGAAGGGTCAGGTGGCGATGGATTGGTTTGTGCCTTCACCAGATGGCAAGATGATCGCGGTGTGTCTGTCCGAGAACGGCAGTGAGGACGGCACGCTGCATTTTTACCGCACCGATAACGGCGAGCATTTACCGGATCGCATCGCGCGTGTGCAATACCCCACGGGCGGCGGAAGTGCGGCGTGGACGCCGGATGGCAGTGCTGTTTTCTACACTCGCTATCCGCACCAAGGTGAGAAGCCCGAGGCGGACTTGAACTTCTTCCAGCAGATCTATTACCACAAACTCGGCACGCCCACGAGCAGCGACGAATACTCCGCAGGTCGTGACTTCCCGCGCATCGCTGAGATCGAGCTACACACCTCGGATAATGGACGGTGGTTGCTTGCGAGCGTGGCCAATGGCGACGGTGGCGAGTTTGCTCATTATGTCCGCGAGACCAAGAACGGAGCGGCGTGGCGACAGATCACGCGCCACGAGGATGGCGTCAAAGAAGTCACGTTCAGCCACGATGGAGCGAGTTTGTATCTGCGCTCCGTCAAAGACGCGCCGCGTGGGAAGGTGCTGCGTTTTGCCATCGAAGACACTTTGGCTAATGCTGAGGTGATCGTGCCGGAAGGCGATGCGGTGATTGAAAGCATCACTCCTACAGCGAGGTTTCTCTTTGTGTCGGACATGATCGGCGGCCCTTCGCGCATCCGGCAGTTTGATCTGCAGGGGAAGAACGAACGTGAGGTGCCTTTGCCCGAAGCATCAGGTGTTGGAGGGCTCATTGTGGCAGGAGATCACATTCTGTTCCGTCAAACGAGCTTCGTCGCACCGGCTGCATGGATGCTTTATGATCCTGGCGATGTGAGCGTGAAGAAGACCGCGCTTTTCAACACCTCGCCCGTTGATTTCAGCGACATTGAGGCCGTGCGTGAGTTCGCGATCAGCAAGGACGGCACCCAAGTGCCGGTCAACATCCTGCGCCGCAAAGGCACGAAGCTCGATGGCAGCAATCCGACGCTGCTCTATGCCTACGGCGGCTATGGGCACAGCATGAGGCCGACTTTCAACTTCGAGAATCGCCTGTGGTTTGATCGCGGTGGCATCTATGTCGTCGCCAACATCCGTGGCGGCGGCGAATACGGCGAAGAGTGGCATCTCGCGGGCAATCTCACGAAAAAGCAGAACGTGTTCGATGATTTCGCTTCCTGTGCCGAGCACCTCATCAAGCAAGGCTACACGAGCTCTGACAAACTCGCCGTCGAAGGTGGCAGCAATGGCGGATTGCTCATGGGGGCCTTCCTCACGCAGCACCCCACGCTCGCACGCGCCGTCGTGGCCCATGTCGGGCTCTACGACATGCTGCGTGTCGAACTCGATCCCAACGGTGCCTTCAACGTCACCGAGTTCGGCACCGTGAAAGACCCCGCGCAGTTCCGTGTGCTGCATGCCTACTCGCCGTTTCACAATGTCAACGATGGCACGGCGTATCCTGCCGTGTTCTTCCTCGCCGGTGAAACGGATGGCCGCGTCAACCCTGCCCACTCGCGCCGCATGACCGCTCGTCTCCAAGCTGCCACCAACTCGAACAACCCAATCCTCGCTCGCTTCAGCTCCGCCTCGGGTCACGGCATGGGCACCGCGCTTTCGGAAAAGATCGCGCAGAAAGCCGATGTGCTCGCTTTCCTCTTCGATCAACTCGGGATGTCCTCCAAGTAATCACCATGCCAGCTCATCGCACCATCATCGCCCTCGCAGCGCTCGCACTATCACCCTTTCTTCACGCCGATGAACTTGGCGAGATGTGGGGCACGGCTGCGGAGGAGGCGAAGTATTATCCCATCGTCAACGTGCCGATTCCGCCGACGGTGCCGATGCGGCCGGGCGGCTTCGATCTTCTGCCAGATGGACGCTTGGCGGTGGGCACGAGGCGCGGAGACATCTACTTCATCAAAGGCGCGTTCGAGTCGCCGCCGGTGCCTGAGTTCCATTTGTTTGCCAGCGGGCAGGACGAGATCTTTTCGCTCGCTTGGAAGGACGGCGCGATGACAACCACGTCGTTTGGCGAAGTCACGCGCATCTCGGATGCTGATGGCGATGGTGTCGCGGATCGCTATGACACGCTAACGAACAACTGGGGCTACGCCGAAGGACACGAGTTTGCTTTTGCATCGAAGCACGATCCTGAGGGCAACATCTGGGTGGCGCTTGGATTGAGCGGTTCGTATGAATCGCACAATCTCTTTCGTGGTTGGGCGGTGAAGGTGACGCAGGATGGCAAGATGATCCCGGTGTGCAGTGGATTGCGAAGCCCAGGCGGCGTGGGAGCAAATGCGCAGAACGCGATGTTTGCCATCGAGAGCCAGGGACCGTGGAATGGCTGCTGCTCCCTCAAGCATCTGAAGCCCGGTGGATTTCTCGGTCATCCCGCGAGCTATAATTGGTATCCCTTCGTGCCCGGTATGAAGGAGCCTGTGAAACCGAACAGTGACTCGCGCATGCACATTGAACGGAAGCGTGTGAAGGAACTCGTACCGCCTGCGGTGCGCTTTCCGTATATCAAGATGGGCCGCTCCATCTCCGGCTTCCGGCTCAATCAAACGGGCGGCAAGTTTGGGCCGTTCGAGAATCAAATTTTCCTCGGCGATTACACATTGAGTCTCATCATGCGTGCCACCACGGAGGAGATCAACGGTGTGTGGCAGGGCGCGTGCTATCCATTCCGCGAAGGACTCGCCACGGGCATCATGAATGTGGAGTTCTCGCCGAAGGGGCAACTCATCGCGGGTGGATTCACCACGAACGCCCAGTGGCCAGTGCGTGGCACAGAGCCCTTTGCCATCCAGCGCATCGACTGGAATGGCGTGACGCCATTTGAGATCAAGGAGATCAACATCAAGAAGGACGGATTCCTCATCACCTTCACCAAACCCGTCGATCCACAAACCGCTGGCAACACGGAAAGCTATGCCATCACGACCTACACGCACATTTATCATGCCGGTTACGGCAGCCCCGAGGTGGATCAAACGACGTCGCATGTGATGAAGGCTGCACCCGCAGCAGATGGGCTTTCAGTGTTGGTCCAACTGGAGAAGTTCGAGGAAGGCCACATCCATGACTTTGATCTCGCCAAGATGAAATCCAAGACCGGCGAGCCGCTTCTACATACCAAGGCCTACTACACGGTGAATGAAATCCCTTTGAACTAATCTGCCATGCTCAAGAACCTCATCCTCATCGTTTGCACCATCATCGCGCTGCCAGTTCTCGCGCATCCCGTCCCTGATAGCCCGCAATGGCTCACGTATTCCGGCGGCGAAGGCCCAGGCAAAGGCAAGCACATCGTGCTCATCACTGCCGATCAAGAATACCGCAGCGAACAGTCCATGCCCATGATGGCGAAGATCCTGAGCACGCGTCATGGCTTCGATTGCACCGTGCTTTTCGGCGTGAATGACAAAGGCGAAGTGGATCCCACGATGCCGGTCTATCCCGAAAAGGGAAAAGAGAGCGAGTTCAAGCAGCATCACATTCCAGGGCTCGAGCACCTCGCTTCCGCCGACCTCGTCATTTTTTTCACGCGATTGCTCACGCTGCCGATGAACGAGAACGAACTCATCGTGAAGTATATCGACTCCGGAAAGCCTTTCATCGCGCTCCGCACGGCGAATCACGGTTTCCGCGGCCCTCTGCCCTACAAGATCAACGCCAAACAAGTCAACTGGGGCACGGATGTGCTTGGCGGAGCCTTCATGGGGCATCATGGCCGCTGGCACGCAGACTCCACGCGCGGCATCCTCGTTGAAGAACAAAAGCACCATCCCATCCTCACCGGCGTGAACGACATCTGGGGCAACTCCGACGTCTATCGCACCTACAAAGAGGGCGCCAGCCTCCCTCCCGACTGCACCGCCCTCGTCTGGGGCCAGCCACTCATGGGCCGCAAGCATGACGATCCACCGAACACCAAACTCGAGCCTCTACCAGTCGCGTGGATCAAGACGTGGCAGACGAGCGAAGCAAAAAGTGCCCGCGTGTTTCACTCCACGATGGGCAGCGGCACCGATCTCGAAAGCGCTGGCCTGCGTCGAATGATCATCAACGCCGCTTATTGGGGAATGGGCATGGAATCAGCCATCACACCCACAAGCAGCGTGGACATCATTGGTGACTACAAGCCACTCGAAAGCGGCTTCAACTACAAGGAACTCGGCGTCATGCCTAAACCGGTGTCAGCTTACAAGTAGCCAACCTACTTCGCCGCCGCGGCAGCCGTGACAAAGGGTTTCAAAGCGGCAGCGAGCAGTTTGTAGCCCTCGGCATTGAAGTGCAGCATGTCCTCGACAAACAAATCGGGGCGCACCTTGCCTTCTTTGTCGAGAGTGAGCGTGCGGGTGTCGATGTAGGTGATGCCGGTCTGCTCCTTGGCCCATGCGGCGATCAGGTCGTTGAGCTTGTTGCCTTCATCGACCTGCTTGAGGCGTTTGATCGTCGGGCTGAGGCCGATGTAGTAGATTGGGATGTTTGGGAGGCGTTCGCGCATCTTCGCCACGAAGATTTTGAAGTCGGCGAACACATCCTCAGCAGGCCAGCCCGCATTGATGTCGTTGCCACCAGCCCGCAGGAAAATAGCCTTTGGCGCATACGGGAAGATCATGCGATCGGCATAGAATGTGGAGTCCTTGATCTGATTGCCGCCGAAACCGCGATTCAGCACCGGAACGCCAGCGAAATCCTCCGCGAGCGTTTTCCAACGCACGATGGTCGAAGAACCGACAAAGAGCAGGCTCCCCTTCGCCGGTGACGACTCCTTGTCTGCGGTCTCAAAGGTCGCAATGTTCTTCTCCCACTTCTTGTAGTCATGCGTCGTGGGCTTCGGCTTCGGCCAGACATCCGGTGCCGCAGGTTTTTTCGGCTCCGCATGGAGAGCAACAGGCAGCGTTAGGAAAACGAGGGAAAGGAAACGAAGGGCGGTGGAGCGATTCATGGTAGGCCGGTGAAACGTTCAACGGCTAATCATATTGCACGAAGCGATGATTTGAAGTGGCGGAGGGAATTCTCGTTGTACTTTAGCCAAAGAATTGATGAGATGTTTGCATCGAGTGTTTCGTTTAGCGCGGCACACCATGAAAAACTTCGTGTGCGCCATCTTTGTTGCTCTATGCCCTGCCCTCTTCGCAGCGCAACCAAATGTGCTGCTCATCATCACCGACGATCAAGGATACGGCGATTTTACGATCCACGGAAACACTCATCTGCAAACGCCGCACATCGACAAGCTGGGCAGCACGGGCGTGCGCTTTGACCGCTTCTATGTAAACTCGTTTTGTGCGCCGACACGGTCAGCATTGCTCACGGGCCGCTGGCCGTTGCGGACGGGGTGTCATGGCGTCACGCATAACCGTGAGGCGATGAAGGCGTCAGAAATCACGATGGCGGAGGCATTGAAGGCAGGTGGATATCGAACGGCGTGCATCGGTAAATGGCACAATGGCGAGCAGTTTCCCTTCACGCCGCAGGGGCAGGGTTTTGAGCATGTATTTGGCTTCAATAATGGCCACTGGAACAACTATTTTGATGCGACACTTCTGCGCGGATCGACACCCGAGCCGACCAAAGGCTACATCACCGACGTGCTGACGGATGAGGCGATGAAATTCATCACGATGAAGCGGGAAGAGCCGTTTTTCTGTTACCTGGCTTACAACGCGCCGCATTCGCCCTATCAGGTGCCGGATCGCTATTTCGAAAAATTCAAGGCCAAGGGCTTCGAAGACAACTTGGCGGCCTTTTATGGCATGTGTGAGAACATCGACGATAACGTGGGTCG
>JANOBP010000015.1:0-13965 GCA_031411715.1 Verrucomicrobiaceae bacterium | reverse complement strand
TGCAAAGCAGTATGGCTTCCGTGGTGCCACGCTTCATGGCGTGAATGATGTGATCCTCAATTCCGGTCTCGCGGTCGATTACGAAGAAGTCAGCATCGATGCTGAAAAACTCCGCCTCGCCATGACGCGTGCGGATTGGGTCGAAATCGACTTCACCGTCGAAAACGGACCCGATATGACTGTGCGCCTCGAATTGAACCGTCAGGAAGCACAGAAGAGCCACGGCCTCTGCCAAGGTGACGAGCCGGACATCGCCAATCTGCCCGCGGGAGAGGTTTATTTCGTCCCCACCGGCGCAGAAGGCACCTTCCCGCTCAAATACGAAGACGGCACGCTCGGCAAACTCACCGTCACCGGCGGCTGCATCATCAAGGCGGAGCTGATCGCAGGCAAACAAAGCACTATCGACGAACACAACGCCAAACTAGCCGATGATCCCATGACTGGCGTGCTGGGTGAGCTTGGATTCGGCACGCAGGTGCTTCCCGTCTCCGGCGCAGACATCCAGGACGAAAAAGTCCTCGGCACCTGCCACCTCGCCACCGGTCGCGACGATCATCTCGGCGGTCACATCACGCCCGCAAAGTTCAAGCGCCACCAAAACGCCACACACGACGATATCCTCTTCGCGCCGCACAAGACGCCAAACTTCGACATCAAACAGACGCGCATGTTCCGCGACGGCAAGATCACCGTCCTCAACGAGCACTTCCAGCCGTCGAAGTACTTGCTGGATGCACTGGCGGCGGAATAGAAAGCTCGCCTGATGAACATCTACGAGACCCGTCGCCTGCTCGACGAATACCTGCTCTTTCACTACGGCACGCCTGCTGAAGTGCTGCCTTGGGAGAACGGGCCGCGTGAGGCGCTGGGGTTTCCCGTGCGCACGGTGACGGAGCTGATCGATCTGCCTCGCACGCCGTGTGAGGCCGTGGTGCTCGATCTCGGCTGCGCCGTGGGTCGTTCAAGCTTCGAACTTGCCAATTTTGGCGTGAAGGTGCTCGGCATTGATTACTCGCAGAGTTTTGTCGATGCAGCAGCGGCGCTGGCCCGTGATGGCAGCATGGCATACGAACGCGTCGATGAAGGCAGTGCGCGGACAGCATTGGTGGCACGTGTGCCAGAAAATCTGCGACGTGACCGCGTGCGCTTCGAGCAAGGAGACGCCATGAACCTGCGCAGCGACCTCGGTGACTTCGACATCGTGCATGCAGCGAATTTGCTGTGCCGTCTGACCGATCCGCTGAAGCTAATCGAGCGTCTGCCGAGCCTTGTAAGGCCAGGAGGCCAGCTCTTGCTAACGACGCCCTGCACCTGGCTCGAAGACTTCACGCCACGCGGAAACTGGCCGCAGGGTACAACTCGCGAGTGGCTTACATCACTGCTGGAGCCGCAATTTGATCTCTCGAAGACCTGTGACATGCCTTTCCTGATCCGCGAGCATGCACGGAAGTATCAGTGGAGTGTGGCGCTGGGCATGAGTTGGCGGCGGAAGCTCTGATGTGACGGAGCGCCCGCGATTCTGATTTCAAATCTAGCAACGCGCGGCAAGCTCTGCGGCATGACCAAGACGCTACTCACCCTCGCCGCACTTATTTGCTCCGTCGCCTCTTCCATCTCTGCTGATGAGCCGAAGTGGATCTCGCTCTTCAACGGCAAGGATTTGAGCGGTTGGACGATCAAGATCGCCAAGCACCCGCTCGGTGAGAATTATGCGAACACCTTCCGTGTCGAGGAAGGCATCCTGAAGGTCAGCTACGATGGCTACGACAAGTTTAACGAGCAGTATGGACATCTCTTCACCAACCTCGCCTACTCGCATTACATCCTGCGGTTGGAGTATCGATTCACGGGCACGATGATGGCCGACGCGCCGCATTATGTGAACCTCAACAGCGGCATCATGCTACACGCGCAGCCGCCACAGAGCATGCGCTTTGATCAAGGCTTCCCGAGCAGCCTGGAGATGCAGTTCCTAGCCGATGAGGGCAAAGGGCCGCGCTCCACCGGCAATCTCTGCACGCCCGGCACGCATGTCGAGATGGGTGGGCAACTGATCACCAAACACATCGTCAAATCCAGCGCGCCCACCTTTCCTGCGGAGGCATGGGTGCATGCTGAAGTCGAAGTGCACGGCAACAAAGAGATCATTCACCGCATCAACGGTGTCGAGGTGCTGCGCTACCAGCGCCCGCAGCTCGATTCAGCCTGCAAGATCGCACCGGCAAGCGACCTCACTGACTCGGGAGGAGATGTGATGCTCAGTTACGGCCACATCGCGCTTCAAGCTGAAGGGCAGCCGGTGTGGTTCCGGAAAATCGAACTGATGTCGCTGGAGAAGAAGTGAGCTATGGCTGATAGCCCTTCTTCTTTGGCACTGAATCGCGATCCGGTGCCGGTGGCGGCGTGACGCCAGCGGCGAGCATGATCTGGCTGATTGCATCAATCGTTGGCACACTGGGCTTGAAGTTTCCTGGGCGAAAGCCCTGTGCGATGAGCAGCGGTGTCCAGCCTTTGTCGTTCTTGTGATTCCACACGTCGATCTTTGCGCCTTTGGTGGCGAGCAGTTTTGCGACCTTTGGCAGGCTCTTGTAGGCCGCACCGTGCATGGCGGTTTGGTGCTTCTTATCCACGGCATTGATGTCGGCTCCGAGGCTGAGGAGGTAGTCGCACGCGGCGACGCATTCATCCTCCGTGCCAGCTTCTTCGTCAGGCGCGTAACAACCGAGTCCGGCAGCGGCCATGAGCGGTGTGGAACCGTCGGCGTTGGGACGCATCGGGTCCGCGCCGAGTTCGACGAGAAGTTTCATCATCGGCAGATCGGCATTACGGCTGGCGAGTAGGAAGGGCGTGGCTTTGTTGAAGCTGATTGCGCCAAAACCCTTGGCTTTCGCATTGGCGTCGAGCGGCGCATTCACATCCGCACCTGCTTTCACGATCTCGTGGATGAAATCCAGGCTGGTGAGCTTGCCATGAGTGTCCGGCGGTGGCTGGCCGGATTCATCATCGCCATGCGGAGGTTTGCGCACCCAGGTGAGCGCGTGAAGGGCGGTAAAGCCGCTGCGGATGTCGTTCGGATCAGCGCCAGCTTTGATGATCTCCATCGCTAGCTCGAAGTGCCCGTTCTCCATCGCCAAAAGCACCGCGCTGGTGCCATTCGGTGCGTCACGGCCCCCCGCTTTTTCTTCCGTGACAATGGCATCCTTCACGTCCGCGCCATGCTTTAGCAGCATTCGCACCGCAGCGGCTTTCCCCTCGCGTGCGGCAAAGAGCAACGCGGTGAAGCCTGATTTGAGTCGATGATTCACGTCTGCTCCCTTTTGAATAAGCAACTCGATCACCTCTGCGTGTCCTTCCGCCGCGGCCCACATGAGCGCTGTCTGGTCTTCGCGATCCTCCGCATCAACCTTCGCGTTTTTTTCGAGCAAAGCCGTCACCGCGCCAGGTTTGCCCGTGCGTGAGGCAATCATGAGCGCCGTCTCTCCCCCACGCTGCTCTACGTTTGCATTTGCTCCAGCATTCAAGAGCGCACGCACGATCTCTTCGCTACCGGTTTGGCAGGCGAGCAACAAGGGCGTGATGCCATATCGATTCGCCGCATCCGCCTTCGCGCCTGCCGTGAGCAATTGAGTGACGATGTCCGCCTTGTCATGGTAGGCGGCCCAATGCAGCGCCGTGGTGCCATCGGCCTGCGCAGTGTTGAGATCGGCTTTGGCGCTGATTTGTGCCGACACTGCGGGCCAGTCCTGCTTTTCAGCGTCGGTGGGTAAATCGGCGGCTTGAGCGAAGACCGCGAAGACGAAGAGAATGAAGATCAGATGAGTTGGAACTTCGTTGGACATACAAATCACTTTTGGGCTTGGCGCAGGCCCCGTTGTTGCAGTAGTTTTGCAATATCGCTGCCGATCTGCTCTAGCATGGAGACATCAGTATCGCTGATCAGCATGTTAATCTTGGTGTCAGTATTCAGATGCTCCAAGACCGTCTCAACCACTTCAATTTTGCCGCTGCGAACAGAGGCAGCCAGCACGGATTCACCATTTGAATTAATGAACGAAGCTGATGCGCCCAAATTGAGGAGGAATCGGCAAATGGCAATTTCGCCCATCCAAGCAGCTAGTTTCAGGGGTGTTTCGCCGTTTTGATCGACTGTATCGATTAGAGCGTCATGTTCCAAAAGCAGGCTACACATCCTTTCGTTTCGAAGCTGCGCAGCTTCTGCAAAAGGCGTGGAACCAAAATGATTTGTCGGATCGACGTCCGCGCCAAGTTCGAGCAGTTTTTTGACAATGTCCTCGCGATCCTCCACAGCAAACCAATGAAGGAGTGTCTCGCCAAGCCCGCTGCGGACCTTTAGCAAGGAACGGTCTGCACGGATTTGCTCCAACGCCACACTATCATCCATCAGGAGGGCATTCCTGAGATCGTAGAATCGTGGATCACCGTTCGCGGACATCACAGCACTTCGATGATTCCGCTGCTATCCCCGAACTTCTCCAGCTTCACGCCCGCTTTATCCAGCAGCGTGAGATGCAGGTTGGCCAAAGGAACGGTCTTTTCATAGCGGAGGTGGCGATTGCCTTTCACGCCGGCATTGGCTCCACCAGCGACGATGATGGGGAGGTTCGTGTGATCGTGGACATTGGGATTGCCCATGCCGCTGCCGTAGAGGAGCAGGCTGTTGTCGAGCAGCGTGGTATCGCCCTCTTTCGTTGCGGCGAGCTTGGCGATGTATTCAGCGAAGAGGCTGACGTGGAAGGCGTTGATCTTCGACATGCGCTCGATCTTTGCGGGGTCGTTGCCGTGATGCGAAAGCGGGTGATGCGGGTCGCTGACGCCGATTTCGGTGTAGGTTCGGTTGCTGGTCTCGCGAGCGAGCTGGAAGGTGATCACGCGGGTGACATCTCCCTGCATGGCCAGGAGTTGCAGATCAAACATGAGCCTTGCGTGCTCGGCGTAGCTGGCAGGGACTCCAGTGGGGCGGGACAAGTCAGGCAGCTCATTTTCAGCCACGGCTGCGGCGGCTTTTTCGATGCGGCGCTCGACCTCGCGGACGCTGTCGAGATAATGATTCACACGATCACGATCCTGCGGGCCGAGTTGCTTCGCGAGGCGAGTCATGTCGTCTTTAACGAAGTCGAGCAGGCTGGAGCGGCGCTTCAATGCGGCGGCGCGGTCTGCTTTGCTTCCGCCATCTCCGAAAAGCTGCTCAAAGACGAGCCGAGGATGCGCCTCGGCGGGCAGTGGCGTGGTGGGCGAGGACCAGGAGAGGTTGTTCTGATACACGCAGGCGAAACCGTTGTCGCACTGGCCGACGACTTGCATCAAATCCATCGCGAGTTCGAGCGATGGAAGCTGAGTCTGCTGACCGATGGCCTTCGCGGCGATCTGATCCGCAGTGGTGCCGTTGTAGTAGTCGCTGCTCTCAGTGTGCTTCACACGGGCGGCACTGAGGAAGCTCGCATTCGAGGTCGCGTGTGTGCCGGGATATGCGGGTTCGAGTTCGAGATTGGAAACAACGGTGCAGTGCTGCTTCACCGGATCGAGCGACTTCAGGATCGGAGAGAGCTTATCCAGTGTGTCCTTGCTCCCAGGCGTCCAGCGCGACTGATCGCAGCCCATGGGGATGAACACGTAACTGAGACGCTTGGTAGGCTGCACCGTGCGCGAGGCAGCGGTGGCGGCAGGCACCATCGCATCCAGAAACGGCAGTGATAGCGTGGCGCCAACGCCGCGCAGCAGCGTGCGTCGTGAAAGAGACTTGCGTGTGGTGAAGGTGCTCATGGTGCGGAGGATTTCATGGTAAACGGAACACTGGTCACGATGCCGACAATGATTTCAGAGAACTTCCAATCGTGCTCTTTGGCCCGTTTGACAATCTTTCGCACGGCGGGCGCATCGCTGGGCTCCAAGCCACGCCCAAGGGCATAGGTCATGAGTTTCTCGGTGAGCGCGGTCACGAAGAGTTCGGGGCGCTTTAGCAGCACGTCTTCCAAGCCAGCCACACCTTCGAACTCACTCCCATCTGCGAAACCGCCGCGTGAATCGGCCTCGGCATGCCAGCGGCCAATGGCGTCGTAGTTTTCCAAAGCGAAGCCCACGGGGTCCATGAGGTTGTGACAACTCGCGCAAGCGGCCATCTCACGATGCTTGGCGAGGCGCTCACGGATGGGCAATGACTCGGAAATCACGCCATCAAGCGCTGGCACATTCGGCGGTGGAGGTGGCGGCTCAGAGGCGAGCAGATTCTTCAAGATCCAATGCCCACGAATCACGGGCGAGGTGCGCGTGGCATACGAGGTCACCGTCAAGATGCTGCCGTTGCGCAAAAGACCACCACGCTGCCATTCAGGCTCCAGTTTCACCTCACGGAAGCGATCGCCATAGATATGCGGGATGCCGTAGTGCGCGGCGAGGCGTTCATCGAGCCAGGCGCGGTCGGTGCGCAGGAGTTCGAGCACGCTCCGGTCGTTTTTGACCATGTCGTCAAAGAGCAGACTCGTCTCCGTGCGCAGCGATTCGCGGAGGTTATGGTCGAAGTCGGGAAATAAGCGCGCATCGGGTGTGATGGCTTCGAGATTGCGCAAATACAGCCACTGATCGGCGAAGTTTGTCACCAGCGCCTTCGCTCGCGGGTCGCGCAGCATGCGCCGGGCCTGGGCTTCGACATCCAATGGATGCTTTGAGAGCAGTTCATCGTCTGGAATGCTGCTCCAAAGGAAGAACGATAAGCGCGATGCCAGCGCGGCATCATCGAGCTTCGTCTCCGTGCGAAACAGGAACTCACGGCTCACCAAAATGGCCGAGGTGGCCGATTCGATGCCCGATTCAAAGTCCTTCGCTTCCTTCACAAACGGCAGCACTCGCGCGAGATCTTCATCCGTCACCGGACGACGCCATGCGCGGCGCAAAATCGGTGCGAGCACCGCTTTGGCTTCGGTGGTGCCATTGCCAAAGAGCAAGCGACGGCTCGGCGTGTCACCCGTGCCCTTGGCATCATAAGGGCCCGTGATGGTCACCTGATAAACCGCAGGCGATAGCCGTGGATGACGATGCAGATTGAAGCTGGCCTTATACGGCTGCCGCAGCCGCTCCAGCACTGGCGAACCTTTGGGCAGGAAGGTCACGCCAACGTCATGCTGCCCTGCGGGAATGTGCAGCCGAGCTTTGAGATGCGCGTCGATCTTCTCGTAGTTTTTGTCCTTCGCTGGCTTGATCGTGAACTCGGACTTCACCTCGCGATTGAGCAGGATTTGCAACTGATGCTCGCCGTTCATACCCTCGACCTGCTCATTGCGATCACGCTGCAGGCGGATTTGCACATCGTAGTCACCCTCACGCGAAAACACCTGCGGAATAAGCACGCCGCCACGCGTGCCGAGCGGCAGGCCCGGCACATGATACTCCTGCGTGATGTCCGGCCTCACACGAACGGTGGTGATCTCCGGCTTGTCCGACGTGCCAACCGCCTGACGTGCGATCTTCTGCGCTGCCGTTATGTAGCGATCCAACAACGCGGGTGGCAAATCGCCGACGGTAATGTTGTCGAAGCCATGGCTGATCTCGTCAGTCGGAAAAGCAGCCTTCGCATCAAACTCAGCCGCCAGCAGATCACGCACCGCATTTTGATACTCCACACGCGTGAGGCGGCGCAAGGTGGGTGCTTGGCCAGGATTCGGAGGCTGTTTATCCAACTCGGTCACGAGACTGTCCACCACCCCAGCATAGCCAGCATCATCCGGACGCTTCTTGCCGATGGGCGGCATGTGCCGGGCATTGAGTTGCTCAATTACACGTTCCCAGACTTCTGGATGCTTGGTGATGTCGTCGCCAAGGATTGAATCGAGATCGAGATTACCTTTCTTCGAGTCGCTGTCGTGGCAGTCGATGCAGAATTGCTCCAGCACCGCGCGCGGCGGTAAAGCCAGGCAGGTGGCAGCAGAGATGAGAGACAATAGGACGATACGCACGAGAGCAGAACGATAGGGAGGACAATATTCTGACCGATTGCTCATTTTCAACTGGCTGGCTTGTGATCGATCCGAGGCGAGAAACGACTGTTTGCGCCAAGATTGGTCCCATTGCATGGTGAAAATGCCTCCCGGCGCACGAGAATGAAAGAGCGTGAGCATGTCCCTGATCCAATAAAGCCGACGCAAGCTGTGACGGGGGCGTCAGCGCATCAGGATGAGGCAAATCGCGCCTGGGGCTCTCTGGAGCAGGTGATGGAGGTGATTTTGTTTTCGGACATTCAGTCCTCCGTGCAATTGCAGGAATCCATCGGCACGACTCGGTATGCTGGACTCCTCAGACGACACGATGAGTTGTTTGGTCAGGCGATGGATGAGGCGGGCGGTAGTGGCAAAATCGTCAAGCATACGGGTGATGGTTTTTTGGCGGTGTTTCACCGGCCTAGCGATGCGGTGATGACGGGGCTGCGATTCCAATGGCTGCTGCGCACGGAAAACTGGCCCGCACATGGCAAGATCACGGCACGAGTGGGCATCCATGCTGGTGAGGTGCTGATGATGCCAAGTGGAAGCGATGGACCAGGGATGGTGGGTGCGGCGGTAAACCTGGCGGCGCGTGTCATGGGACTGGCAGCTGGAGGGCAAATTTTGGTGACGCGATCCGTGTTCGATTCGACGCGGCAATTCCTCCGAGGTGTGCCGCGCGTGCATGACGAGAGTGTGAAGCTCGGTTGGGAGGCTCACGGTGCGTATCTTGTCAAGGGTATCGAGGCACCCGTGGATATTTTTGAAATCGGAGTGCGTGATCTGGCTCCATTCATCAAACCAGCAGGCGGTGCGGATACCGTGCGCTCGGTTTCTGCGGAAGAGGAGGCAACGCTGGGCTGGCGTCCGGCGATGTCCATGGATGTGCCTCAAAGGCCCGGCTGGGTGCTGGAGTCACGATTAGGTGAGGGCGGCTTTGGTGAGGTGTGGCTGGCGCGGAATAAGCAGACCCGTGAGCATCGAGTGTTTAAATTTTGCTTTGATGTGATGCGCCTGCGTTCCTTTAAGCGTGAGTTGGCGCTGTTTCGGTTGATTCGTGAGCGACTCGGCGTGCGCAAAGACATCGCGTGTCTGCATGAGGTGCAACTGGACGCCGCACCGTACTTTTTGGAGAGTGAGTATTGTGGTGGGGGCGTGCTGGACGACTGGGTGCGAAACCGCACACGTGAGGGCAAACCCGTGCCGCTGGAGGCTCGACTGGCAGTCGTGTCACGCGTCGCACGTGCTCTGGGTGCGGCACACTCTTTGGGCATCATTCATAAGGACGTGAAGCCATCAAACATCTTCATGGAGGTGGATGCGGACGGAGTCATGCAGCCCAAATTGGCAGACTTCGGCATCGGTGTGGTGGTGGATCGCACGGTGTTTGACGGAATGGACATTGGTTTTTCCATGGGGCTGACGGAAACGGATGCGAGCCGCACAGGGACACGATTGTACTCCGCACCAGAATATATGATCGGGAAACCAGCTTCGGTGCAGGGGGACATCTATTCTCTGGGCGTGCTGCTTTATCAGATGGTGGTGGATGATTTTGAGCGGCCATTGGGTGTGGGCTGGCAGCGAGACGTGAAGGATGAGTTGCTGGCGGAAGATATCGCGCGCTGCGTGGACATGGAGACGGAGCGACGCTTCGGCAGTGCGGTGGAACTTGCGGAGCGGTTGGAGACACTGGAACAACGGCACGCCGCACGTGATCGTGAGGTGCAGGCGGCAAAGGATCTTGCGTGGCAGCAAAAACGCGCGCGAGTGGCACGCATGGCGGCGCTGATCGCTTTAGGTGTGGTCGGAGCGCTGAGCGTGATTTTGTTGCAGTTGAACCACTCACGTCAGGAAGCGATCAAGCATGCTACGGAGTTGGAGGCTTCACAGAAGAAGGTGTTGGCGCAAACCGAGCTGGGACGTGAACGGCTTTATGTGGCAGACATGCTGGCAGTCACTCAAGAATCGATTAACCGCCGCGCGGAGGGCGCGCGTGAGCTGGTGAACATGCAACGCCCATTGGCCGGTCAGCGTGATCTGCGTGGCTGGGAGTGGTTCTTTGCAGATGCGATGCTGAATGCGGGAGATCTTTCCGCTGCGGTGTCAGATCGACCGCTGCATGCACTGACGGTGAGTCCAGATGGTGCTGAGGTAGCCGTTGGCGGTGAGAGTGGTGAGGTCTCTGTCTGGAGCACGCATTCACTGACGCGACTTCGTGCATGGCAGGGTGCAACTGTAGCCGTGCGCTCACTGGCGTGGCATGCAGATGGGCTGATGGCAGGCCTTGCCAATGGTGAGATCGTGAGGATCGACCCTATCCCCATGAAAGCGACGAAGCGCTGGCTGGCGCATGAGGGTGCCGTGCGCGTACTGCATGTGAGTAAGGCGGCTGAAGCGCTACTAATCTCGGGCGGTGAAGATGGTGCCATGCATTGGTGGCAGGAAGACAAAGCCGTGCGCTCATGTCAGTGGCAAGGACCCGTAAGCGGCGTGGATGATCAGGATGACGGCACGCAAGTCGCGGTGGTGCTAGAAAAACCGACACGGCTTTTACTCGGAAGAGCAGAGCAGTTGCAAGATGCCAAACAATCGCCGCTGAAGCGCGCGGCATCGCCAATTGCCTGGCGGCCGCATTCTCACCTGCTGGCACTGGCAGTGAATGATCTGCCCATGGCCGCCTGGGACCCTCAGCTGTGGGCAGATGACTTTTTTGTGCCGAATACCCACACAGCAGGCATGACCTCAGTCGCTTGGGCACCAGACGGAAGCGCGGCGGCGGTGGGTGGGGTCGATGGTAAGATTTTGCTGATCGATGCGCAGCGAGTCATCGAAGCGAGACTGCCGGCGTATGGACATCATGGCCCTGTAACAGCGCTTCACTGGCTCAAGGGACGCGAAAGACTGCTCTCGATTGGTGCGGATGGCACCTTAAGAGCGTGGGATGAGTTGCGTCGCTCCGCGCAGGCCTCTGGCTTCATAGCCGGTGGGAGGACGGATGATGTGCAGTGGCATCCGCAGGAAGACCGAGTTGCTGTCATGCTGGAGGGGGATGAAGTGCGCCTGCTGGATGGTCGCACTTTGCAGACACTGTGGCAACGACCGATGCCTCTGCCGGATCCAGAAAATGCGGCGCGTCGTGGAGGCCACCTGTCATTTAGCCCGGATGGCCAATGGCTCGCAGCATGCTGCATTGGGCGTGGAGTAGTTGCATGGAGCTTGAGAGACATTCAGCCCATCGAAATCACTACGACGACTCAAAGTGTTACCAGCGTGGAATGGACTGCCGACAGTCGAGCATTGATTTTTTGCGATGCTGATGGTTGGCATATGCATTTGGCAAATCCGGCCAATGCTGACCAAAAGCTGCCGAGTGGTCAGGGTGAAGTCATGTGGGCAGGCGGCGTATCGACTGACCAGATTGGCGTGGTGATCAACATCGATGGCCAATGGCACGTGCAGACATTTTCACAGCAAACGGGCAGCTTATTGCGCGACACGATGCTCCCAGATGGCATGGGAAAACCTCAGTGCGCACGTTCACATTTTGAAAAAGGTCTGCTGGCGGTCGGATTCGATTCTGGACTGCTGCTGTGGGTCGAAATGAGCACCGGTAAAGTTCAACGACCGCCGCTATCACACGTAGGACCGTTGCTGACACTCACCTGGCACCCGATGGGTGATCGCTTGCTTTCCGCTGGTGCTGATGGCAGCGCGCGCATCTTTAATATCGACAGCGTGGCTCAAACCTGGTCGATGGAAACCAAAATGCCGACCGACATCGTGGGTTCCAGCTGGAGCGCTGATGGCAGTCGCATCATAGTCGCGGCGGCTTCCAATTCGTATGTTCGGCAGTATGATGCCACACGATCTTTGCAGCGTGAGAAGCGCTTGCCGGAAAAACAACCTCACCACGCAGAGGACCAACTGGCGCGTGCATTAGCGATGGTGGAGCGCAATCCGGACGAGGTCGTCGCATGGTGGGAGTTATGGCATGCCGTGGACGCAATCCGCGCGAAGGACAAAGGCCCCGAGGGCGAACTCCTCGCCGCCGCCGCCATGCTGGGCATCAAAGCCCTTACCGCACCAGAGGAAAAATTCGCCGGAGAGGCCAAAGCTGCGCTCACCAGTTGGCACGGTCACTCGCTGCCGCTGGAACTTCAGATCAATCAAGAATGCATCCTCGAACAGTGGTTGGAAGTTGGCTCGCTGACTCTCAAGAACACCAATAAGCCGTGGATAAGCCTGCGCCGTGCTCAAGCTTTGGAAAAACTCGGTCGCAACGCCGAAGCTGAACAAGTGGCTTCACTGGCTTGGAAAGCGTATGCAGGTTTCCTGCAAATACCGCCCCTTCTGCCCGAGAGCGCTTTAAACAATGCCCTTCCGCGTGCAGTGAATTTAAAACCATGGTCAATGATCTCAAAACGTGACGAATGGATCGGTGGCGCGGGCAACACCCTCGAAGTCGTGCCCAATTCCATTCCGCAGACTGGCTTCTCATTTGAGAGCGGACATTTCATTCAGCTCGCTGGAAAAAACCTGCGGATGAGTGCTGATCGCATGCTGCCACGCGCCGCAGGCTGGATTCCACTTGGAGGTGAAGCTCGGCATGTCTCATTCTTGCTGGGTGCGTGTAACATTCGTGAGGGCGGCTCGCTACAGGATCATGTGATCGGCAGTCTTTTTCTGCGGCGAAGCAGCGGTGGATCAGTCGTTATTCCGCTGATCTATGGGAAGAATGTTTGGGATTGCTGGAATCCACCCGCCGGCATGGTCGCGCGTGCTCCGGACGACGTCATCGCGTGGCACGGCTACAGTGAGTACACCATTCAAAAAGAGCACGGCCTGGCCTTCTTCCGTCTCGATTGGCGCGGTGCTAGAGATGCAGATCCTGTCGTCGCTTTCTCCATTATCTCCCATATGCGTGTGCCTGCACCAATGGTGATGGCGGTCGAAGTCTTACCCAATCCATGAAATCATGCGCGCGGTCACCGTCGTCAGCCCCGAATTTGAAGCACTCGGCCATGAGGCCGCCATCCGCTTCTGGCGATATACTGGCATTGAGGTCGATGTGCTGCGCAGCGCGGCAGCCGACGGCCATCGTGTGAAGCTTGAATCGCTTCGCGATGCGGCCAAGAACGGCTGGCGCTTTTTCTTCGATGCCGATTGGTGGCTGATACGTCCTTGTCACGAAGAGATCCGCGCTCTACTCGGTCCGTGGCTCGCTGGCTCGCCCATCCCGGGTGACATGGCAGATTCCGATGCGCGCGAATATGGTTACGATCCGCGCTGTCGCATCACCAGTGGCTTCCTCACCTTTGATCCCACGCTGCCGCAATGGGACAAAGTCATCCGCCTCGCTCTTGAGTTGCAGGATGCTGTCAGTCGCAAGTGTGATGAGGTTTATCTGAATGCGGCGGCACATCACCTCGGTCTTCCAGTGCGCGTCATCGACTCGGGTTGGAATTGGTACATGCGCAACAAGTACCCTTATGAACCGCCCCAGATTTGGGCGCTGCATGCCGGCGGTTATCCTGTATCAAGCCGCTTCCAATTGCTTCAGGCCGCTGTGAGCAACCCACCGCCGCCGAGTTGGTCGCTGGACTCCTCCGAGCTTGTGTGGTTGCAAAATCTAGCGCAGAAACTTTGCCAACAAGGCTTGAGGCGCGTTGTTGAATTTGGACCTGGTGCCAGCACAAGTGTCCTTCTCGCTGCTGGCAGCCGAGTTACCACCTGCGAAACCAGCGCGCGTGCCTATTGCATTCATGCGGCTCATTTCCAAAAGCATCAAAACCTCACGATCTGCCTCACGCACCATGAACCGCAACTCAGTGGCCTCTCTGCGCTCGCTGACTGGTGTTTCGTCGATGGGCCGGTCGGCAGCCTGCTCGTCGAAGGCAAGTCGCGCTGGCATCAACTCTGTTGGAGCGCTGCGCGCTGCAACTTCATCCTCTTGCATGACTCCAAGCGC
>JANOBP010000014.1:0-5751 GCA_031411715.1 Verrucomicrobiaceae bacterium | reverse complement strand
GTGAAGTTTTTCCACAGTTCGAGGTATGCCATCGGCGCGGCGACATGGGTGCCTGTGAGTGTCTTTTTGGGTTTTGCGCTGCTCTTTGCTGCCGCGACGTGGTGGTCTCGGCAGCGGGATGATGACGATGTGTTTCCATCTAGCTCCGCCTTGGCTTTATGTGGCAGCGCGATGGTGGCGTCGTTCGTTTTTCTTGAATTTGGAGCCATCACCGAGCGCCCGACACTGCTGTACATCTTTGTGTTTGGCATCAACGCACTGGTGATGAGCATCGTGTGGCTGCAACCGCGCGTGTCAGCCGCGCAAGGTGTGGTGGCGACGTTGACCTTCATTCATCTGGCACTGTGGACGACGAATAAACTCACCGCAGAACTGCTCCCATATGCACTGGCCATTTATTTGGGTTTCGGCATTCTTCACACGGCTTTTGCGGTGCTGTGGCAGAAGCGTGAGAAGACAACGACGCAGGCGATGAGTTGGACGCCGGTGATCACGCTGGTTTTGCTACTGCTACCGGTTCTTTGCCTGGATCAGGTAAGCGTGATGATTTGGCCAGCCATTTTGCTGGTCGATTTACTCATCATCGGACTCGCGGTGATGAGTGGCGCATTGGTCCCGGTATTGGCGGCACTGGCGCTGACGTTACTCACGGCAGGCGTGTGGTTGTTCAGGCTGCCGGTAGGACTCGCGGGCAGTTTAACGGAGTTCCTGATCGTTATCGGCGGTTTTGCAGTGCTGTTTGGCATCGCCAGCAGCTTCATGGCACGCAAGATGCCGAAGGCAGCTTTTTCGCAGATGCTGCCAGTGAGTTCCGCAGTGCTACCCTTTGCGCTGCTGATCCTTGCCACGCTACATCTGCAAGTGGCGGATCCTTCCCCGATGTTTGGGCTGGCATTGTTGCTCGTGGTTTTCCTGCTCGGGCTGACGCGCATCAGCGGCATCACGGTGCTGGTGCCGACGGCGCTGGGTTGTGTACTGGCCTTGGAATGGTCCTGGCACGCGCAGAGTTTCAGTGCGGAGCACGCCGTGATGCCGCTGCTATGGTATGTGGGCTTCTACACGGTCTTCACGATCTTCCCCCTGGTGTTTGCGAAGCTGCTGGCAAACCGCCAGTTGCCATGGATTGCAGCCGCAGTAGCGGGTTTAGGCACGTTTGGACTGGTGTATCGCTTGGTGGATGCCGCATGGCCGAATTCGATGATGGGACTGCTGCCAGCCGCCTTTGTCGTTGCGCCAATGATGCTGCTCGTATGGGTGCTAAAGCGCCATGGAGTGGAGAATCCGGCGCGCTTAACGCAATTGGCCTGGTTAAGCGGTGTCGTTTTGTTTTTCGTCACGCTGATCTTTCTGATCCAGTTTGAGAAGCAGTGGATTACCATTGGCTGGGCGCTGGAAGGTGCCGCGCTGTGCTGGCTCTTCCGACGTGTCCCACATCAAGGACTGCGCGGCACAGGGACGGCGCTGTTGGTAGCGGCGTTTGTACGACTGGCGTTGAATCCAGCCGTGCTTTCCTATCAAACTCGCGGTGAAACGGCGATCCTGAACTGGCAGCTCTACGCTTACTCACTCTCCGCACTGGCCATCTTTGCAGCAGCAAAGTGGCTCACACCACCGCGGCATCTTTGGGGCCAAATCAATCTTCGGGGTGTTTTTTGTGCCATGGGCGGCATCTTGTTGTTCCTCTTGCTGAATATCGAGATCGCAGATGCGTTCACCACGGAGGGAAGCAGATCCATCGCATTCGACTTTGATGGAAGTTTCGCTCAAGACATGACTTACAGCATCGCCTGGGCGCTGTTTGCTCTGAGCTTGTTGGTTATCGGCTTTTGGCAGCGCAACGCGCCGACACGCTATGCAGGCGTGGGATTGCTGGCAGTGACTCTACTGAAGCTCTTTTTTCACGACCTCGCCAACATCGAGAGCATCTTCCGCATCGGAGCGCTGATCGTGGTGGCCGTGATCGCACTAGCCGCTTCCTTTTTGTATCAACGCTTTCTCAGCGATGAAAAGCCGTGAGCCGGCCTCACATTTTCGGTGGCAGATTGGGTACGGGCACCGGCGGTGGCCCGGCAGGCTGACTACCCGCACGGCGGAGCAAGTACAGGCCTAACACCAACCCACCCGCGAGCATGAGCACACCTTTCAGTAGATCTGGCTTCTCACCATCATTCAAGATCACAAAGTCCTTCGCCAGATTCATATCCAACCCCTCCAATTTTGACCGTGTCTTGGAGTCCTCATCCATGCCAAAGCGGATCAGGCCGCTTACATCACGCTTGACCAGTATTTGCGCGGCCTGACGCTTCATCGCAGCACCTGCAGCCTCGCTAGAACTTGTGGATGCTTTGAGGTCACCTAAAGCGGCGATCACTTCGGGCTTCTTCGTCGAGAGTAAAATCTGCACAGGACTGCCCAAGGGCTCACCGCCTTCACGCACAGGGATGAAGACCTCGGTGATGGCGTTGTATTTCGTCAAATGCGCGGACTCCAGAAGATTCAGCGACGCATTGGTGAAGCTTACCCATTCGACGCTGGGTTTTTTGGCGATGTATTCACTCACGCTGATGCTTAGCGGCTCACGGTTCTTGAGGACGGTGTAAATGGCCTGAACTCCCATGACCAAGAGTACAATTGCGATCAAATAGGGTAAGCATCCAATGCTGATGAAACCACGTGAGCTGGAAGGGGGATGAATTTTCATGCAGCGGCCGGTTTAGCATTTATTCGGCCGATAAAGCAATGTGTAATCTTGCCAGCCTGATGAAAACCTGCTTCAAAGGCGACTTATTCATGAATTCACCTCCACCCATTCCTACCGAGTCGAATTGGTCTCAAGACGACGTCAACGCTTACCTGAATCAACCCATGCTCGACAATGGTCGGCCTGTCGCAGGAACTGAGGGAATGACCATTCAGCAAATCGAGGACGACATCCTACGTGGCGGTCGCTTCCGCGTCTTTCTGTGGAATTTCTCCATCATCGTGATGAGCTTCCAACGCAGCACGGGATTGCGCTATTACCGTGCGGGTGAGGGCTGTGGGGCCAGCGCATGGCCTTGGACGGTGCTGTCCATGCTCATTGGATGGTGGGGCATCCCATGGGGTGTGATTTACACCATTGGCACGCTTTACACCAACTGCATGGGTGGCAAGGACATCACCGCAGACATTCTCTCCGCCATCGTCGGCCCGCAGCGCATGAGCAGCATCATGACGCGTGCCATCAAGCCGCAGGCTGACATCGCCCTGTGGCTGCTGCGTATTCTCGTGCTGTCGATTCCGGCAAGCATCGCCGTTGCTATTTTCGCAGCGTCATCCAGTAGGAACTGATGCCGACAGACACCCTCACCCACGACGAGCTTTTCGACGCCGCCTTCCTGGACCGGCTGCGCGTGCTGGCGCTGCGGCTGAGGAAGCGCAAGCAACTCATGCGGCGTGGCGCGCAGTCCTCGCCGGCGACGGGCTTCACGCGTGAGTTCAAGGACTACCGCCACTACACACCGCGTGAGGATTACCGAGCCATCGACTGGCGGCTCTATGCGCGCCTGGATAAACTCTTTGTGCGTCTCTATGAGGAGACTCAGGAACTCAATCTGCACATCCTCATCGATACCAGCACGTCCATGGCGCAACCCTTCCCGGAGAAGCGACGGCAGGCGCTGCGCTTCGCCGTGGCTCTGGCTTACCTGGCATTGAGTGCGCAGCAGCGCGTGAGCTTGTACTCGATGAGCGGCACGGTGCACCAGGAGTTGCCACCGCTGCGAGGTCAGGGGAACATCGAAAAGGTCATCCAGGCTGTCTCACGCCTGAAATTCGATGGAACCACAGACTTGCAGCGCTGCTTTGAGGAGTATCGGCCCAGCAAGCAGCGCTTTGGCATCATCTTTGTGATCAGTGACTTCTTTGGGCATGAGATCGGCAGTGCTACTGAAGCTGTTTCACGTGTCTCCGCATGGCCTGGAGAGCATCATTTCCTCCAAATTGTGCACCCGGACGAGCGCGCACCTCAATTGGAAGGCGAGCTCGAGCTCACCGAGGTTGAGACAGGCGAGCGCCGCCGTTTCTGGCTGACCAAACGAGATGTGCAACGCTATGTGGAGACGTTTGATGCCTTTGCCGAGAATCTCGCGCGTGAATGCGCCAGCCACCGCATTGACTTCATGCAGGTGGGCAGTGATGAGTCCTTTGAAGAGCGCTTCCTGGATGTTTTGGTGCGCGGATCGGCCCTGGCGGGTGGATCGTAAAAACAAATGAATGAACTGATGAAACTCGAAATCCCCGACTACCCCTTTCAAGCCTACATCTTTGACTGCGACGGCACATTGGTCGATTCCATGCCACTGCATTACGTCGCCTGGTGTGAGTCGCTCAAACTGCATGATGCGCCGTTTGAATTCACCGAGGAGGAGTTTTACGCACACGCTGGCATCAAGGAGCAAGACGTCGTCCGCATCCTCAATGCCAAGCACGGCACCAGCATTGATCCCGTCAGCGTGGATGAAGCCAAGGCGCATATTTTCCGTCAGCGCATACCCGAGGTGCAAGCCGTGCATCCCGTTGCTGAGTTTGCCAAAGCCATGTTTGGACGATTTCCCATTGCGGTGGCCTCAGGGAGCGAGGAGCCGACCGTTCGCGGCTGCTTGGAGGCTACGGGGCTGCGGCACCTCTTCGAGACCATCATCACACCCAAGGATGTGAAGCACGGCAAACCTTCGCCTGATATGTTTCTCCTCGCTGCCGAGCGCCTCGGAGTACCTGCCAGCGAGTGTCTAGTGCTGGAGGATGGCAACAGCGGCATCCAAGCCGCCGCTGCCGCTGGCATGCAGTCAGTATTCATTCCACGCACCCTCCGATAGAAATTGACGAAGTAGCCGGTAGCGTGGTCAAATCGATTTCTCACCTTCAAACCAACATCACAAACACATGCTTAAAGAATTCAAAGTCTTCATCCTCAAAGGAAATGTCGTCGATCTCTCCACCGGTGTGATCATCGGTGCCGCTTTCGGCTCCATCGTTAATGCCTTCACCAAAGGCATTGTAGAACCAATCCTAGGCCTTTTCGGTGGTGGCCCGAGTCCAAAACTTACCATTCCGATCAGGGATACCATGATCGAGGTTGCCAAGTTGGGTGCCGATGGTAAGCCCCTCATGGATGGCGACAAAGCCGTGATGGAATTCGTCAAGAAGACAATCGAGCTTGATCTCGGTGGGATCATTGGCGCCCTGATCAGCTTCCTCATCACTGCGGCCGTGGTCTTCTTCGTCATCGTTAAGCCTGCGAACAAGCTCATGTCGATGATGAAGAGAGAGGAAGCCGCTGCACCCCCTCCAGCTCCTGCGGCTGACATTGTGCTGCTCACGGAGATCCGTGATCTGCTCAAGAAATAATCCATCTCAGAAGGTTATCAGATCAAAGCAACCTGCCATAAGGCAGGTTGCTTTTTTTATCGATTCACTCTCACGCGCATGAATCTCGGAGTGCTATTACTCATTGGCACGTTGTCGCGCACCCGGAGTTGAGTGCTTGTGTCGCTCTCAATGACAAGTCCCACGCTGCTCCAGTTCAATAGATCGCCGCATGCCTCGACTACATATGTTACATCCGTGGCTGCGGGATTTTTGGGGACGGTGATCCGCATGTAATGGCTCGGGCCGCTGGTCACTTCATCATACACCAGTGGTGCACTGCCATTGGTCTGCGGAGCAGTGCCAAAGGCGTATTCAAGCAAGTTGCTTTGACCATCATGGTCG
>JANOBP010000013.1:0-6968 GCA_031411715.1 Verrucomicrobiaceae bacterium | reverse complement strand
AGACCTTAGATAGCGTTCTCACCAACAGCCTCGGCATGAAGTTCGTGCCAGTGTCAGGGACAAAGGTGCTGTTCTGCATTCACGAGACACGGCGGCAGGACTACTCCGCATTTGCCGCCGAGAATCCGGGAACAAACAAGTCTTGGCAAAATGTACGCTATAAAGGCGCTTCCGTGGGTTGGGGGGACGATCATCCGGTAGTGGCAGTAAGCTGGGATGATGCCCAATCCTTTTGCGCATGGCTGAGCAAAAAGGAAGGGCGCACTTATCGACTGCCAACGGATCGTGAGTGGAGCGTTGCCGTCGGCATTGGGGCAGATGAAAAAATCAGAACGGACACGACGCCCGAGAGCCTGAGTGGAAGTGTTGAAAACATCTACCCTTGGGGAGTACAGTGGCCACCACCGAAAGGTGCCGGAAACTATGCGGACACGAGTCTCACGGCGGAGCTACCCGCCGAACCCGTCATCCAAAACTACACTGACGGCCACTCAACTACAGCCCCCGTTATGACCTTTAACCCGAACAAACTGGGAATCTTTGATATGGGAGGTAACGTCTGGGAGTGGTGCGAGGATTGGGCCAACGAGGACAAGCACCGCCACGTATTGCGCGGCGCTTCATGGAGTTATTATGGGCGAACCAGTTTACTTTCATCGCGTCGTAACTACATGACCCCCGATTATCGTCAGATGACTGATAGCGGTTTCCGGTGTGTGCTGGAAACGGTAAAAGGGGGCAGGTGATTCATATTGCGCGATTCCAGTTTTCAGACCGTTTTGGCCATGCCCAGACAGATTCGCATCCAAGATGCTGGCGCGCTTGATCCTGTGATGGCGCGGGGAGACCGGCGGGAGGCGATTGACCGGGATGATGAGGATCGGAAGATGTTCCTGAAGGCTCTGGCGTCGATACCTGGAGCATCTGGCCAAGAGGGCGCTGGAGGAGGGAGCAACCGCAGGCCGTGGTTTGCCCGAAGGTCAGAGCCTTGCAGGCGACGCTGAAACGCGAAACGACGGTGCCGCTGGACTGGATCGCCGAGAGGTTGCACATGGGAGCGCGCAGCACGGTGAGCCGTGAAATGGGAGCGCTGGGGAAAACCTTGCCAGGCGAGAAGAAACTGAGCAAACTCTACCGCAAGATGCTCGAAGCATGAGGTCTGAAGTTCTAGAATTCTGCCAAATGAATCGCCGGCCCCATGTCATCTTTCAATTAAAAAGGGTTTCACCCCATGGAAGAAGGCTGGTGCACTCCTTAGCGTGAGGCCCATGAAAAAACCATACCTCAGCGGCCTCGCGGCCCTACAATGCCTTGTTCTAACGGGTGCTGCCTTTGGCGCCACGACGAACTTCACCGTCACTCCGACTTCGGCCGGCGTCTATGACTCCAACAATACCATCGGCGTCCCCGGCGATCCCGCACCTGGGTTCCCAACCTCGAGCATTGCCTCCAATGGCATTGGCAAGACGGACGCTTACTTCACTCCAGAAAGCCTGTTTGGCCGCAGCGTCACTGTCGGTGAAGTCGCCAGCATCAGCTACTGGACGAAAAAAGGCACCACGCACACGATGGAAGCGCGTGACTGGTCGCTCGTCATCTACACCAAACCCTATGCCGGAGATGTATCCACTCCCACTTGGTATGGTGACCGTTACGGCTCGGAGCCCTATTTCTCCAGCAACTTGATTGATCCAGCCAACACCTGGAACCTCTGGTCCTCGGACGCCCCAACCAATCAGATGCGGTTCTTTGAATCCACGTCGGGTGCCTCCGGTGCGTCCTTCGGTTCCTACACCGATCCAAACTGGGCCACCTTCAGCTCACAAAACGCTATCTCCGGCCAACCCCGGTCCACTCAGACGATTCTGACCTTTTCCCTGCAAACAGGCAGTGCCTGGGCGGCGGGTTTTACCGGGCAGATTGACGGTATGACAGTGACTTTGACCGATGGCTCCGTGGCTCGCATCAACTTCGAGGCCGACACGGTGGACACTGATGGGGACGGCGTGCCTGACGACACCGACCACTGCGTACCCTCCGACATTCGTCAGATGGTGGACGTGAACGGTGCCCAGCCTGGAGTGACCAGCGTAAACAACACCGTGGGTGACAACGGCTGCACGGTGCAGGATCATGTCAATGCGTGCGCTGCCACAGCCAAGAACCACGGCCAGTATGTGAGCTGTATCACGAACTTGGCCAACGAATTGAAAGCTGGGGGCTTTATCACCAACGCCCAAAAAGCTGAAATGACGAATGGCGCTGCCCAATCCAATATAGGCAAAAAGTAATCCACCAGCCCGCACGACGCGGTAAGGGAACTCAACCATCACCGAGAGGAGGCTGCCAAGCCTCCTCTCCTTCTTTTGGCGTAGGCCGTCAAATCAAATGGCGGTCCTTTGATCCTGAAGAAGTGAAAGGGGGCAGGTGAATCATATTGCGCGATTCCACTTTTTAGACCGTTTTGGCCATGCCCAGACAGATTCGCATCCAAGATGCCGGCGCGTGGTCTGGATGAAGTGGCCCTGGCGGCCCTGCCGCGTGGGGATGAGCGCAAAGTGCTGATCGCACTGGCCGTGAAACGCGAGACAACGGTGCCGCTGGACTGGATCGCCGAGAGGCTGCCCATGGGAGCGCGCAGCACGGTGAGCCGTGAAATGGGAGCGCTGGGGAAAACCTTGCCAGGCGAGAAGAAACTGAGCAAACTCTGCCGCAAGATGCTCGAAGCATGAGGTCTGAATTTCCAGAATTCCGCCAAATGAATCACGTGACCCCTTTTACTCTCCACAACTGCGACTTGGTGCTGCTGTAGCGGGCAATCAAAAACTGAAATCACTCACACTCCATGAACACAAAAATTTTAGTTTACACCATTTTATCTATGACGATGGCCCAATGCGTACAGAGTTCCGATATTAACGTGTGGATGGAACATTCATGTCTTGGGAAAAAGATAGTCTTCACTGAAAAAAGCTTTCCACACAACACGCCATGGGATGGAGCAGGTGAACCTCCACTGACAGTTGGCCAAGCCATCAAACTCACTCAATCACAACTCGAAAGAATTTACCCTAAAACAAGCTGGTCACTAGCAGAGGTTAAGCTCGAGAATTATGGCGAACACGACTCTTGGTTCTACATTGTGACAATGGATTTAGAGCCGCCCAAGAACCAAAGTGGAGGCTCGACTGGAATTGGAGAGGTGGCACGTATCGTTGTATCAATGGAAGGGAAAACACTCGTTCCACGATAACCCATATTTGAACCCACGAGCCAACCAATGGCATTGGCCGTGCCAACCCATTTAGAAAAATGAAATCAAGAAAGCTGTTGATTCGCCTGCTCCCCCACAGGTTGATTCCGTCGCGCCTCACGGCTCCCTCACCCTTGCGGGCGGTCATTGACCGTCGATCTCCACACTGCGCCAAGTGCTTTGGTTCACCCCTGCGGGGCAATCCTTCGGATTGTCTCAAACGCTTCCACCCTTCGGCGTTTGTCAGTTGTGAACCCTCCTTTGGCAAGGCCACACGGCGAGGTCCGGCAGACCGCGTTTTCACACATGGGGCCGCCTTCATTCACCGCACGGTTCCTGCGGTTTGACGGAGAAATAAAATCTACTTCTGACTCAACGCGCCAATGCCTTGCCCTCTGAGGCGTGGCAGAGGAGGCTGATGCCCTCAACTCGTGGCATCGTGATGAGCCCCCCCCCTTTGTGAGTGTGGTTCAGCCCTCTGGGCTGAAAGGAGCAGGCCAGAGGCCTGCAACACATTCTTCAGCCCTCGGAGGCGGCAGCGCAGAGATTTCAGCGGGTGAAGAATGGGTGACTTGGCGGCGTTAAGAATGGATGGTGATGATGATTCGAACTTGGACTTTGAGTGTGGTGTTTCTGGCGACAGCGGCACAGGCTGCGGTGGATTTTGCGCATGAGGTGGTGCCGGTGCTGCGGGAACACTGTGCGGAGTGTCATGCAGGGGATAAAAAGAAGGGTGGCTTCTCTTTCAATGACCGTGAGGCGCTGATGGCAGGCGGTGAGAACGGCAAGGTGGTGGTGGCTGGGAAGAGCGCTGAGAGCAGGCTGCTGGAGCTGGTGCATTCGACCGATCCCGATGAGCAAATGCCGCCCAAGGGAAATCGTCTGGCAGCGGAGAAGGTGGCGGTCTTGAAGGCATGGATCGATGAAGGTGTGAAGTGGCAGGAGGGTTTTGCCTTTAAAAAGCCAGCCTATGAGCCGCCGCTGGAGCCGCGCCGGGTGGTGCTGCCGACGGCTGTGGATGGGCGGACGAATGGGGTGGACCGCATTCTGGATGCGTATCTGGCGGAGAAGAAGGTGGCGCGGCCCAAGCGGGCGAGTGATGCGGTTTTCATGCGCCGGGTTTCGCTGGATCTGGTGGGGCTGCTGCCGACGGAGCTGGAGCTGGCGGCCTTTACGGGGGATGCCTCGGCGGAGAAGCGTGGGCGCTTGATCGAGTCCCTGCTGGCACGTGATGTGGACTACGCGGAGCACTGGCTGACGTTTTGGAATGATCTGCTGCGCAATGATTACGGCGGGACGGGTTTCATCACGGGTGGGCGCAAGCAGATCAGCAACTGGCTGTATCAGGCACTGGTGTCGAATAAGCCGTTCGATCAATTCGTGCGGGAACTCATCGCGCCGCCGAATGATGAGAGCCGGGGCTTCATCGATGGCATCAAATGGCGTGGTGAGGTGAGCGCGGGGCAGACGGTGGAGATCCAGTTCGCGCAGAGTGTTTCCCAGAGCTTCCTGGGCATCAATATGAAGTGTGCGTCATGCCACGACAGCTTCATCGACCGCTGGAAGCTGAGTGAGGCTTATGGACTGGCGGCGATCTATTCGTCACGGCCATTGGAGATTCACCGCTGTGATAAGCCCATCGGACAGCAGGCGGTGGCGGCGTGGCTGTTCCCGGAAATCGGTCAGGTGGATGCCAAGGCTGCGCAACCCGAGCGACTGAAGCAACTGGCGGCGCTGATGACGCACCCGAAGAATGGCCGCGTGCCGAGAACGATGGTCAACCGCCTGTGGCATCGGCTGATGGGACGCGGGATCGTGCATCCGGTGGATGCGATGCAGACCGAGCCGTGGAGCTCGGATTTGCTGGATCATCTAGCAACATCGCTGGTGGAAGGCGGGAATGATTTGAAGCAGGTGCTGCGGCTGATCGTGAGCTCCGAGGCCTATCAAGCGGAGTCGCAGATCGTCACCAAAGGTGTGGACGACCACGGTTATGTGTATGCAGGACCACGCGCGCGGCGGATGACGGCGGAGCAGTTTGTGGATGCCGTTTCACAGCTCACTGGAGCAGCTCCAGCGAAAATGGATGCCACGGTGCTACGCGGCAAAGTGGACCCAGCATTGGCAAAGAAGGTGTCTGTGAAGGGACAATGGATCTGGGGCGATAGCGCGATGGATGGCAAAGTGCCTGCATCCGGTGAGGCGGTCACGCTGCGCAAGACGATCAAGCTCGATGCTGACCCAGCCAGCGCGAGTGCGGTGGTGACGTGCGACAATGGATTCACGCTCTACGTGAACAATAAGAAGATCAGCGCGGGCGATGATTGGTCCAAGATCTCAGCGGTGCCGCTCCAAGGAGCTCTCAAGAAGGGCGCGAACACGATCATCGCTTTGGCAACCAACGGCGGCAACGGGCCGAATGCGGCGGGCTTCTTCTTTGATGCACGCCTGCGTGATGCCGCAGGCAAGGAGACGATCATCAGTAGCGACGAGACGTGGGAATGGACGGCGAAGGCTCCAGCGGGCAAAGAAGGTCGCATGGGTGCTTTTGAGGCCAAGGATTGGAAAAAAGTGACCGTGGTCAAGGCACTGCCGGTTTGGCAGAAGAGCATCGATGACCAAGCACCGGCTCTACTGGCACAAGGCGCGGCGGCTTCTGGCAAAATGATCCGTGCATCGCTGATGAAGGCTGACTTCTTGATGCGGACGCTCGGAAGGCCAAACCGTGACCAAATCGTCTCAACGCGTCCGAATGAGCTGACCACGCTGGAAGCAATCGATTTGGCCAATGGGCGGATTTTGGCCGAAATGATCGCCAAAGGTGCGCCGAGGATCCTGGCGAGTGACAAGGGCGATCTGATCACGAGTCTTTACCGGCATGCGCTGTCACGTGAGCCGAGTGCGGGGGAGCTGAGCACCTCCAAGGAGCTGCTGGGTGAAAAGCCGACTGCTGCAGGAGTGGAAGATGTGCTTTGGGCGATTTGCATGTTGCCAGAGTTTCAGCTAGTGCGTTGATGCCCCTGAACTCACACGCCCATGCCGACATACGTTTACGAAACCATTCCCCAGACTGAAACTGAACAGCCCAAGCGTTTCGAATTGCGCCAGAGCATGAAGGACGCCGCGCTCACACAGCACCCTGACAGTGGGGCACCTGTGCGGCGTGTGCCCATCGGTGGCACCGGAGTCATGGGTGGTGCCAGTACGACCACGAGCAGCGGTGCCTCCTGTGGCACGGGTTGCGGTTGCCATTGAGGTGGCAGGCACACTGCACCGAATTACTTGCGTGGGCCTAAATCCTCCGCTTTCTCAGCATCCACACTCTCTCCCATGCCCATCGCCCGCGCTCTCCTTTCCGTTTCAGATAAATCTGGTTTACTCGACTTTGCCAAAGGTCTGGCCGCACTCAATGTCGAGCTCCTTTCGACTGGGGGCACGGCCAAGCACCTGAAAGAGGCAGGATTGGCCGTGATCGATGTTTCCGACTACACCGGGTTCCCGGAGATGTTCGATGGACGCGTCAAGACCCTGCACCCGAAGGTCCACGGAGGTCTGCTGCAGCGCCGTGACAACGATGAAGACAAGCGCAATGCCAAGAAGCACAGCATTCCGGTTATTGATCTGGTGGTGGTGAATTTGTATCCGTTTGAACAGACGGTGGCCAAGAAGAATGTGACGCTGGAGGAGGCCATCGAGAACATCGACATCGGTGGGC
>JANOBP010000012.1:0-8250 GCA_031411715.1 Verrucomicrobiaceae bacterium | reverse complement strand
TGAAGGAGTTCCAGGCCATGCTACAGGCCTAGCGTCTTCAAGTTGGTCATTCGCAACGTCGGGGTGAGAGACGACGCCCAATCAAATAAACGAAAAAGCAGTGAGTTCGATGCGTTCCCAACGAGCATGACATCAAAAATCACTCGTCGCACTAGTTTCAAACTGATCACTGCTGGAACACTCGCTGGGATCGCGGGGCGGCAGGCATCCGTTGCTGCCGCAGAATCGGTCGCAACGGATTGGGCTAAAACAAATGACCGGGTGTTTCTCGGTGGCGAGTTTTGGGCGAACCCGATGGAAGACTGGCGTGTGAGTGAAGGTGGTGCGGAGTGCCTGAATGCAGGCGCGGGCCGCAGTGTGCATTCACTGACGCATCAGATTGCCAAAAAGGGTGCTTTCACGATGTCGGTCACACTCACTCGGCTCGAGGTGAAAACCACGGACGGTGGCGCCGGCTTCCGGATTGGCATCCGCAGCGAGATCAATGAGCACCGTAGCAATTGCTTTGTGCTCAAAGGCTTCGATGCCGCTTGGAAGGGTGATCAGCTTCTGCTCGGCACCCAAACCACGGTGCTCCCCAATGGTGCTAAGCTCGAGAAAATCCGGCTGACACTCAAAGGCACTCCTGAAGGCGAAAAGTGCGCTTTGACACTCACTGCGACGAATCCTGAAAGCGGCCAAGAACTCGCCACACTCACCGATTCCGTCTCAGCTGAAGCGCTGCTTGGCAACGTTTCGCTAGCGAACAACTTCAATGCTGGAGCCGCCGGCGCTGCCAAGAAAAAAGGTAAAGGCAAGGACGCTGCCAGTACGGGTGGTGGCCGCTATCGTTTCCAAAACTGGACGCTCGAAGGTGATGCTTTCGCAGTCTCACCCCAGCAAAAGTTTGGCCCCATTTTGTGGTCCATGTATTCGCTGAGTGACTCGCGCACTGCGGAAGGCTTTGTCATGAAAATCAGCGCTCTCACTGGACCCATGGGCGCGCAGGACAATCAAGAAGTCGAGCTACACGTTCAGCAAAATGGAACATGGAAATCAATCGGTACGGCCAAGCTCGATCCTGATGCCTGGGTGGCCACTTTCCGTGTTCCGAACTGGGATGCAAAGACCGCCACTCCCTACAAGCTTGTGTACCGCGAGAAACACAAAGATGGCAGCGAAACACCGAACGAATGGACCGGCACCATCAAAGCCAATCCTGAAGGCCGACCGCTGCGCATGGCCGCTCTCACTTGCCAAAACGACTACGGCTTCCCTTACGCACCTGTGGCTGAAAATTTGGTCAAACTCGATCCTGATCTCGTTTTTTTCTCGGGCGACCAGATTTATGAGAACCACGGCGGCTTCGGTCTCATCCGCGAACCTGCTGAGCCTGCGATCCTCAATTACCTGCGCAAATTTTACCAGCACGGCTGGGCTTTCCGCGAAGTCATGCGCAATGCTCCAACGCTTTGTTTGCCTGATGATCATGACGTTTTCCAAGGCAACATCTGGGGCGAAGGCGGCAAAAAGATGGACGTCGGTGACACTGGGGCTTCCTCCAAAGGTGGCTACATCGAGCCTGCGCGCATGGTGAATGCCGTGCACAAAACCAATGTCGCGCATCACCCTGACGCCTTTGATCCGAAGCCGCTCTTGCAGGACATCAGTGTTTATTATGGCGACATGGTCTATGGCGGTGTCAGCTTTGCTATCATCGCGGATCGTCAGTGGAAAAGTGGACCCGAGCATGTCGATACGGGAAGTGGCCGTGCCGACCACGTTCAGGATGCCAACTTCGACACGGCGGCCCTCGATAAACCCGGTCTCGTAATGCTGGGCGAGCGCCAAGAAGCCTTCCTGAAACAATGGGCTCAGGATTGGCGCGATCACACGCTCAAAGCGTTGCTCAGTCAAACTGTCTTCATCAATGCCGCCACGCATCACGGCAGCGAAGATGGCTATTTGAAAGCCGATCTCGATTCCGGTGGCTGGCCGCAAACACCACGCAATCGCGCGATCGATATCCTGCGTCCCTCCATGGCTCTGCACATCAATGGCGATCAGCATTTGACCACACTCGCTCAATACGGCGTGGACAAGCAGCGCGACAGCAATTGGTCCTTTTGCACGCCTGCCATCGCCGCTGGTTATCCGCGCTGGTGGCGGCCTGATGAGATGAAAATGCCGCATACGAATCGGCCCAAACATGGACAGGAAAACACGGGTGAGTATCTCGATGGCCTCGGCAACAAAGCCTACATCTACGCCGTCGGAAATCCTCAAGTCGGCAAAGCCCCAAATCGCTATGACAAGGCCCACGAAAAGGCCAGCGGCTTCGGTTTCATCACCTTCGACACGGAAAAGAAAACTTACTTCATCGAGTCCTTCCGCTTCCTCATCGACGCCACCGATGGCAAGCCGACAAATCAATTCCCCGGCTGGCCCGTAACCATCCATCAAAAGGAGAACCGAGGGGAAAACCTGCTTGGCTGATCGCCAACAGGCAGCACGATTAATGCGCCGTCGCCTTCTCGGCACCGAGTCCAGTGTGGGCTCGGACGGTGAGTTCGGCGAACTTGGCTTCTGCTTCGGGATCGCGAGCCGTGAGGATGGTTCCAAGCCATGCAGCAAGGAAACCGATCGGGATGCTGACAATGCCGGGGTTTTCGAGTGGGAAGATGGCACCGGCTTTGCCGAAGAGACCGTTCGGGCTAAGCAGGATCAGGATGATCGAAGATGCGAGGCCAACACTGAGGCCTGCGACGGCTCCCGTGGTGTTAAAGCGCTTCCAGAAGACGCTGAAGATGATGACGGGTAGGTTGGCGCTGGCAGCGACGGCAAAAGCCAAGCCAACGAGGAAGGCGGCGTTCACGCTAGGGCCGAGATAGATGGCGATGCCGATGCTGACGGCTCCGACGCAGAAGGCGGTGATGCGGGCGACCTTCACTTCCATGCCCGGACGGTTTTCTTTGCCGTGATGGATAACGTTGGAGTAAAAATCGTGGGCGAAGCTGGCGCTGGCGCTCATGGTGAGGCCGGCGACCACCGCGAGGATGGTGGCGAACGCGACGGCACTGATGAAGGCGAAGAACATTTCGCCACCGAGCACCTGAGCAAGGATCGGAGCTACCATGTTGGTGTCCGGTTTGTCACCGACCATGATGAGGGACTTTTTCAAGATGGTGGCAGCTCCGAAGCCGAAGAAGGTCGTCATGATGTAAAAGAGGCCGATGATGGCCATGGCCCAAACGACGCTAGAGCGGGCGGTTTTGGCATCTGGCACGGTGTAAAAGCGCACCAGAATGTGTGGCAGGCCAGCGGTACCCAAAACGAGGCCGAGACCGAGTGAGACAAGATCCAATGGCCCCCAAGGACCCGCAACGGCGACACCAAATTTGAGGCCGGGCTCCATGAGGTTCTTCGGTGGTGCGGTGCCAGCGTAATCGGCTTTAGAGACGGCGTTGAAGAATTCGGTGAAGCTGAAGTGATGAAATTTCAGAACCAGATAGCTGAGCAGCAGGGCACCTGCGATCAGCAGCAGGGCTTTGATGATTTGAACCCAAGTCGTAGCCAGCATGCCGCCGAAGACGACATAGACGAGCATCAGCACGCCCACACCGATCACAGCGGGTGCGAAATCAAGACCGATGAGGCGTTTGATGATCACACCGGCACCCACCATTTGCGCGATCATGTAAAAGGTGGAAACCGTCAGCGTGCTGAGGGATGCCAGCGCGCGCACGGGTCGCGGCTTGAGGCGATAGGCGAGCAAGTCCGCCATGGTGTACTTACCTGCGTTGCGCAGTGGTTCAGCGACGATGAGCAACACGGTGATGTAAGCGACGAGAAAGCCCACCGAGTACATGAAGCCGTCATAGCCGTAGAAGCAGATCATGCCTGAGATGCCCAGGAAGGAAGCCGCACTCATGTAGTCACCAGCGACGGCGAGGCCGTTCTGCCAGCCGGTGATGCTGCGCCCTGCGGCGAAGTAGGCACTGGCACCGGTGTTTTTCTTGGCAGCCCAGAAGGTGATGAGCAACGTGAGTGCCACGAAGCTGAGAAACATGATCAAAGGAACGGAAAACATAATAGAAGTAAGGTCAAAAAGGGTCTAGATCGCCAAAGGATTCATTCTTGGCCGTGAATGACTGAAGCAGCGGATTTATCCCACTGCGCAGCGACGCGCACGTAGAGGAAAGCCATGATCCATGCCATGAAGAACTGCGATAACGCAAAGAAGTAGGCCACATTCACTTCTCCCCAGACCCTCTTTTTCATCAACTCGGGGTAGTAGCCAACGAGGATCGGCAGTGCAAGATAGTAGGTCAGGAAGAAGATCGTCGCAGGGATGATAAAGCGCGACTTACGCGCCAAGAGCGCGCGGAATTCCGGCTTTGCCTCCAATTGTTCCCAGTTCACAGGTGATTTGTCGCTCATAAGTCGGCGAGGTTAGGAAGTCGCGTCTGGTTTGGCAAGAGAAGGTTCTCCCAGACTTGCTTTGAGTTGCTTGGCACTCCATCAACAGGCAAGCAGCACGGTCAGCACGCTGGTTGGCTTTCCCTTGGGCAGACGCGTATGGGTGACAATGCCTTCTCTTTGAAACCATGCCGTTAGCATCTAGATGTGCGCCATCAATTTGTATGGCTCCTATCACATTTTTGGATTGGACCGAAAGAGGGCCAACTAAACTGTCGCCGTTACTTTAATTGTTATGGCGCTTACAAATCATTGGAGTTAAGATGGTCACTCAACTCCTCCAATGACCGGAACTGAACGCATCCGCATCTTAATCGTCGAAAACGAGGGCCTCGTTGGCTGTGACATGGCCGCGACCCTCGGAAAGCTCGACTACCTCGTCGTGGGCTTATGTGCCTCGGGTGAGGAGGCGTGTGAGCGCTTTGATGAGCTGCGGCCAGACCTCGTTCTGCTCGATGTCCACCTCGCGGGTCAGATGGACGGCATCGAAACGGCAAAGCAGCTCCAGCAGCGCAGCCAGGTGGCCATTGTATATGTCACGGCCTGTGCGGACTTGGAAACGGTGGCGCGGGCACGCCAAACACACCCTCAGGGTTATTTGTTGAAGCCTTTCAATCACGACGAGCTGCGATTGGCGGTGGAGGTGGCCGCGCAGCGTCACCTTGGGGAGATCGAGCGGCGGCGGCGTGAGCATAGTTATTTTGAGGCCTTCCAAAGCCTAGCGGATGGTGTCATCGCGGCCGATTTGGCTGGCGGCATTGTTTTCATGAATCCGGCAGCGGCGCGTGCCACGGGTTGGAGCACCGAGGAGGCTGCGGGCCGTTCCTTGAATGAAGTGTTCCGTATTTTTCAAGGCACAGGCGAGCCCGCCGAGATGCTGCCACCAGAAACAGGCGATCTGGCTACCGAGCGCACCGTCTGGCTCACCACGCGGTCAGGTGCCCGCATTCCGATCCAGGACCGCAGCACGCCGCTGCGTGATGCGCAGGGAAATCTCACGGGTTTGATCATTCTATTCCGTGCACAGGCACAGGAAGCCGAGCTCGTGGCCGCTCCGATCACCCCACAAAGCAGCGCGCCACTCGTGGACGTTGTGGAGAGCATCTCCGACCCTCTTCTTGCCTTGGATTCACGCTGGCGCCTCACCTATGCCAATGCCAGCGCCCTGCGGCTCTTTGAGCGCACCTTGCCAAATTTGCTCGGCATGTCGCTGTGGGACATTTTGCCTGCCGCCACGCGCGATGTCCATCACGAGGCCTTCGCGCATGCGCTGCTGCACCGTGAGCCCGTAAGCCGAGATCTCTATTTTGAAGCGAAACGCGCGTGGCTGGAGCTGCGCGGCTACCCATTTGGTGAGGGTTTGCTCCTACTGGTGCAGGATGTGACGGCAAAACGTGAGGAGGCGGAGCGCCGCAGCCGTCTGGACCGTCTGGAGTCCCTGGGGCTGCTCGCGCGTGGCTTTGCGCATGATTTCAATAACCTGCTCACCGTCCTGCTCGGCAACATCTCACTTGCCGAGATGCGTCTGCGCAATGCCATCGTGCTGCCGGAGTTGCACACGGCCAAACAGGCCACCCTGCAGGCTCAGAATCTGGTGCAGCAATTGCTGACTTTTGCGCGCGGCGGTGCGCCGATCAAGCGGCTCACCAACATGGGTGAACTCATCGACAATTTCTTCACCCACCACTCACGCGCCAGCCGCATTGACTACCGCATTGAAGTGCAGCCTGGATTGCCACCGGTGCCTATCGACCCCTCGCAGATCCGTCGCTTGATCGGCAATCTCATTCGCAATGCCGAGCAGGCGCAGCCGAACGGAGGCCAGATCATCATCCGCGCCTTTGCACCGGATCACGCACAGATGTTTCCAGGTGAAATGGTCACCGATCAAAACTTCCAGCCCTCAGGCCTCGCCATTGAGGTGCAGGACTTTGGCGAGGGCATCCTGGCGGACCACCTGCCGCACATTTTCGAGCCCTATTTCAGCACACGGAAAAGTGACAACGCCACCGGCCTCGGCCTCACCGTCTGCGAATCCATCGCCAAGGCACACGGTGGCACGCTCACCGTCAGCAGCGACTCCGGTCACGGCACCACCGTGCGCTTCTACGTGCCGCTCGATGCCGATGCCGAGGAAGCGGATACCTTTGGCCTCAGCGGCGTGTTCGATGCCGCGCCCGATGCCCCCGTGGGCCAGCCGCGCATTCTCGTGCTCGAAGACGACCCCCTCGTGCGCAATCTCCTCGTGCGCAATCTCACCAGCCAGAGCTTTGAAGTCACCGAAAGCGCCGAGGGCAGCGAAACCGTCCGCATTTATCAAGACAGCATGAATCAAGGCCGCGTCTTTGACATGGTCATCCTCGATCTCAGCATCCCCAATGGCATGGGCGGCGTGCGCACCATGGAAAAACTTCGCGCGCTCGATCCCGACGTGCTCGCCATCGTCTCCAGTGGTTACAGTGATGATCCCGTGATGGCCAAGCCCGCCAGCTACGGCTTCGCCGCCGTGCTGCCAAAGCCCTACGAGCCCGCCGACATGATCCGCCTCGTGCGCAACGTCCTGGCCACCCGCGGCATCAAACGCGGCAGCTGATTTGGCTCACGACCCAAAGTTGCCCAGTTGCTGTGCAACTGGAGTCCACCGGTCACAGCGCAGCCAGCACCAGCGATATTGCAAGCCTGCCGCCGCAGGTCCCAGAAACCTGTTCCACAGGAACAGGGCAACTTTCAAAGTTGCCCAGTTGCGCCGCAACTGGACCTCTACCGGTTGCAGCGCAACCGGACCACTCTAATTCCTCAAAGCCAAGATCAGCTCATCGACCTTGTTCACGATGGTCTGCATCTCACCCTGCGTTGGCGGATCACTGACCGCCAAGCCCAGTGTTGCCACCCCATTGGTGTTGCGGCTGGTGCCACTGATGGCATTGGCCAAAGTGGCATTCGTCACCTCTCCCGGTGGGCCTTGGATGCCTTGTTCTCCTTGGCCACCATCAGGGCCACGGGGGATGCCGAAGGTGAAGCGCACGTTCGTTCCATCGAAGTTCACGCTCGCGGTGGCTGCTTGACCGGGGTCCAGGGTGTTGACGGCATCGATGATGGCTTGCGCAAAGGGCGGGCCTTGTTGGCCGGGGATGCCATCCTGGCCAGGTGCACCCACGCCGCCGCGTGGGATGTCGAAACTGAAGTGCAAGGTGTTGCCGACGAGATTCACCGTCGCCGTGGCGGGCTCGTTGAAGTTGATCGTGTTCACGCCATCGACCTGCGCGGCGAGGATGACGTTGAGGGCGTTGATGAGATCATGCAGGCTGTTGAGCTGGCCGCGCATCACGGCGGACGACCCCGGCGAGCCTGAGGCGGGTTGGGCGGAATCAAACATTTTACGGCGTGGGCGGAGGGGCGGGTGGCGTTGGGGCTGGCGTGCCGGACGTGCCGTACTCGTCCGAGGTGGGCACCTGGGAGCGGATCAGGTCACCGATCTCGGTGCCTGCGACGAAGACCTTGGTGGCCTCCGCATACCAGTCCTGGCAGTCGCGCTGCACGGTGGCTAGCTTGGCGTTGAGCCGACCCGTCTCCCGCCGGTCGATGGTGGACTTGTCCGAGTGCGTTTCCTTCAGCTCGCGCAGCGAAGGCAGCGCCGTCACCGGCGCGTGGGGGCATGTCCGAAAGTTTGTGTTTCGGGGTTTTGGTTATGGTTTGGTTTTGGGCTGCGTTTTTTGATCCGCAGCTAGCTGCGGATCAAAAAAACGCGCGCCGAATTGGATGGCAAACTGGTTGGCTGCTGGTTTCCAATTC
>JANOBP010000011.1:0-6790 GCA_031411715.1 Verrucomicrobiaceae bacterium | reverse complement strand
TAGTATAAATAATCCCGGTCGTCCGTCGGAGCATTTTCAGGGCGCATTTTAACCTCACGCACGTTCGCGCGTGGCACCATGAACAGCGCATGTGGTGAATTGTGAAACACCACGATGTCACCCGTGAAGCCTGATCGCAGCAGCGATGACACAAGCAACTTGGCCATGTTGCGGTGCTCCATTGCCCCATCAGGGTCCAGCGCGAGAGTATAGACGAGGTGACGCGACATAGAGGCAGTTCATGTTTCCAACACTTGCAGCAAAAGCGTCTGCGGATCGAAAAAGAAGGTGTTTAAATACAGGCCGAACATGAAGCGCAGCTTCTCCTCTAAATCAGCCGAACCAGCCAGATGAACCAGGGTCGCCGCGAAGTAGTCCTGCGGCTTTGGATCATAGCTGAAGGGTGTCGCCAGCTCCAGTCGGCCCAGCGGACGCTTTTTGAGAGACGACTCGATCACCAACCGCGTGAGCGCAGCCTGATCTGCAAAAAATTTCTCGCGCCCCACAGCGGGTAGTCCTTCGGCGATGCGCTCCCACTCCATCATCACTTTCTCAAATAACGTGGCACGCACAGCCAAGAGGCCACCATTGATCCCAGGAGCATCCAAGTGAGCGCGCTCACCATCGCCGATGAAACAATTAAAAAATTCCTGCCCAGCATGACTGCCTGGCTCAGGGTAGTAGGCAACGTCAAATCGCTCATCCAGCAACAAGCTCACATCACGCAGTGCCAGGCAATCGGCATCCAAGAACAAAACTTTGTCATATCCACTTACCTCCAGATGCTGGCGAGCACGGAACTTCCACAACTGCGCGTAGTGCCAGAAGTCATCGCCCTTGGGTCCCGCAGCTTTCACCACGATCTCCCGCACACCTGCTCTTGGAACTAAAAACAAAGGCTCTTCTGAGTTCTTCAGCACTACGATGTCGCCACGGAATCCGGTGCGCAGCAGCGAGAGGACAAGCAATTTAGCCATCGTGCGATGCCCAGTCGCGCCAGGTGGATGATCTAAAGCAAGAGTATATGCCAAGTGACGGCGTGGTTTCATGATGGGCAGGCGGGCATGATGCGTGATTCCATTCATACCTCAACAAGCGTCTCTTCCGCCCAGATTTTCGGTTGCACCTCTAAGTAAATCACCCGAAACATTATCCTGCATATGAAAAAGGCCAAAGCATCCTCCCTTCGTCCAGTCGCTGCCATGCCTGCCCTCATCCGGCAGATCACGCGCTCTCGTTCCAATTCACGCATCCACGGCAGCATCGGTTCACATCACGGACTACCACAAGCCTTGGAGGTACTCGATCCCGACCGCCGAATTGAAGAGCAACGCCGCCGCGCCATTCAACAGGCTCAACAGGCCCAAGCGGAAGAGGAGCGCATGCAGCAACAACTCATTGAGGCAAGAACGCGTGCAAAAGCACCTAAGTCCAAGCAGTCCACCCAAAAGTCAAAAACCGCAACGAAGACGAAAAAAGCCACTCCGAAGAAAAAGCTGACGCCTGTGAAGAAAAAGTCGTCAGTAACCAAGAAGAAAACCGCACCGAAGCAAAAGCCGTTGCCGAAGAAAAAGAAACCTTCGCCAATAAAGAAAGCCGTAGTGAAGAAGACGGTCGTGCCGGTTAAAAAGAAGGCCAAATCAGCCGCCACTAGCAAGAAGCCAGCTGCTACGAAAAAAGTCACCGTTAGCAAAAAGAAGCCAACTCCCAAGAAGAAGGCTGCCGTTAAGAAAAAGCCCTCAATCGCGAAGAAGAAGCTTCCTGCGGTCAAAAAACCGAAGAAAAAAGGTCGGAAATAATCTGAGCGGATGTCGGGCTGTTTAGCCTTTGGTTACGACCTCATCCAAATTCATCATCAAATTCGCCAGCATTGTCCACGCCGCGAGTTCGGTTGGGTTGAGCCGCTCGTCTGGCTTGGATTCACCGTAGCTGATGCATTTCTTCGCCTCCTCAGGCTTGGCCTCGTAAGCAGCGCGGTGTTTGGCGAGCGCTTGAAGCATGACCTCAGCCTCTTGAGCATTGGGGAAGCGGCCAGTAGTCAGCCGGAACATCGCCGTGACGCGCGCGTCGGCACTGACGTTACCAAGCATGACTCGTTGGGCGAGATTTCGCGCAGCTTCAAAATACTGCACATCGTTCATGAGGTTTAGTGCTTGAAGCGGGGTGTTGCTGCGCTCGCGGCGAAGGCAGGAACTCTCGCGGTTGGGGGCATCAAACGAGGTCATGTTCGGTGGAGGTGCCGTGCGCTTCCAAAAGGTATACAAGCTGCGGCGGTAAAGTGATTCACCGTGGTCTTGGATGTAGTTGCGCGTGTTGCTGCCTCCGAATCCAACTGGTTCCCAAATATTCTCCGGTTGATACGGGCGCACTCCCTTACCGCCTATCTTTGGGCTCAGCAGACCCGACACAAACAGCGCTGAATCACGCACCATCTCCGCATCCAGGCGGAAACGCGGCCCGCGTGCCAGCAAACGATTCTCTGGGTCTTTTTGCACATTGAGCGCTGAGCACTGCGCACTTTGTCTGTAAGCATTTGAGGTCACCAACAGTCGCACGAATGCCTTCATATCCCAACCGCTCTCGCGGAATGTCACCGCCAGCCAATCCAGCAATTCAGGATGGCTCGGAGGCTCTCCTTGGGAGCCGAAGTCGTTGCTCGTCCTAACCAGGCCGATGCCGAAAAACTGCTGCCACAAGCGATTCACTTGTACCCGAGCCGTAAGAGGATGCTGTGGGCTCACCAGCCATTTGGCCAGATCCATGCGCGAGTAATTCTCCTGCTTCGGCAAAGATGGAAAAATCGCTGGCGTGCCGCGACTCACCTTGCCTTTCGGCTTGTCATACTGACCACGCTCCATCACAAAGCTTTCACGCGGCACTGGCAGATCGGCCATGATGAAAGTGGCCGGGATCAAATCCTCCAGCGCCTTCTTTTTGGACTCAACCGCGAGCTTCTCACCACGCACACCTTCCACGATGCCGCGAATACCTTGATACTCATTTTCGAACCACCATTCCTTCAGTCGACTCGCATCCTTTTCCGGCCATTCGGTTGGCTTCTTGCCTCGCACGAGCGTCTGTAAGTCATTAGGCAATTCTGCGACACGCTTACCTTGGTTTTTCTCGATCCACTTGGCCCACGACCACTGTGGGTCCTTCGCGGGATCCACGCGTGAGCTCATGGCCAGATGATCCCAATGCACCGTACCGCCAAACTGCGTGAACGCATAACCTGTGACCTTGATGCCCGGCTTCAGACCGAGTTTTTCGGCAGGGACCTCTAACTTCACCCATGCACCAGTTTTTGGCAGCGGACCCATCTGCACCTTCTCAGGCGTACGCACTTGGCCAAACGGGATCGTCTCTTCCTCACCCCATACGGCGCGGTGATTCCAGCCCGCCGTGTGGAACTGGAGCATGATGGCCTTTGGCGGATTTTTTTCGTCGATGAAGCATTGAACGCTGAGGTTGCCATTGGCCGGGATGTCGAGTTTCACACCAGCGGAGAAGAAATCCTGCGCCAGTCCCGTCGCCGTGCGCTTGAGTGCTGCATCACCGCTGAATACCGGTCCGGTGGACTTGTTAACGTACATCGTTTTCTCACCGCCGCTCGACTCCAGGTTCGAACCAACTGGGAAGGCATCTTCAAACCACACCACCTCGCTTGTCTGCACAGGCGGCGCAGGATTGAGCGTCGATGGGTCGGTGTACTGGGTCTTGGAAATGGCCTCACGGATCTTCGCCTGAGTTGCGGCGATTTTTTGGTCATACTCGCTCAACTGCTTGGTCTGCTTCGGTGTGCTGAGCCGCAGAGTGGGTGGTGTGAGCAAAATATTGCCATCCATCGCCGGATCAGCCGCGCTGTTGAAGAACGCATACAGCGAATAAAACTCCTTCTGTGAGATGGGATCAAACTTGTGATCATGGCAAACCGCACATCCTGCCGTGAGGCCCATCCACACCGCCACCGTCGTGTCGGCACGATCCACGGCGTATCGAAAAACAAACTCCTCATTGATGCTGCCCCCTTCACTCGTCGTCACATTGCAACGATTGAAACCGGAGGCGATCTGCTGATCCACCGTCGCCTGTGGCAGTAGATCACCCGCGAGCTGCCAGATCGTGAACTGGTCATACGGCAGGTTGTCGTTGAATGCGCGGACCACCCAGTCGCGGTAGGGCCACATGCTGCGCTCGTTGTCCAGATGCAGACCATGTGTGTCCGCATAGCGCGCCGCATCCAGCCAGTAGCGGCCCATGTGCTCCCCATAGCGCTCCGACTTCAGCAGCCGCCCCACCACCTTGTCATAAGCGTCCGCGCTTGTGTCCGCCAGAAACGCATCGATCTCCGCCAGCGTCGGCGGCAGCCCCGTCAGATCCAGCGTCACCCGCCGGATCAGCGTCTCCTTGGAAGCCTCAGGCGCAGGCCCCAACCCCTCCGCAGCCAGCCGTGACTGAATGAACGCATCAATCGCACCCCTCACCTCTGACTTCTGACCTCTTACCACCGGCACCGCCGCCTTCACTGGTGCCTCAAAGCTCCAATGCTTCTGATACACCGCCCCCTCTTGGATCCAGCGCTGCAAAATCTCGATTTGCGCCGCCGTCACCTTCTTGTGCGAGTCTGGCGGCGGCATCACCTCATCTTCATCCTTCGACAGGATGCGCTGAATGACCGTGCTCTGCTCTGGAGCCCCTGGTTTGATCGGAAACGCCCCTTCAATGGCCTGATAAGCACCCTCCGGCGTATCCAGTCGCAGATCTGCCTTCCGCTTCTTCGCATCCAGCCCGTGACAGGCAAAGCAGTTGTCACTCAAGATCGGCCTGATGTCGCGATTGAAGTCCAGCTTCGTCGCCGCCGTGGCGGAGGCGCTCAGCAGAGTCGTTGCAAGCAATGGGCGGAATAACATGGTGCCACAATACGTCCCCCGACATCCCCGGCTTTCCCTTCAAGTGATGGGCCACCTCACAGCTCCACTCCACGGTGAACAAAAGAGTCAGCAAAAGCGGCTTGGTTTGACGAATGACGAGCCAACCATTTCGGATGGTGGAAGCTCAGCTCCCGCTACTTCCCCGCCACCGGCAAAAACTGCACCGCATCGGCGATGACGACCTTGTCCGGCTCCGTGCCGTCGTTGGACACTCGCACCCAGCCTGCATGGCCTTTTTCAAAGCGGAAAGTGCCCAGCGTGCGGAAGAGATGATCCTGCGGTGGCTCTTCCTGCTGATTGATGCGCACCGTCTTGTCGCCATCGGCATGATGAATGGTCACAGGCGTCGTAGTGGCTCGGCGCACGTTGTAGCAATGTGCCAACCGCACCTCATACCAACCCGCCTTCGGCAACTCCGGCGTAAAGGTCACCGACTTGGCCCCCTTGTCCGCCTTCATGTCATGCAGGTAGCCCAGCCCGACATACGGCGGCGTATGCGTTGAATACTGCCAATCGCCGATGAGTTGCGCGCTCGTTTCATCGACCACAATGCCCGGCAACGAGGCTGGATCGCTCACGATGAACTTCACCATCTCCGGCCTGTCCACCTCGCCAGGTGGATGGATGTTTGTAATGGCCTTCGGGTGCGGCTTGAGTCCCTCAGACGCTATGGCGGCGGTGAGGCACACCGGCAAGATCAATCTCCATATTTTGAGAAGAACCACAGCGTCCGTTAGCGGCTATTAAGTCAGTGAAAGCACTCTGCTTTATAGCCATGACAACATGAGTTATGATGCATTTAGGCCCAAGGTTAACGTCACATTGTCAGATACAATGATCTGTGGATTGCTGCGTGTAAATTTTCGCTTCGCTCCTTGGGCCTTCCTTGATTTCGGCCTGAGTGTCACGCGCCGTTTTTTAATTTTTAAGGCATCGCGATCCAGAAACATGAGGAGTGTTCCTGGATTGTGTGGGATGGGGCAGAAGGGGAACGCGGATGTATCACTAAACTGATGGATTTCGACGGAGGCATTCTGAGGCTTTAGATGGAAATTGGCAATGGCAGTGTCCGCGATGTTAAAGCTTTTACAGGTTTGGAGCTGGGTGGGAGCCCCATTGCCAATTTTCCAATTCACTTTGCCGGACAGTTTCAATACGCTGATGTAATTAGGCATAAGAAGTTATGGGTGAGAAGTTAAGATGGAGTTCAGTAAATCATCCCTCAATGCCGATGCTGAAGTTACCATCATCTTCGCATGTGTAAGGGTCTTCGTTGCCAGGAGGGGCTGGGTCTTCCGAGATGCTTTCAAGGACCTCGAGGTCCACGGACAGTAGATCGTCGGTGTAGTTGTAATCAATGACATCTTCATAGATGGTTACTGTTCCGTTGGGGTCGGTTTCGTAGCAATCCACCCCGAAGGTCTCGATCTCGGGGATGCTAGTTGGGTCGTTCGGATCATCCCCAGGATTGTAGGTGCAGATGGTTGCGTCATTAGGCTGGAGTTCATACGGAAGCGTTTCTGTCGCGGTGACTCCATTTTCATCCTCGATATAGATCTCGCCTTCGTTGATCCTGACACGCTTCTTGCCGTTCGAAGTGCGAGGCGCAAGCAAGTCTGAGGATATTCGTGTGGCTCTAACGACCACATACCGTCGTGTCACGAGGTTGAGGACTTTTCCTGGGCGTAGTTGTCTCTTTTTTTCCGGAGCCGACTTTTTGGCTTTGGGGACTGTTTTCTTCTTGGCAGGCGCTTTCTTGGCAGGCGCTTTCTTGGCAGGCGCTTTCTTGGCAGGCGCTTTCTTGGCAGGCGCTTTCTTGGCAGGCGCTTTCTTGGCAGGCGCTTTCTTGGCATGCGCTT
>JANOBP010000010.1:0-1477 GCA_031411715.1 Verrucomicrobiaceae bacterium | reverse complement strand
TGCGTTATGCTGACCCGCTCGCCTTCCGTGTCCTTGTGGATCAAGTGCGCCGACAATGCAGCCCTCCACTTTCCAGCGACGCGGTCTTTTTACTCCTCCTTGAACTCATTGTTGCCCGCATTGCCGATGCTCTCCAGATCGTCGAGGGTGACATGCGGCGAATCTGCCATGACATTTTCATGAGCGCGCAAAACAAAGACAGCGCGGCCGTGGAAAAGGACCTCAGCGCCGTCATCAAGCTTCTTGGCCGCCGCAGCGCCCTGGTGGCCAATCTGCGTGAGAGTCTTCTCAGTCTAAACCGAATGCTGCAATACTTCCTCAATAACGCAGCAACCTGGATGCGTGGAGATCTTGCCGCGCAGTTTCGCAGCGTGATGCGAGATATCAAAAGCTTGGACGAGTACACCAATCAGCAGACCCAGGAGATGACCTTTCTGCTCGAGTCCACCCTCGGCCTCATCAACATCCAGCAAAATCAGATCATCAAGATTTTCACCGTCGCCAGCGTGCTGTTCATGCCTCCTACCCTTATAGCCAGCATTTATGGCATGAATGTAAAGCTACCTGTTGCCGAGCATGACTGGTCATTTCTCATCGTCACGTTCCTCATCATCCTCTCCGCCATCGTTCCCATCGTCTGGTTCAAGCGGAAGAAGTTACTGTAAATATACTCACTCGACTTCCGGCACAGTGCGGTCCACCGAGGACTTTCCCCAGCGGCCTTCCAGGGTGAAGACCAAATGCGGCGTGTAGAGCTGTGGCTCCAGTAGGAAAGAGTCGTGGCCTTTGTCCGAGTGCACGGTGATGTGCATGCTGGACACTCCGGACTTCTCCAGATGTGAAACCATCTCTGCCTGCTCCTCGGGGTAAAAGCAGAAGTCGCTATCGATACTAAAGACCAGATAGTGCTGCCCAGCGGCTTTGGAGCGTGCAAAAAGCTCCTCGTAGTTTGAGACACCAGCATCTTTGAGTGGATCAAAGCGCAGCCACATGTCCACAATGCGCAGGTAGGTGCTGGCATCGAAGCGTTTCACAAACTTTTTCCCCTGATGCAGCATGTAGCTCTCCACGTTGTGCTGGACGCGGTACCAGGAAAGCTGACTGCCACTAGATTTTAAATCCTGTCGTGCACGACGCTCGATGGCATCCAGATGCACAAAGGTCTTGTGACTGATCATGCGTGCGAGTGCGAGGCCATATTCCGGCTCTTCGCCCTCCAGATAGGCACCTCCATGAAAATGAGGATCGTTTTCGATGGCTAGCACTTGCTCAAACAGCGTCAGTCGCGACAGCACCGTCGTGCGGCAGCCTGTGGCTACTGGAATCACCAAACCGACTCGCTCGGGGAAAAGCGTGGCCAGATTAATCGCGATCAATCCTCCTACGCTGGAGCCGATCACTGCGTGCAGCTTTTGAATGCCAAGATCATCGAGTAGTGCCAACTGCGAACGCACCACATCACTCGTGCTGATGGAGG
>JANOBP010000009.1:0-4015 GCA_031411715.1 Verrucomicrobiaceae bacterium | reverse complement strand
GGGTTCCTTCTTGCGAAGAAGAATGAAATCCAGCCAGCTCGAGCTTTTCCCCGTATTTAGCACGTTCACTGGCCGATAGCGAAGATGCCGCGATCAAGAACTGTTCCAGAGCAGTTTCAGGAGTGGGTGGTGGCAATCGTGGCTCAGGTGGGGGGCTTGGGTCGCTCCTTACTTGCACTTCCAAAATCGGTCTGGCCTCGAAGAAAGGAAACTCCAAATCCAAGGCCTTCATGCACAGCCTACGCTTCTTCTCATCAGTCGGAGGAAGTTCGCGCAGGGCATCCAAGATAAACTCCCAAACATCCACTCCTCTCTCCTTGGAGTCACTCTCCAGCATGGTGGCTTGCACAATGCGCAAGCGCATTGCTGTCTTGGCCGCCCAGTCACGCTCATTAATCAAACTCATGAATCTTACGTCCCCCAAATTTCATAGAGGGAGACGCTTCATTTATGGACGGATGGCCATGCGTCTGGCAAGCAGAAAGATTAGAAGCTGAGTGAAAGACCCATGTGCGCATAGCCATCTCCGCTATTGGAATAGCGCGGGCTGAGATCGAAGGCATTGACCCGTGTCGGATCCAGTTTTTCGAGCTGATAGCCGTAATCAAAGCGGAAGGTCATCGATTTGTTGTAGCGATAACGCAGGCCGATGCCGATGCTGGATAGATTCAAGACCTCTCCTGGTTCCGCAGCCGTTGGATTGAAGACATCACCCCAGCCGTAATCATAAAAGACCAAAAAGCGAAGGTCATCGGTTCGTTCATCCATCGTCATCCAACGGTCAGGTGTTTTTTGGGCGAGGAACTTAAGCGGATGGAAGGCTGGAGAATATAGTTCAGCCTGAATAAAGAGGCCACGGTCACCACGCATCGTTCTTTCTGGGTAACCGCGCACGGAATCGTTACCACCAAGGCCTAACTGCTCACTTGCCACTAGATTTGCTGTGGACCACTGCCCGGTCGCACGCACCATGAACTTGAAGTCGTTCAGGTGGCGAGTCAAAGCCCCCAATTCAACAACGCGGGCAAAATTGCCACGGAAGTAACTGTAGTCAGCCGTTCCACCGGTTCGGGCAGTAGCGAAATCTGAGTCGGTGTTGTTACGGGTGAGTTGTCCTGGACTATAGAAGTAAGCCAGACCTGCCGTGGTTTCTCCCAGCTTGTCTGTCTGCCGCAGATTGTATTCGAAAGCGAACTGCGCGACTTCGATCTGTGTCGGGAAAACGTTGATCCCGCCGAAGAATAGATTGTTGGCCTGAGACTTGTAGTCAAAACCAAATCCGATTTCGTGATAGAGGGCAACTTGCCTGGTTTTATCATCCGCTTTCTTGGCTGCCTCTGTGATGTACCATGATGGCAATTGGTAATAATAGCGGCCACCAAGGATCCAAGCATCACCCTCAATAGACTGCTGCACACCGGCAGCAGGAATACTTACAGCGCTTTGCATGAAGGCACCGTAAATTTGGAAAGTCGATTTCAAACTGGGAATCGGAATCTGGTAGCTGGCGATGACGGCATGAAACAGATCGTAGTTTTCAGCGCTCTGGAACTGAATGCCCAATTGGTGATTATAGCCGGTGTTAAAAGCATCGTACCAAACGGTGCCGAAATTGAAGCGATTCTCACCCAGCACCACGGTTCCCGTGTTGTCCCAGCCCATGAAAGTTTGAATTGGAAGCTTGGTCTTGGATTTCACGGCAAGATCCACATCCGTCAGCCCCAGTTCCGTGCCTGGCGTGAGTGAGACCGAAGCGCTGCGATAGGGATGGGCGTCCTGCCTACCCAGTCTTGACCAAGGGCTGAGATTCAATTCGGTCACGGCTTTGGTAATCGAGTTCATATCAAGAACTTGCCCTTTTTGGGCTTCCAGCGGTCCTGGAATTCTGGGAGCAGGGGCCTGATACCAACGGCGTTTTTCCGCCTCACCGGCAAACCTGACATCTCCTAAGCGGCCTTCCAAGACCGCAATCTTGATCTTGTCCGCGATCTCCTGCTCTGGGATATAAACATGCGTCATTGGACGCTTTTTGTCACTGTAGAAGGACAAGATTTCCTTCACGATCACATCAAGGCCCTCGAAAGTCACTGGCTTGCCGATGAACTTTTGTTGCAGTAGGGCAATGAGCTCTTCGCGCTGGGGTGTTGTCAGGTCCGAGCCGATGTTCACGCCGGGGGTGAGGGCCGATGGGATGGATGAAGGCGTGTCCGTTGGATTCTTGCGGTCATCTCTAAAGAGTGTGATACCAGCCAGAGATTGAATGATCACCGTACTTTTGCTGATGCTGATGGCCGCAGCAGCGGGAGCAGCGTTGGCTTCATCGATCAGTTTTTTAAGGTTCAGCGCGCTAGGGTCCGGCTGCATGGTCATCGGCTGCATATTCTTGGGAGGCAGCAGTGGGTTAGTGCCAGAAGCTTTATTGCCATTGGCAGCACCTGCGGCAGGGGCGGCAGGGGCGGCTACTGGCGGCGCGGCAGCATCTGCGGGTTCTTTCATCTTGGGCTTGTCAGCGGGTGCCGCAGCTGGAGCTTTCTCAACAGGCTTGGGAACTTGCACTTTGGCAGCCTCCTCTTTTTCTTTTTTCGCAGCCTCATCACCCTTGGTCGGCACGGCGAGCAAGGGAGATTCCACCTTGATTTTCGGAAGGCGTGAGAAATCAGGCCCACCTTTGGGTAAGGTACTCTGCCCGACGACGTTCAGGCAGGGCGTAAGGATGGTCGCCATCAGAGCGAAGTAACCGATGGAATGGCGGTTTGCGGGACTTGCAGATGCAGAGTGCGTTTTCATGTGCGTGCGGGAGGAGAGATTAGGAATTGAGCGTGCAGGGCGGGAACTCATGCATCAGGGTGCGAGGGGCAGGCCCTCGAGAATGGATTTCATGCTGCCTTCATCGACCTTGGTCGCATCAAACAGCGGCGTTCCAAATCCAGCATCTTTCAGGCTCTGGAAGTCATAACCGGTGAACTGGAAGGGACCAAAACGCCCAGGACTGATGCCCCCAGCACCTCGCTGCTTGTTGAAGGCCGCGACCAAGGCTGCCAGTTTCCGGCGTTTCTCGTCGTCCACGGTGAACCCAAGGTCACCACGTGCCGGATCCGTTAATTCCTTAAGTTTCGCGATCAAGTCATCAATACTCAACTGACCTGCTTGGTCATTGGTCTCCAGACGGCCTGCGATAGCGAGGCGCACACTGCCACGATTGCCATTGACCAAATTTAACAGGTTACCGTTATTGCCGGTAAAAACTGTGTTAGGACTAAAGTCCAAAGGTTGAACCGAACCCAAAGTACTCCCCGACTGCGAGTCAACATAGAAGACCGCGTTACCCGGATTGGAGGGTGCCAATGCTAGAGTGCCCCCATTGATCACAATGTTTTTGTTTCCATTTCCACCCGCAACGGCGTTCTGGTTGGCGATCACTAGAACCGATGTGGGCCCAGGCGTTGGAGCCACTGGATCAACTATTGGGGCTCCAGCTGTAAGCACTACATTACCTGTGATACTGATGCCACTATCGGATGCGATTGTAATACCGCCCGTCGCAGTGATTGGAGTGGACAAGGCAAGATTGGTACCTGTAGTTAGAATGACTAGTTCACCAATTGTTGGTGCAATTTGTATGACTGAAGTAGCTGTCACAATAGGAGTCCCCCCAACATTGACTTGATTCAAAATCACGTTGTTTGTGCCATTTAGAATAATCACGTTAGCCTGAATACCGCCTGCGGGACTTTGCGCGACATTACCATTCGCGAAGGTGAGGTTAGGTGTACCGCTAATTCCAGCATTGATTTGCGCGTTACCCACTAGTGCCAAACTGTTGCCGTTACCAGCAATAGTGCTGTTGTTTGTCATGGTCGTCCCCGTCAGCGTTCGATCTCCACCATTCAGCGTCACCGCTCCAGTGTAGACCTGAGTGCCCGATCTGTAGAGCAAACGTCAGAAAACAGGACAACAAGACTAGAGGGGGTTGGGAACACCGGAAACAGCTCCGTGATCGTGTCGGTGGGGGGGG
>JANOBP010000008.1:0-4281 GCA_031411715.1 Verrucomicrobiaceae bacterium | reverse complement strand
GGGGAGCGAGGGTATGAGCCATGGTGGTGTGGGTGGGTGAGGGTTCTCGGGTAAGTATCGCGGATACGAGCCGGGGCAAGTGGGAGAATGCCCCATAGCGGACGAAAAACTTCGCTGTTTGGCTGCGTTCGTGAGACATACCACCATGAACCATCCCCAACTCGCCCGATCCTTCCTTTCAGTCATGCTGCTGGCCTTGATGTCATCGTGCAGCAGCGAGTTTCACAAGGCCTGGAAAAACACGCCAGCCTCTCAAGGCGTGAGTGGGAAATGGGAGGGCACTTGGTTGAGCGCGGCCAATGGTCATCATGGGACATTGAAGTGTGTCGTTAAAGAGGATCTGAAGCAGCGTTACACACGCGGCCCAGGTGTGCCTGCAGATGCAAAAGCCCACGAGTTCTTCTACTACGCCACATGGAAGTCCATCATCGGTGGCAGCTACAAGGCGATCCATCAGGTGCAGAAGAAAGGCGATCACTTCATCTTCAAAGGCGATCACCAGATGCCCTCTTGGGCTGGTGGCAAATATCACTACGAAGGCACGATCAAGGGCGACGAGTTCAACGCTTGCTACGAATGCTCAAAGGATCGTGGCACCTTCACTATGAAGCGTGTGCGCTGATGAGGAATGAGACACTTACTCGGTCGTAATAGGCAGTCGTTTCTCAAACTGTCTGGTGTGAGCAGGACTTCCCTGTGAGTTTGACTGAGCACTGAGCACTTCATGCCACGCGAGGGTGCGGGAAATACGGGCTACTTCCCCAGCCACTCCACGCTGAGGATTTGATCGATCTCCATCTTGCCACCGGCTTCGGGAATGTTCTCCGTGGATTTTTTCCAAGTCACCCGGCAATTCTTGCCGACGAAGGCCTTGGGTTTGTCGAGCACCTTATCCACGGTCTGATCGGGCTTCAGGATGAAGAAGGACATCTCCTCGCCAGCCTTGGTTTTCATGTTCCAATGGAAGTAATCCCCTTCTTCGATGCCAGTGAAGGTGCCTTCGGTGATCTTGGCTGCGGGCATGGCATTGCCAACGGGTTTGCCTTGCTTCAAGGCGGCTAGGAAGGCGGTGCAGTTCGTGGTCAGCCGCTCGGTCATGCCGTCATAGTCCTCGCCATGCAAAACGGGAGCTGATTTTTCATTGGTCAGCCATTTGAAGACGCGGCCATCTTTAAAATAGAGTCGCTCTTCGACGCGAGGGGCGGCCTTGGCACCTTCACTGCCTTTGCTGTAGGTGCTGAAGACGAACAGCGGCTTCTCTTTCTCCAGATAATACTCCTCGACGCCCGCGCCGTCATCGCTGCACTTGGCTACGATCTTGCGTACCTCATTACCATCGAGCCATGCAGTCAGTGCATACTCAGTTGGCTCATCTTTGTGAGTGCCGGTGACCTTCTTGAGTGAGCTTTCCTTGGCATTGATCTCACTAAACACAGCACGGTGATGTGCGGTGTCACTCTGAGCATTCGTGAAAACGGATAAGGACAGGAAGACGGCGGTGCAAACAATGGCGAACGGTTTCATCATGCCGATGAATCATTGAAATTAGCTTTCATGCAAGAGTTGGATGCAACCAATTGCTCACTTCGCCAAATCACGGAAAACAATGATCGATGGATTCCCCACAGGCGTGTAATGCCCAGTGAACTTCAAGCCGCCATTAGCCTTATCCGCACGGAAAATGGCGATGTTGTCGCCACGCTGATTGCAGGAGTAGAGAAATTGGCCGCTGGGGTCAATAGCGAAGCTGCGGGGATAATCTCCATGCGTCCATTCTTCGGCGACGAAGGTCAGCGTGCCGTCTTTAGCTACGGCGAAGATCGCGATGCTGTCATGCAGACGATTTCCGGCATAGACGTAGCGTCCATCGGCAGAGAGCATGATCTCGGAGCAGAAGTTGCTGCCTGCAAAGCCGGGTGGGAGGCTGGAGATCGTCTGTCGGGAGCTTAGACGGCCTTTTTCAGCATCGTAGTCGAATAGCACAATGGTAGAGCCTTCTTCCTGGATGGAATAGAGCCAGCTCTCTTTCGGATGGAAGGCAAAGTGCCGTGGGCCGTCGCCAGCGGGCAAGGAAACGAAGGGCGGATCATTCGGTGTGAGCGTTCCTATTTGCGCATCGAACTTCCAGACGAGGATTTGATCCAAACCGAGATCGACATGCAAAACAAAGCGCCCAGAAGGATCGGCCTCGATCATGTGCGCGTGAGTCTGATCATGTCCACTGATGGCAAAACTGCCGGGAGGAGCGTGTGCGGCTTTCGTTGGCCCCACGATGCCTGCGTCCTTTTTGATGTCTGTGGCATCACCGAGACTGCCATCCTCTTTGATTGGTAACACGGCCACGGAGCCACCGAAGTAGTTCGCCACCAGTACAAATTTTCCAGAAGGATGCACGCTGAGATGCGCAGGCCCTTTGCCGCCCGAGCTGACGGTGTTGATGAGCTTCAATTGACCATCGGTTGGATTGATGGAGAAGGCGCTGATGGATCCCGCTTCATTGTCGCCGATCCTGTCCGTCTCATTCGCAGAATACAGGTGCGTCTTAGCCGCATTGAAAGCGAGCGCACTCGGGCTGGTGCCCATTTCATGTACTCCAGCGGGCGTCATGGCTCCTGTGGCGCGATCCACTTCAAAAAGATGAATGCCACGTCCATTTCCCGGCGGCAGGTCCACCTGCGTGGCTCTCATGTTCTGCAGCGGCGACGTGTAGGTGCCCACGTAGGCCATGAGCTTGCCTTTGCCATCAGCGGCCAGCGCCGTGACCGCCCCAGCAAGGACATTCGCGAATGCGAGGGCGGTGGCTGTTTTTAAAAAGAAGCGGCGTGTCGAGGTTGAGGCTGATTGAGGCTGCATGGTGTGTGAAGAGGCTACGTCACCAAACACGCAGGCATTGCAGCAGCTATCAGGCACTCGTTTGAGAGGCGTCGCCTTCGTTAGCCTGCGGCGGGCTAACCTTTTTGACTACTCGCTGGACGATTTTTGGGGCTGGGATGAATCCCTCTTGGCCGCCTGACCAGTTGCGTGATGAATTGTTATTCTTGAAGGGGCGTGGTGCTTTGTTGCTCTGTTTTTGATTCCTCATGCTCTGCGGGCTTGTTTCGAGGCCATCGTTGAGGAGACAGACGCTTTTGGCAAAGCGAAAACATCTCACGTGCTGAGAAGTGAGGAAGTTTGATTGATCATCGTAACTGCGACAGACTCGCCGGGTGAATCCTCCTCCTGCTCCTCGCCCGCCCGTTCAACCCATTGCTTGGATTGATCCGGCGCAGCGCGCGGTCTTCGAAGCCGCTGAAACAACAGCTCATCGACTGGCCTCAGGTACTCTAGGCTGGGCTGAGCGCCTGGGCGACGACGTGATGCTTTCCCACAAAAATGACGCGGCACTTTTGGAATTGGTCTCTGGATTGGAGAAATGGAGTGTGGAGTCAGGATGGGCACCTGCACGTGTCTTCACTCGATTATTGCCGCTTAAAAATCACGAGCGCATTTCGCCAGTCCTACGAAGCGGGGACGCATCGTTACCACTGACCACTGTGGTGACAGAAGCAGGCGTTCGCTACGGCTTGGACTTCGCTGCGGGCTATAGCCATGGGCTTTTTCTGGATCAGCGTGCCAACCGAGCCAGAGTCCGCGCCATGCGTCCCAAGCGCGCGCTCAATACATTCGCCTACACTTGCAGTTTTAGCGTTGTGGCGGCCATGGCAGGCGCGGAAACGATGAGTGTGGATTTATCCCGCAAGTCGCTGGATCGCGGCAAAGAGAACTTTGCTCTCAATAACATCGATGAGAAAGGGCATCGCTTCCTAGCTGACGACACGCTTGATCTGCTGCCCATTTTAGACAGCCGCAAGGAGCGCTTTGATCTCATCATCCTGGACCCACCCACCTTCTCACGCGGTAAAAATGGCCGGCGCTGGCAGGTGGAGCAACATTTTGAGGATTTGCTCTGTGCTGCACTGGAGTTGGCAACACTCAAGTGCGCGATACTCCTCTCCACCAACTGCACCGAGTTCGATTCGATCGCGCTAGAGCGCATGGCACGAGTCTGTGTCAAAAGTAAGCGCAAAACGGCCGACTACATTCGCTCGAGCTCGTTGATCGATTTCCCGGATGGCTACGGGTCCAGTACGCTCTGGGTGATGCTGCGTTGAACTATGACGCCACCACTTTTTTCACAAAGCAGGCCTTCAGGCCGATGAGTAGCCCATCCATTCGGCAGGAGATCTCATGATCGCCCTCCTGAAGGCGGATGGGTTTGGATTTCATCCCAATTTTGAGGAC
>JANOBP010000007.1:0-6565 GCA_031411715.1 Verrucomicrobiaceae bacterium | reverse complement strand
CGCAAACTCATCAAGTACCCCGACGAATGGTATGAAGTGGGGCATTATTGTTGATGGCCTCGGAAATGGCTTTGGCCAGGGTTCATATACAGCTTTTGATAGCACATCTACTACTGGCACCTTCTTGGCTGGTTCCGCCATTGCTACGGATGACGTTTATATCACAACGGCAACTGCAGCTACAAACTCAGCAACGGCCACTGCAGGTGACTCAGCTGTTGCAGCGGGAGCCATTACCCAGTTGTCGAGTATTTTTACAGCCTACCCTTCGGGTATATCTGCTGGAGATGTCTTCCGCCTTGTCTGGTTTGATACGAATGCTTCCACGGTAGGAAATAGTTACGGAATGTTTAGCGATCCATCCTTTGTTCTCCCTGCAGATGGCCAGACAGTTTCCTTTGCCGGTATTTTTGTCGGAGACACCGATAGCCTTAAGCCAGCAAATCTCACTATCGCTGGGGTACCTGAACCATCGCGCGTTATTTTCACCGGCCTTGGTTTGTTAGGTCTGATGTTGCGCCGCCGCCGCGCTTAGTTCTGGATCCTGATTTTTATTCTTATCAAAAGAAGCGGCCCCATTTTTGGGGCCGCTTCATTTTAAAGGATTAAAATATGATGCTAGGCATTTAGCATTGCGCTTAGCACGGTTGTCCCATTATGCTCAGTCTCGGCATGATCAGGCAGCGAAACCCCTCCATCCGGAAACTCTTGAGGACGGGTGAATTTGTCCCAGAGGCCATCCGTTGGCCATCTCAGGCATGGGCTATCATTCTTTTGGCCATCATGATGCGGTTGGTTGTTCTGGAGTCCGCAGTCATGCACCAGCGCACTCCAGCCGAGATCGAAGCCTACGCCAAACGCATCGACATCAACTATGACACGCAGGACCAGCTTGAATCCCTGCCCGGTATCGGTCCAGCATTAGCACGGGTCATCATCGCGGCGCGTCCCTTCAGCTCAGTGGATGATCTCAAGCGCGTCCGCGGCATCGGCACCAGTTCTCTGCAAAAGCTGAGACCACTCATCAAAGCCTCCCAAGGCCGCCGGGCGGTGGACTTGTATGGCCCATAAATGGAGAGCCTTCGCTTTGCCGTAGTGGGGCAAAGAATCAAAGGATGCAGAGGTTTTGCATGAGCCGACTCAAGAAAGTGTAGGACAAAATCATGGCGGGATAGAATCATGGGACTCCAGAGTTGGAAAAATCAGAAACATACCCCTTCGCACCATGCCCATTTTTTCTGCCCTCCTTCTTTCTGTCAGTCTTCAGGGCTGCGGAGAGGGATGGCCTACGGAATCCACGGAACACGCGGAACCGGATCTGAACCAGCATTCCCCATTCCTTATCATTCCGAGTGCTCCGTAGGCACAAGGGTATCGGATCATCGGTCTGGAATCTCTACGCCCTCTGCCTCTTTGCCCCTTTGCGGCAAAGACCGAGTGTGAGAAACGCTGGCTAGCCAGCTTGGCTGAAACAACTCCGCCAGAAGATGCCTCCCTGCATGGACTTTCCTGCTTAATAGCCAAAAACAAGCCCACAAGGGCAAGATCACCATCGCGTGGTCGTATTGCCAGTGACTTAAACCTCCTTTTAACCCATCGCACACCATGTTCCGCATCCCAGGCGCTCCCGGCAAAGATCTTTGTGACCCACACCTCGGCTTTTCACGCCGTGACATCCTGCGCGTGGGCGGTGGATCCATGATGGGGCTGACACTGAATAATGTCCTCCGCGCTCAAAGCGCCAGCGCTGCCAATGCGCCTGGTGGTGCAGGCCGTGCAGGATGGGGCAAGGCGAAGCATGTGCTCATGATCTACCTCCAGGGCGGCCCGAGTCACCTCGACCTTTGGGACCCCAAAGAGAACGTGCCCGACAATGTGCGCAGTGCTTTCAAGACCATCCCGACCAAAGTCCCCGGCAAGCATTTCACTGAAATCCTCCCGCAGCTTGCCAAGGTGAATGACAAATTCACGATGATCAATTCCATGAGCTACACGCCCAATGGACTCTTCAACCACACGGCGGCGATCTATCAAATCATGACGGGCTACACGACGGACAAAGTCAGCCCCTCGGGCCAGCTCGAACCGCCGAACGCCAAGGACTTCCCGAACTTCGGCAGCAACATCGTGCGCCTCAAGCCACTCAAGGAGCCGATGCTGCCCTTCGTGCAACTTCCGCGTCCGTTGCAGGAATCCAATGTCGTCGGCAAAGGCGGCGGCGCAGGTTTTCTCGGCAAAGCCTACGAGCCTTACACTCTCTTCCCTGATGGCGATGACCTCGACATGGGCAAGATGGACCGCATCAAGATCGACGACCTCCAACTGCGCCCAGATCTCTTCAGCGTGCGCTTGGAACGCCGCGCCAAGCTGCGTGATGCCATCAATGATCAAATGCCCACCATCGAGGCGGCCGTGAAGGACATGAGCCTCGATAGCTATTACAGTCAGGCATTGGACCTCATCTCCAGCGGTCGTGCGCGTGATGCCTTCGCGCTCGACCGCGAAGCGGTGTCAATGCGTGACCGCTATGGCCGCAACACCTTCGGCCAGAGTTGCCTGCTCGCCCGCCGCCTGCTCGAAGCCGGCACCCGCGTCGTCGAAGTCATCTGGCCCAAGGTGGCCAACTCCGACAATCACTCCTGGGACCATCACGTTGGCCTCACCACGCGCATGAAGACCCAGAGCGGCCCCATGCTTGATCAGGGCCTCAGCGCCTTGTTTGATGATCTCGACTCCAGCGGCCTGCTCGATGAGACCCTCGTCGTCGTCCTCGGTGAATTCGGTCGCAGCCCCGAAAAAGGCGTGTCCACCAGCGGCAATGGCAACAGCGCTGATGGTCGTGACCACTGGCCTTATTGCTATACCGCAGTCATTGGCGGCGCAGGCATCAAGCGTGGCTACATTCACGGTAAATCCGACGCCACTGGCTCAGCACCCGCTGAGGACCCTGTACATCCCACCGAATTGCTTGCCACCATGTATCATGCAGTCGGCATCGACCCTGAAACCATCGTTTACAATCACCTCAATCAGCCCCGTGAGCTGGTGAAGGCGAAGCCGGTGACCAAGCTCTTCGCGTAGCCATTTTTGAGATGCGTCGAACCGCCGTTGCACTGTGCACGGCGCGCTTGAGTATGATGCATGGCACCATACGACATCGCAGAGCTGGAAGAACGTCTCAGCCGCCCCACTCCGGCAGTGGTCGGGATGATGTCGCGTATTCCCGGCGACTTTATCGTCCTTGGCGCAGCGGGAAAAATGGGCCCGTCCATGGCCCGCATGGTGAAACGCGCCAGCGATGAAGCTGGTACTCCACGCCGCGTCATTGGCGTATCTCGTTTCAGTGAAACCGGATCACAGGAAGCTTTGCAGTCCCATGGCATCGAAACCATTGCGCGCGATTTGCTCGACGCCAATGCGGTGGCCTACCTGCCCGCCGCCGCCAATGTGATCTACATGTCCGGCATGAAATTTGGTTCCTCCGGCAATGAATCTCTCACTTGGGCGATGAACGCATGGCTGCCCGGAATCGTATGCGAGCGCTACAGCCGCAGTCGCATCGTCGCCTTCTCCACCGGCAACGTGTATGGCCTCACCAGCACTGAAAACGGCGGCAGCCGCGAGGAGGACGTGCCAAATCCAGCTGGCGAGTACGCCATGAGTTGCCTGGGTCGTGAGCGCATCTTTGAGCACTTCAGCCGCTCACGTGGCACACCTGTATCGCTCATTCGCCTCAATTACGCCTCCGATCTCCGCTACGGTGTGCTCGTCGATATCGCACGCAAGGTTTGGAACGACGAGCCCGTCGATGTCACCATGGGCTACTTCAATACCATCTGGCAGGGTGATGCGAATGCGCTGGCTCTGCTCTCACTCGATTATGCAAGCTCTCCTGCCACGACTTTCAATATTACCGGACTTCAGAAGCTCTCGGTGCGTGAAATGGCTCAGCGCTTTGGCACGCTTTTCGGCAAGACGCCGAAGATCACCGGAACAGAGGCCGATGATGCACTGCTGAGCAATGCCACGCGCAGCATCGGCTCCCTCGGGCCGCCATTCGTCAGTGAAAATGATCTCATCGAATGGGCCGCAACCTGGATCCAGCGCGGCGGTGGCACATTGGGTAAACCCACACACTTCGAATCTCGTGACGGCCGCTTTTGATCTCCGCGCCGCACTCCACAGCGGTCTCGTCATACCCGCATGTCCGCTAGCGCTCAATGCTGCGCGAAAATTCGACGAGCGTCGGCAGCGTGCTCTTTTGCGTTACTACAGTGCTGCGGGAGCTGGCGGCATTGCCGTCGGTGTGCATACCACGCAGTTTGCCATCCGTGACCCCAACCACGCATTGTTTGAGCCACTACTCACTTTGGCGGCTGAAGAGCTCAAAAGCGATACGCGCCGTCTCGTCCGCATCGGCGGTGTGTGTGGATCAACTGCACAGGCTCTGCGTGAGGCCACACTCCTGCGCATGCTTGGCTATGATGCGGCGCTGCTGAGTCTAGCCGCGCTCAAATCATCCACAGAGGACGAAATGATCGCCCACTGCCAAGCTGTGGCCGAGATCATGCCCATCATCGGTTTTTATCTTCAGCCTGCCGTCGGTGGCCGTGTGCTGCCGCGTTCATTTTGGCTTCGATTTGCCGAAATCGAGAACGTCGTCGCCATCAAGATGGCACCGTTCAATCGCTACCAAACCCTCGACGTCATCCACGCCGTCGCAGAGTCCGGGCGCGAAGACATCGCTCTCTACACGGGCAATGATGACAACATCGTGCTCGATTTGCTCACGCCACACCGTCTCGTCATCCATGGCCGCACCGTCGAAAAACGCATCCTCGGTGGCCTTCTCGGCCATTGGTCCGTTTGGACGCAAAAGGCCGTCGAACTGCTCGCCACATGCCGCAGTGGTCACGTTTCACCAGATCTCCTCGCCCGTGCGATTGAAGTCACCGACTGCAATGCCGCCTTCTTCGACGCTGCCAACGGCTTCAAAGGCTGCATCGCCGGCCTTCATGAAATTCTCCGCCGCCAAGGCCTTCTCGAAGGCATTTGGTGCCTCGACGAGCAGGAAACCCTGAGCCCAGGGCAACTTGAGGAAATCAATCGAGTCCACGCCGCCTATCCGCATCTGAATGATGATGCCTTTGTGGCGGAGAATCGAGATTCCTGGCTGAGATAAATCTCCGCACGGCTTCCGCGTTCGATTCAAAGGCGAATTCATCCAGCGGAACTTCATCCAACTTCATGAGCATGGACTCCATCACTTCTGCGGTATCAATCCGAACAGAATCAAAGCTCTCCACACTTGCGATGAAGAAGAGATCGAGTGTAGGCCATTCGTAGCCTTGGAAGAGGTAGCGGTTATTCAGAGCCGTAAAGTAGCGAAAAGCCGAGGCAGGCACCATCAGACCGACTTCCTCAAGAGTTTCACGCGCTGCTGCCATCTCTCCAGTCTCCTCTGGCTCGATCACACCTCCAGGAAGTCCGAGTTTACCAAGGCCTGGCTCGTGTGCGCGGCGGATCACAAGCAGACGCTCTTGTGCATCGAGAAGGATCGCGACCGCTGCTGGAATGGGCGTGATGAAATGACGGAAACCGCACACCGTGCAGCGGAACTCGCGCTCGTTCACCATCGCAAGCTCACTCGAGCCACAGTCGGAGCAGAATTGATAAGGTCTGGGCATGCGTGGCTTACATGACATGAATTTGATCAAAATCGTGCAGGATTCACTCTTGGCGGGTGCAAAAAATGGCGACATCATACCATGCATCATGAGCGCAGCTCTTCTCCAGTCCTGGCTTCGTCTGTCCGACGGTCGGCAGCATGGCCTTACCGGCACATGTTCGATTGGCCGTGCCCCGGAAAGCACCTTGCCCATCACCAGCAAAGAAGTCTCCCGCAAGCACGCCATCATCCAAGCGCAGGGAGAGAGTGAGTTCTGGCTTGTTGATCTGGGTAGCGCGAACGGCACCTATTTGAACGGCCGGCGGCTGTCGCAATCTGTGCGGCTGCGGAATGGCGACATTATTCGTATTGCCGACATGGAGATCGAGTTCGCGACCGAAATTTTGAGCGCCATGCATCCTGGGAGCAAGACCGCGATGGCTTCCACCATGATGAGCATCAAGCAAGCCGAGTGCTGGCTCATGGTGGCCGACATCGAGGGCTCGACCAAACTGGCTCAGAAGCTGCCGCCGGAGGAATATCCGCGTGTAACGGGTAACTGGTTCAAGCAATGCCGCCTGATCATTGAGCACTGCGGTGGGCATATGTCGAAATACCTTGGCGATGGCTTCTTTTGCTATTGGGATGGCGGAGAGGGCAGTGCCATCCGCGTGCGTCAGGCCATTTCAGAATTGAGCGAGGCGCAAAAAGGCACGCCACCATTCCGCGTGGTTTTGCACTACGGCAGTGCCGTCCTCGGCAGCGTGCCGACGATGAAGGAGCTCAATCTGCACGGCCCGGAGGTGAACTTTGTCTTCCGCATTGAAAAAGTCGCGGGCGCACTTGGTCATCACATGCTTCTGAGTGAAAAAGCCGTGCGGGCCATGCAGGCTGAGA
>JANOBP010000006.1:0-4894 GCA_031411715.1 Verrucomicrobiaceae bacterium | reverse complement strand
TATGCCTGTGTCCGACGCCGCGCACTGAACAGCCCATATCGAGGACTGAAAATATACGCCAGCAGGAATAAGGCCCCCAGCACGACGATGATCGTAGCACTCGGTGACCAACCCAAAGGATACGACAGAAAGAACGCCCCCACCGAGCCTAGTGCGCCAATGACACCGCCTCCCCAAAACAGCGTGCGTGCGTTGTTCGTCAGTAGATACACCGTTGCCGCTGGTGCGACCATCAAGCCGACGCTCAGCACACAGCCCACGGCTTGCAGGGATGAAATGAGCACCAAAATCGTGATGCCAAACATGGTGTAGCTCAGCAACCGCACAGGCACACCAAGACTCGCGGCAATGTTGGGCTCAAACATGTAAATCAAGAGCGGACGCTGCAACGCGATCAGCGCGATCACCGCCACGGCACTGATGCCGAAAGCAATCCATAAATCGCTATCAGCCATGCCCAGAATGCTGCCAAACATCCACTCCTGGAGCTTCTGATTCAGTCCAAGTTGCGTCAAGATGAGGTAACCAATCGCAAAGGCAGTCGTATAGACCACCCCCATCGCTGTATCGTGATCCAATCGCGACGTGCGTGATAAAAACAGCGAGCCCAAGCCCACGATCAATGCCGCGAGGACCGCGCCTGCCAGCACACTCCAGGCGTTCACCCCAGCCACCAACACCGACAAAGCGATCCCCGGCAACAGGGCGTGAGACAAAGTGCTGATCTTCAAGGCTGATTTTTGCAGCACCACAAACGCACTGACAAAGCCATTCGCAAAACCTATCATCAAACACGCCAGCAGCGCGCGTTGAGAAATCGGCTCAGCAAGGCAGTCTTTCAGAGTGGCGGTGGCGAGTGTCATGTGGAGTATACGTGCAACTGTGCCGCCTATCTCATCAAGTCAAGTCCACACCATGTCTGCCCCGCTCACCTACCTGCTCATCGACGGCCATAGCGTCATCCACGCTTGGCCAGAACTGCTGCGAGAGCACCGTGTGGCATCCCGCCGCCATATCGCCCGAACTGACTTGCTCAAACATCTGCGCCACCTCCAGGACATGACCGGCACGCAAATCGTTGTCGTCTTTGATGGTGCCAGGCAAGGCACCAATGAAGAACGTGAACCCGAAGGCCTTCAGATCATCTACGCAGATCCCGGCACGACCGCAGACACGATCATCGAGCGCCTTGTCGCCAAATACGTCTCAAGACACCCCATGCGTGTCGTATCCGCCGACGGCATGGTGCGTGAGACCATTCTGGCTCTGGGTGCCGACTGGCTCAGTCCCGAGATGCTACGAAGCATGTGTGGAAATGCAGAAACCGATATACGCAGCCGCCTCAAAAGTCGGTGACGACTACGTCACACGCCTTTTTCTTTGCCGCATGGACAAGGACGGCTATTCTCACCCCATCACTGCCATGAAACGCATCTCACTGCTCCTTGCCGCACTCATCCATCTCCCATTAGCCGCTCAGCAGGCGACACCCGCGGCTCCAACTGCACCCAATGCCGCCAACGTCACGGATTCGGGTGCGCCCATGCCCTACACCGAGGCACTCAGCAAAATCCTCCAGGAGGTGCAAAAAATGCGTCGTGAGAATCGCTACACCGACGCTCTCCTGAAGCTCGATGAGGCCGAAAAACTCGCTCCCAACGAGTCCATCATCTACACCATGCGTGGCGATGTTTATCTCGCCCCTCGCCGCCGTGACTTTGACCTCGCCAAAGAGCAGTTTGGAAAGGCCATGGCACTCGATCCCAAGAACCCGGGCCCCTATTTCAACCTTTCCGAGCTCGAATTCGCCCGTCACGATTTCCCCAAAGCAGCGGCAGCCTTCCGCAAATTCCTAGCCGACTTCCCCAAGCTCCCATTCGAGGTAAGGCACCTCGCCATCAACCGCATTGTCATCTGCGAAGCACGCCAAGGCCACTTCGACGAGGCTGAAAAGCTGATCAAAGACAGCTTCACCTTCATGGACGACACACCAGCATGGCAGTTCAGCAATGCCGCCATCGCCTTCGCTAAGAAGGACGAAAAAATGGCCCAGGAGTGGCTCCTCCGCGCCACCAGCATCTTCAAAGAAAACAAGACCGCAGCTTACTTTGACGCCCTCAAAGAAATGCGCTGGATTAAAGACGTCGATCTCGAAGCGGTGCCTGTCCCTGGCCCAGCCAAACAACCGTGAACTGGCGCATCGCAGCCGACACCGGCGGCACCTTCACGGACTGCCATGCTCTCGACCTGCTTGGCCGCGGGTCACGCTGTAAAGTCCTCTCCACGGGCCATCTACGAGCCGTTTATAATGAGGAAGGTCTCACAGGCCTTCCTCCCCTGCCCTTAGGTTTCCTCATCGGCTTCCAAATCAAATCCGTCAGCGACACCGAGAGCCGCACCATCACCAATGACGTGCCTCTCACACTCGACCGGCCGCATCATTGGCAAAACGGCACGCTACTCGAACTCACCACCGGTGAAGAAGCTCCCGTGCTCGGCACGCGCATCCTTACCAACACCCCACCAGGCCACGCCTTCCCGCCGCTAAGCCTCCGCATCGCCACCACGCGTGCCACCAATGCCCTGCTGGAGCGCAAAGGAAGCCGCATCACTCTCTTCATCACCCGCGGCTTTAGTGATCTCCTGCAAATCGGCGATCAACGCCGCAGTGATCTCTTTGCGCTCAAACACACGTCGCGCCCCATCTTCCATGAGATCACCTGCGAGGTCCACGAGCGTGTCGGCGTCAGTGGAGAAGTGCTTACGCCGCTCGATGAATCCGCACTGCGTGTTTCGGCACAGCATTGCATTGCGCTCGGCATCACCACCGCCGCCATCTCGCTGATGCACGGCCATGCGCATCCGCAGCATGAGCTTCGCGTTGCTGAAATCCTGCGCGAATGCGGTTTCACACACCTCACGCTCTCCCACCAGACGGCCGCCTTTGCCAAGCTACTCCCGCGCACGCAGAGCACCCTAGCCGATGCCTACCTGCATGGCCCGGTGAATGCCTTCTTGAGCGCGTTGCGTCCGGTGGATGAAAACCTCCACGTCATGACCAGCGCGGGCGGTTTGGAGACCGCCGATGCTATCCGTCCCAAAGACATGCTCCTCAGTGGCCCGGCGGGCGGTGCCATCGGTGCCGCCAATGCTGCGCGCCGCATCGGCATCAGCAAGATCATCACCTTCGACATGGGCGGCACCAGCACCGATGTCGCCCGCATTGACACCCGGCCTGGCTATCGTTTCACGCAGGACGTCGCCGGCATGAAGCTTCTCGCGCCATGCATCGACATCGAAACCGTCGCCGCAGGCGGCGGCTCCATCTGCCGCATGACCCATCACGGCCTCGCCGTCGGCCCGGAGAGCGCTGGTTCTAATCCCGGCCCCGCTTGCTATGGCAAAGGCGGCCCGCTCACCATCACGGATGTCAATCTACTGCTCGGTCGTTTCGATCCCGCTCTAGCCCCCATTCCGCTTGATCAAACCGCTGCGCAAAACCGTCTGCGCGAGCTTCACTCGCAGACCGACGGCACCTTGAGCGAAACCGAGTTGCTCCATGCCCTACTGCGCCTCGCTGTCGAGCACATGACAGACGCCATCCGACGCATCTCCATCGGTGAAGGCTATGATCCTGCCGATCATGCTCTCCTCGCCTTTGGTGGTGCAGGTCCACAACACGCGTGCGCCGTCGCCGAGGCCCTCGGCATGAAAACCATCCTCGTTCCCGCTCATGCAGGCATCTTGAGCGCTGTAGGCCTCCAGGAAGCGGTCCCTGAGCGCATCACCGAAAAAGAGCACCGCATCCCTCTCGATCATTTTCTGGATCAATCTCATCCGACCGAACCAAACAGCACTCAGATCGCTGAACTCCGTCTCCTCGGCCAAGACACACCCATCCAGATCGAATTCACCGACCCACGCGATCTCCCTCAGCTCTATCGCGATTCATACCAACGCCTCTTCGGCTATCCACCGCCCACCAACCGTCAAATCGAGCTCGTTAGCATTCGCATCATCACCCGTGAAGCACCGCCACTCACAGCTCATCTCTCAACAATCGCAGTTCCACTCACTCCCACTCCTGCTCTCATCCAGGACGCCTTCTCAACCATTGTCATCGCTCCCGGTTGGCGAGTCGAGTGCATCGAAGGCTTCGGCCATGTGCTTCACCATCAGGAGAGTCAAACTGTGGCGCAGGATCTCTCCCGCGATCTCCTTCGCCACCGCTTCCACTCCATCGTCAGCGACATGGGCGCGCTGCTTTGCCGCACGGCCATCTCCACCAATATCCGCGAGCGCCTCGACTTCTCCTGCGCGCTGCTTGATCCGCATGGCCTTCTCCTCTCCAGCGCGCCGCACATTCCCGTCCATCTCGGCGCACTCGGTGTGTGCGTCAGCGCCGTCTCGCAAGCCATCACGATGCAGCCGGGGGATACCATCATCACCAATCATCCTGCTTATGGAGGATCGCACCTGCCAGACGTCACGCTCATCACTCCTGTCTTTGAAAACGGCACGCTGCTCGGGTACATCGCCAATCGTGCGCACCATGCCGAGATCGGCGGCATCACGCCCGGCTCCATGCCCGCCAATGCCACGCGCCTCATCGAAGAAGGCGTCGTCATCGCTCCACAGCACCTCATTCGCGGCGGCGTCTCCTGTTTCGACGAGATCAGTCACCTGCTAACCTCCGCGCTTCATCCCACGCGCAACCTCGCCGACAACCTCGCTGATCTCCACGCGCAACACATTGAAGAAGGCTTCGACGACTTCCTCGTCAAGCTGAAGGCTAAGGTTGCAGAAACCGATGCTGCGAAGCGTCATCGCGCGTCCATCGAGGCTTGCCTGGCCAGCAACTTCGGCCTGACGCGTTTCGTGCGCATCGGGTCGT
>JANOBP010000005.1:0-6466 GCA_031411715.1 Verrucomicrobiaceae bacterium | reverse complement strand
GGCGCAGGCGGCATCGGCGCGGTGCTGCATGAGCGATTCGCGAAGGGAGGCGGGTTTGGTGGCTTCTTTGAGTTCAGGGACGTTCGGGGGTGGCGGCGGAGAGCTGAAACCGAGAACGACTTGATAAAGATAGTCGCCACGCAGCACGGGACTGGTGCGGTGCGGGCGTGAGGTCTTGGTGAGGATGGCTCCCATGCCCAATAGGCCACCGCGATGATGCTGTGCGACTTTGACTTCACGAAACTCATTTCCGACGATGTTTGGGACGCCGTAGTGCCAGCCGAGTCGCTCGTTCATAAAGCTGTAGTCGCCGCTGATGATGTCGGAGACGTTGCGGTCATCGCGAATGAGATGCGTGAAGAACTCCACAACCTCACGCTGCATGTCGGCGCGTAGTTCGGGAGTGAATTCGGCAAACTTCTTCTCATCGACTGTGCTTTTTTCGTCGAAGCCGCTGAACTTCAGCCACTGGCCAGCGAACTCTTTTGCCAATGCGGAGGCTTTGGGATCACGCAGCATGCGCTGGGTCTGTGCAGCGAGCACTTCAGGCTTGATAAGGCTGCCATCATCGGCGGCCTTGCGGAGTTGCCAATCGGGCAGCGAGGCCCAGAGGAAGTAACTCAGGCGTGAGGCCAACTCGTGGGCACTGAGCGGGACTTCGGTGGTCTTTGCATCGGCGACTTGCGGCAGTGTCTCAGCTTTGAAGAGAAAATTCGGCGATACGAGCACACGCACGAGCACTTCACGCGCGGCGGATTCGCGGTCGAGTTCCTTGGCGCGGCTGGCGTAGTAGAGGGCGTCGAGTTTTTTGAACTCATCGTCAGTGATGGGCCTGCGCCAGGCTTTCTTGGCAAGCTCGTGTAGGTGCCAGAGCAAGGCGCCGTCGTATTCCTGCTGCTGTTGCTTGTTGAGGTTTGGTACGGCGTTATAGCCCCAGTCTTTTTTCATCTCGGCGAGCTTCCAGCGATCCTTCTCGCCGAGGAGTGAGCCGAGTTGATCGTCGCTGAAGTAGTAAACCGTGAAGTTGGGCCGACCACCGCGGTAAAGGTTGTTCGCGACCTCTTCGAGGCGGCGCTCGAACATGTCCGGGAAGGCGGTCTTCATCTTGTTGAAGTCGTTCATCGTCTCGCCGGACTTCTTCGTGCTGCGTTTCCAGATGGTGAGCACACCGGGGATGATCTTCGTCACGTCGCGCGGTGTTCCTGTGGTCATGGTCCACTGGATCGTGGCCTCGTCTGCGTCGGGGCTTTGCAAGTCGAGTCGTGCATGAACCAGGAGCCAGTTTGCGCCTTCGGGCAAAGGCAACGTGAAGACCTGCGGCGCGGCAAAGGGAAGCACGTTCGGCTCGATGCTGCGACCAGGCTGCGGGTGCTTGCCGTAAAGCGCACGCACCTTCTCCAGCTCCGCGAGACGGGCTTTGATGGCATCGAGATTCGGCGGTGGAGGGTTCGCGGCGACTTGCTGGCGTTTTTCAGCGAGCGTCTTATCGAGCCAAGTCATGTAATTGAGCTTCTGTTTGCCGATGTGGTAGTCGATTTGCGTTACGAGGGCGATGTCGCCATTGCTGCCATCGCCGGTGTCCCCAAAGCAGAGGTGGACATGCGTTTTACCATTCACCGGGCCCTGCATCACATAGGAGCGGATGCCGTCGCTGTCCTGCTGCTGGCGCTGCACGCCGCTGCCAGGCTTCTTCGGATTGTTCCAGCTCAGCATGTCGGCCTCAATGGCCTTGATGCGCTCATGAGCGGTCTTTTCATCGGCAGGCAGCTCGCGCCAGCCCACACGCACGAGGTCGAGGAAACGGCTCTTTGGCTCCGTGCTGTTCACGAGGTTCCACCAATTGCTCAGGAAGTGAATGCTGAGCTTCATGTCCTTCGCGAGCTGATCGAGCGGCGTTTGGGCGTGCTTGTGCTTCCAGCATGCGAGCATGTAATCCCCCTCGTGCATTGGTTCATCGTCCTTGGGCAGATGCGGCGCGGCTTTCTGCTGATACCACACATACAGCCCCTGCTGAGCCTGCGCTTTCATCTGTTCAAAGCCGCGCAAGCCGACTCGCTGAGCATGAAACTGAATGCCGGTGCCCGGCATGATCGTCGCGTGATCGGCCAGCTTCCGCGCAGCCGCGAAATACTTGTCGATGGCTGCCGGGCTCATGAAAAGCACGTCTCCAGTGTTGGTGAATCCCTCACCGCCGCCGCCGTCCGTTTGGAATTCCTTCGCCAGGCCGTAGTCGCGGCCGGTGAGATCGCGGATGGTGTTGTCATACTCGGCGTTCGTGAGCCTACGCATCGTGACTGGCCCGGGATCGCGAGCTTTCGCTTCAGCGAGCAGATCGAGCGACTGCTGCACCCAACCGGTGATGCCTGTTTTTTCATCGGCAGAGAGCTGCTTGGCCTTTCGCGGCGGCATATCGCCGTTTTCGATGGTGTCTTTGACTTTGATCCAGAGTTCGAAATCGTTGGCGACTTTCGGATCAGCGGCGAACTGCTTCAAATCGACATCGCCTTTGGTTTTTTCACCGCCATGGCAAGAGTAGCACTTGGCCGCGAGCATGGACTCGACTGCCTTCCAGTCGGTGGCTTGAGCTGGAAGGGTCAATAGAAAGGAAGGGACGAAAAAGAAGGCGAAACGACGCATTGGGGGCCGAGAACTACGCACGTCTTGAGGCACATTTCATGCCGGATTTGCTTGGATCGCGGCTTCGATTGGCAATCGAGGCCGAACTTGCCAGAATGCTTCGTTTTCCAATCAAAGCTACGATGTCTCACCAACCACTCAACATCCACGCCGGCACGCAGATCGTCACCAAGGTCGGCGTGCATGGCAGCAACAACGCGCTTGTCCATCCGCGTGGCGCGGTGGGCATCGTCACTCGCACGCCTTGCGGCAATGAGCAACATTTCCTGGTGCGTTTTCCAGATGGATTTGAGGCATCGCTGCTGTGCGAGGAGTTGGAGGTGCTCAAACTTTTTAAAGACCGCCTCGATCCCGCAGGCGCTGACGACTTCGATCTCGAAGCGCACGTCATCTACCGCTGCATCGTCGGCTCCCGCGCCTACGGCCTCGACACGGAGGCATCCGACACCGATCTGCGCGGCATCTACCTCGCCCCGGCGGAGCTCCAGTGGTCACTCTACGGCGCACCGGAGCAGTTTGAGGACAACGCTACGCAGAGCTGTTACTGGGAGCTGCAAAAATTTCTCGTCATGGCCCTCAAGGCCAACCCGAACATTCTCGAGTGCCTCTACTCGCCCCTAGTGGACAAAGTGACGCCCATCGGCAGCGAACTCCTAACCATCCGCGACAAGTTCCTCTCACAGATGATCTTCCAGACCTTCAACGGCTACGCGCTGAGCCAGTTCAAGAAGATCGAGCAAGACCTGCGCAATCAAGGCGAAGTGCGCTGGAAGCACGCCATGCACCTCCTCCGCCTCCTCATGACCGGTGCCGCAACCCTCCGCGAAGGCCGCGTCCCCGTCCACGTCGGCACCCGCCGCGACCGACTCCTCGCCGTCAAACGAGGCGAGTTGAGCTGGGGAAAAGTCGATACCTGGCGGCAGGAGCTGCACCGAGACTTCGAGCAAGCGCTGTCGGAGACGAAGCTGCCCGAGCGGCCGGACTACGAGGCAGCAAATAGGTTGCTGCTGACTGCAAGGACACAGAAGATCCGGAAAACAGTCCATACCACGACCACGCTTCAACTGGTGGTGCTCCGCACAGCCGATCTCGAAGGCTCAGCAACATTCTATGGCCATCTGGGCCTCGAACTCCGCCGACACCGACATGGCAACGGTCCCGAGCATTACGCCGCTGAAACTCCAGCGGGCGTTTTCGAGTTGTATCCGCTCTCCAAGAGCGGCGAGAACTCTGTGGGCGCAAGAATCGGGTTTTGCGTTCCCTCTGTGGACGAAGTCGTCTCAAAGATCAGACAATTCAGCCCTGCTGCGATCTCGTCGGAACCGCAGAACTCGGAATGGGGACGAAGAGCTGTGATCATTGACCCGGACGGGCATCGAGTGGAACTGACGGAGTCATGAACAAGTTGCCGCATCTCCGCCGCGCGCCTAATCTATCAGCCATGAGCACCGCAATCGCTCTTCAACCCGTAACCTGGCAACGTATGGCAAAAGGCATCGATGACGTGAGACAGCGCCTCGAACGCGCAACTGCAGCTCTGGCGAAACTCGGCGTCCAGTACGCTGTGGTCGGCGGAAATGCGGTGGCAGCTTGGGTTTCGCGTGTGGACGAAAGCGCGGTGCGAAACACGCGCGACGTGGACATTCTTCTGCGCCGCGAAGATGCCGAAAAAGCCCGTGAAGCATTGGAGGCAGCCGGCTTCGTCCATCGCCGCATTGCCTCGCTCGGCAAGGCAGGCGCGATGGATGTCTTCCTCGACGGACCCGACGCCAAAGTGCGAGACGCCGTGCATGTGCTCTGGGCCGGTGAGAAACCCGTGCCGGATGCCATCGAGAACACGCCCGATCTGAATGAAACCGAAACCGGCGAAGGCTTTGCCCTCGTGCCTTTGCAGGATCTCGTGTGCATGAAGCTCATCTCCTTTCGCGACAAAGACCGCATGCATCTCCGTGATCTACTTTCTGTGGGTCTCATAGACGAAACCTGGCCTGAGCGCTTTCCAGCCGAACTCGCGACACGCTTGCAGATTATTCTGGATGACCCGGAGGGGTGATTGGCTCCGCAGCGCGTCTCGCTGAGGGCACGAATATATCAGTCTGGATACTTCTGCATTTGAGGCTCTACCCACCCGGTCCAGAAATCAGCATGCGTGTCTGGATGCTGTCCTTTTTCGAGCTTTGCCATCATGAATTGTGTTCTTTGAATCTGACGAGCCTCTGAGGCTTTTCGAGCTGCATCATAAAATTGACGGACTTTGAGTTTGTCCTTTTCTTCTAACAGAGTCGTTTGCGTTGTCGCTCGAGTCGTTTTGTCAGGGTTTTTGATTGGTTTAGGAGTTCTCCAAGTATCAGGAAGATCCGTCATGGATGGATAGAAAGGTTTGCGACCACTTTGGAGAAGCTCTTGTGCGCGCAGCGAGGCCAATTCTGACATGCCGTGCTTTTCTGCCGCGTGCAATGCCTCCGTAAGAAGGATGAACACATCAGGTGATTCCCACGCACTTCCCAGGATGGATAGTCCTGCCAGCCCTTCACAAATGGCCAGTGGATCGTTTGGCCGTTTCAATTCCTTTTGCAGAGCCGACGCAATAGCGAAAAAGCGGTCGATGAGCCAAAACGGACCCGGAACGTTGCGATCATTCGACTGATCGTTCAGCCAGTCCAGCAGCACTAGCTGGTAAATCTCCCTGCTGAAATGCCCTTCAGGGTTGACCTGCAGAGCAGCGTTAACTGCTTGAATCGCTTTTTGTAATTCAGCACGCTCTTGAAAGGGTGAGGGCTGCTTCAACCATTTGTGAAGATGGATAGTGCCTAAGTTCGCATAATAACGGTAGCGATCATCCTTGGTGGCTTTGTTCTCCAGCAGGAGTATGCGGGTCTTTTTTCTCTGCATCCATTGCAGGGCGGCATCGGATTTTCCGAGCCTGTCAGCAGCTACGCCACCATCGTCATACAGGCTAAGTTTATCAGGCGAGGTTAGCGATTCTTTATCCATCCGCTCAAGCCTCATCTGGTAGTAAAGCGACGGGTTGCGATCGAAGTAACCAACAATCGCAGCGACAATGTCAAAGCGACCACTGGCTTCATTCTTGAGCCGGGACTCCGCTTTGATGGTATCTCTGTCCCAATCACAGCCGATGGAAAGACGGGCTGAAAGCATGGAGGCCAAAGAAAGTATGAAGGTGTTTCTTTTCATCAGCCGGAGAATACGGGAAACTAACGATACAATTCAAGCATCATTCCAAGCTCAGATGACCATCCCTCCCCTCCTCCACCGCATCACGGCTGCTCAGCCGTATCCGCTGCTGTTTGCGACGATCAGCGGTGCGCATCTGTATGGGTTTCCGTCGCCGGATTCGGACTTTGATCTGCGCGGGGCGCATGTGCTGCCTTTGCCGAAGGTCTTGGGGCTGGAGGTGCGGGATGAGACTATGGAGGACAGCCGGGTGATCGAAGGGCTGGAGATGGACATCGTCTCGCATGACGTGCGGAAGTTCTTCGGGCTGCTGCTGAAGAAGAACGGCTACGTGCTGGAGCAGCTCTACTCCCCGCTCATCGTCCACACGACGCCAGAGCATGTGGAGCTGAAGGAGATCGCCAAGAGCTGCATCACGCGGCACCATTTGCATCACTACTTTGGCTTCTCGGAGACGCAGTGGGAGCTCTTCGCCAAGGAAAATCCCCGGCGGGTGAAGCCGCTACTCTACGTCTATCGCGTGCTGCTCACTGGCATCTGGCTTATGCGCACAGGCGAGGTGGAGGCAAATCTCGCCACCCTGAACGAAACCTTCCGCCTGCCCTACCTCCCAGACCTCATCGCCCGCAAACTT
>JANOBP010000004.1:0-2837 GCA_031411715.1 Verrucomicrobiaceae bacterium | reverse complement strand
CATCCACATCGACGACCTCGAAAACGACCAGCGCACGCTTGTGAGCTGGATTCACGGCACCAAGAAGCCACTGACCGATGCTCGCCTCGCTTGGTATCTCATTCGCTATCCGGCGCTCACGTTGCAAGTCATCGCCAAAATTCACTGGCAGGCCTTCCGCCTCTGGTGCCGCCGTTTCACCGTCTTTCGCAAGGGAGCCAATCCTGAGCTGCAACGCGATCTTTTTCACCCGCATCATCAAACACCACCATGACCCCATCCATCTCACTTAACTCAGCAGATGAACTGGAAGTGCCGCTTCCGTGTAAACTCAGCCGCATGCTCTCACGCCGCTGCCTGCATCGCATGCTCGTCGTCAAAACCCTCCGCACCATGAAGCTCGGCCGTCTGCAAATGGACCTCGCTGGCGGTGAGCGACTCTTTTTTGGCGATCCAGACTCCACAGCGCCGACCGCGCACATCCAGGTGCGTGATCAACTGAAGTTCTTCATCGAAGTGGCCCGCTACGGTGGCGTGGGGCTTGGCGAGACTTTCACGGCAGGCACCTGGACCTCACCGGACATTCGCGCCGTCATCGAGTGGTTCATCATGAACATCCGCGCCAATCCACGGCTCAACGGTTCCTCCCAGCGCTTCCGCACCCTTGGATTCTTTAAGTTCATCAACCGCGTTCGCCACCTGCTGCGTCCCAACAGCATCCGCACCAGCCGACGCAACATTCAGGAGCACTACGATCTCGGAAACGACTTCTACAAGCTCTGGCTTGACCCCACCATGACCTACTCCGCCGGAAAATACACCGAGCCGGATCAAAGCCTCGAGTCCGCCCAATTCGCCAAATACGAAGCGCTCTGCCAGAAGCTTCATCTCAAAGCCAGCGACCACGTTCTCGAAATCGGCTGCGGCTGGGGCGGCTTCAGTATTTATGCCGCCTCCACCTATGGTTGCCGCATCACCGCCCTCACCATTTCACAGGCGCAATTCGATGAAGCCACAAAGCGGGTCCGTGCAGCAGACTTGCAGGACAAAATCGAAATCCGCATGCAGGACTACCGCCTTGTCACTGGCACCTTTGACAAGATCGCTTCCATCGAAATGCTCGAAGCCGTCGGTGATAAATATTTAGAACCCTACTTCGCCAAATGTGCCGAAGTGCTGGCTCCGCATGGCATTCTGGCCGTGCAGATGATCACGGTGCCTGATGCACACTATGAGCAGCTCCGCCGTGGTGTGGACTGGATTCAAAAACATATCTTTCCAGGCTCGCTACTGCTCTCTGTAGGACGCGTGAATCAAGCCATCAACCGCACCAGTGATCTCTTCATGCACGGACTTGAAGACCTCGGCTCCAGCTATGCCCGCACCATGCGCGAGTGGCACATCCACTTCAATGCACGTCTTGATGAAGTCCGCGCACAGGGCTTTAGCGAGAACTTCATCCGCAAATGGAATTACTACCTTAAATATTGCGAAGCAGGATTCGCCACCGCCAACATCAGCGTCGTTCAGGCGGCGTGGACTCGTCCGGGCAATCAAACTCTCCAGCGTGATTGGTAGCCGTCATGATTCTCTTCCTCCGCGTCCTCTTTCTCATCGTGCTCATGTCCATGCTCGCTGTCACGAGTTGGGCCAGCATGCAGTGTGCTTTGTGGAAGACGCCGCGTGAGGTCGTGACGCATCCATGGTTCATCGCCACGCTGTTCGATACTTACTGGGCCTTTTTGACCTTCTACTGCTGGGTCGCTTACAAAGAGGTGAGCTGGATCGCCCGCATCACGTGGCTGCTCGGCATCCTGCTGCTCGGAAACATCGCTATGGCCATCTACATGCTCATTGAGCTCTTCAAAGTGCCTGCCAGTGCCAGCATCGAGGCCGTCTTGCTCAGGAGGTCGCGCGCATGAAGAACAAGCCATCTCTTTGGAGGCGCTGGGTGCTGCATCCCATCCTCCAGCAGCTCACGCAGGGCACCACGCCGAACAAAATCGCCCAGGCCATCGCCTTTGGCCTCACGCTCGGCATCTTTCCCATCATCGGATCCACCACGCTGCTTGCTCTCATTGTTGGCATTCCACTGAAGCTCAATCAGCCCATGCTGCAGGTCTTCAAAACCATCGCGTATCCACTTCAGTGGCTGCTGGTGCTAGGCTTTTACCGTTTGGGTGAGATGCTCTACGGCGCACCACATCTCACGCTCTCCATTCCAAAAATGATCGAGCGCTTTTTCGCCGAGCCCGGCCCTTTTTTCCGCGACTACGGCATGACCGCAATCTATGGCATCACCGTCTGGTGCCTGATCGCGCCACTACTCATTGCCGTGCTTCATTACGGCACGCGCCCGCTTATTCAGAAGCTTGCTGAACAAATCAACCGCCGCCGCCATGCCACTTCTTGAATCATGGCTCATTTTAATTGCACTGTTTCTCCTTACTTGGAGGCTCAGTGTGAAGCTGGACAACTATTCCTTTGTTGATGTCACTTGGGCGCTGAGTTTTGCCCCCGTTGCACTGCTTTATGGCCTGACAGGCCCAGGCTGGCAGCCGCGCCGTTTTGCCATCACTGCCCTCATCGCACTTTGGAGCTTACGACTTGGCATTTACCTTTGGCGGCGTGTTGCCAGTCATCATCCGAAGGAAGATGTGCGCTACGCGGTGCTGCGTGAGAAATGGAAAGCCAATCCTCCGCGCGCCTTCTTGTGGTTCTTCCTCGCACAGGCCGTGCTGGTCATCCAACCCGGCATCGGAGGCAAGGTCGAAACTGGCCGGCCGATTCAGGTGCGTCGGTTCTACCTCTCGCGAACCGGGCATTGGTTGTACTACCGTGTCAACAGCGGTACGCTG
>JANOBP010000003.1:0-1192 GCA_031411715.1 Verrucomicrobiaceae bacterium | reverse complement strand
GCATCTACAAAGCCGCAGGCTGGCAGCTCAACTGAAGAAAGTTGGCGTGACGCACTTCTTTCTCGATCTGCCCTGGGCCACTCATGCGCTGGACTATCCGTTCCACGGTCCCAGTGCGCAGCTCACACGCCATGCGGTGGATCAGTTCCTCAAGCAGACGCTGCGCTGATCATTCTAGCGTGGCCAGTGTCTTGCGGCCACGCGCCTTGGTTTCGTCGTCGTCCTTCTCGGTGTTGGCCATGGACAGGCCTTTGTTGAGTGCCGTTTTGGCCTCGGCAGTCTTCCCCATTTGAGCATAGGTTCGACCAAGTTCGATTTGATGAATCAGCCGGCTGGGCTTCAAGGCACAGGCTTTTTCAAAGCAGCTCACGGCCTCTTCATTCGATGCCGCAGGCAGCTCACCATAAACGAGCTTCACAATGCCGCGCATCAGGCCGCTCATACCCGCCAGGGCCTGATGCCAGCGTCCCAAGATGTGCCAGGCATAGTCACTGCGTGGATTCAGCGCCGCCGCCTTTTCTGCGGATTCCTTGATGCGACGCGAGGCCACGACTTTTTCACGGTTACTCATCAGCGGCGTCATTTTGCCCAACGAAATGGCAATGGAGAGATGGGCGTCGGAATCCGATGGCGAAAGAGTGACTGCACGCTCGGCATAGAGCAGCGCTGTTTTGGCGGATTCGATCTTCTGTGCCGCTGAGGACATCAAATCCATGCTGTAAACATACTGACGTGCAATCTTCACAAGAAGCGTGGCATCGTTGGGTTTGAGCTTTTCTGCCGCCAGATAAAATTGAAGCGCTTCGGTCGGTTGAAACTGCTGATCATGAACGTCCCCCTTCTGGATTAAGCTGGTAGCATTTTCAGCGACGAGAGCCGAGCTAAAGAGTGAGCCGAGGATGATGAGAAGTAAGTTTTTCATTTGAGTTAATTTTTGCGTGTTCTCCGACTCGAGATCTCGAGTGGATTCATTGGATGGGCTTCACAAAGCGATAGTGGCTGACGATCCACTCCTCGCCGTCGCGGTAGCCCCACAGCTCGGCGCAGGCCATGTAGAAGATGCGCCAGTAGGACCACCATTTGACGGCTTGATCCGCGCCGTAGGTGTCACGGAAGAGCGGCATGATCTCGGCTTTGTTGGCATCCATTTTGGAAAGCCAGGCTTCTGAGGTCTTGCTGTAGTGCATGCCGC
>JANOBP010000002.1:0-5795 GCA_031411715.1 Verrucomicrobiaceae bacterium | reverse complement strand
TGGGCTTCCAAAGCTTTGACGTATGCCTCTCTTACAGTCTTGTCTGGAATCGCGTCGGGCGAGGCTCCTGCAAACAATGGCGTTGCTCCATACTTCTTCCAATCAAACGCGGGCCAACGACCAACGGAGCGATCTGTAGGCACGGATTGATCACGCAGACCAAGCATGCCTACCGAAAGCGATAGAGACCTGATAACGATCCTTGCCTTGGCCTGCTCTGGCAGACCCAGCAAGTCATCCTCAATTCCCACAAGCAACACCGGGAGATTCATCGGCCGTTCATTCGCCTTCACATCTGCTTCAAGCTTGGCGAGAATGAGTTCAATACTGGACTCATCGGCCCAGACTAGGGGTGCAAAGAGCAGTAAACCCAAGCTAAGGAACCGTGACATTGCCTTTGCCTCCTTTCCCTCGCGTGGCTGGGCCCAGGCTGCTGTTGCGTGACAAAGGGTTCGTTCTCATGATTTCGGGCATTGGTTTTCTCCGGAGAATGTGGCGTGTGGCCCATCCCTATCCAAGCGCTCAGCGCGCTGAATCTCCGACATCCATGGGGTAAGGCAATCATGAATGCGGTGCCTCTTGCAAAACCCTCTGCATTCTGGCGAATGCGCCTACTGCGCCTCGTCGACGTGTTCGCCAGAACGAGGGTTTGGGGACGTTTGGCAAGAGGCTCTACGGACTGATCCTTTTCAGCATCCATCGTCAAGCAAGGCGGCGGCTGCTGACTTGTTGCATGGGGGTCACTCCTTACTCACGGCTTCATCCAGATTCATGAGCATCAGGCAAAGGCCGGTCCAGGCGGCGTGCTCAATGGGATTGAGTTTCTCGTCTCGCTTGGAATCTCCAGTGGCCAGCAGCTTTTGGGCGGCTTTCAGGTCACCGGCATGCTGGGCGCGCAGTTTCTGGAGTTGGGTCTCCAGCACCTTCAGCTCTGTGGCATCAGGCCAGCGGCAGGTGACGCGGCGGAAGGCCTCACGCAGTCGCTCAGGGTCCGTTTGGCCATTCAGCAGCAGCACGCGTTGTGCTAAAGCCCGCGCGGCCTCCACGTAGGTCACATCATTGAGCGTCACCAGTGCGTGGAGTGGTGTGTTGGTGCGGATGGCGCGCACGTAGCAAGTTTGCCGCGCGGTGTTATCAAACAGCATGGTTGGCCCGACAATGCGCCGCCAGAAGGTGTAAAGGGTGCGTCGATACAAGCTGTCGCCGGTGTCGGGCTTGTAGCTCTTTTTGCCAAAGGTGGCCTCCTCCCAGATACCCTCGGGCTGATAGGGCTTCACCGGTGGCCCGCCCAACTGCTCCTTGAGCAGTCCGGAGACCGCCAGCGCCTGATCCCGCAGCATCCAGGATGGCAGCCGGTAACGGGCACCACGCGCCATGTATCGATTCTCCGGGTCCGACTGCGCACTGCCCGCGGTAAACTGTGAGCTCTGCCGGTAGGTCCGGCTCAGGACGATCTTTCGCATCAGCGCCTTCACATCCCAGCCGCTCGACATGAAATCCGCGGCCAGCCAGTCCAGCAACTCACGGTGCACGGGTTTCTCACCCTGCACGCCAAAGTCCTCCACCGTCTTGACCAGTCCGGTGCCAAAAAAGGCCTGCCAGAAGCGGTTCACCGTCACCCGTGCCGTCAGCGGGTTATCCCGGCTCACCACCCACTGCGCCAATCCCAAGCGATTCCTTGGAGCGTCTTTGGCCATCGGCGGCAGCACGGCGGGCGTGTTGAAACTCACCGGGATGTTCAGATTTCGGTCATAGGCACCTTTGTCGAGAATGAGCGTCGTTCTCGGCTTCGCCAGCGTATCCATCACCATCACTTTGGTGATGCTGTTGCCCGCAGACGTGCGCTCACGCACCGCCGCCAGCAGCTTTTGCAGCACCTGGGTGTAAGTGGCATCCTTCTCCTTGAAATAACCCACCGCCTCCAGCAGCGCGTCCACATTGCGCTTCAATGGCTCCGTCTTGGCGATGTAAGCCGGCAGATTCCCCGGCAAGTTCACCGCATCCGACTCCAGCAGCGACTTGCCCTCAGCGCGCGGGAATTTCTTCAACTCAAAAGCCACCACCTCCTGCGCCGCGGCATTCACCGCCAGCTGAGCCTTCTTCACGCGCTCCGCTTCCGCCGCCGTGCTGATGTCCATTGCTGGAGCCGCCTGCCCACTGCGCCCGAGACCATCCTCACTCGTCTGATTGAAGCAGTCGTAGAGCCCGAAGTAGTCCCGCTGCGTCAGTCGATCGAATTTATGGTCATGACACTTGGTGCAACTCAGTGTCAGCCCCATCCACAGCGTCCCCGTCGTCTCCACGCGATCAAACACATTCTCCACGCGCGTCTCTTCCGCGATGCGGCCGCCTTCGCCATTGATCATGTGATTGCGATTGAAGCCCGTCGCTAGTTTTTGCTCCACCGTCGCATTCGGCATCAAATCGCCCGCCAGTTGCCACACCGTGAATTGATCATACGGCATGTTCTCATTGATCGCCTTCACCACCCAGTCCCGCCACGGCCACATGGTCCGCTCCGGGTCACCCTGGTAGCCGTTCGTATCCGCATACCGCGCCGCATCCAGCCAATCCCAGCACCAGCGCTCGCCAAAGCGAGTCGAGGCCAGCAGTCGCTCCACCGCCCGCTCATACCGCAACTCCGGTGCCTCCTTGCTGCTCAAAAACGCATCCATCTCCTCCGGCGTCGGCGGAATCCCCGTCAAATCCAGGCTCACACGACGCAGCAACGTCTCAGGCTTTGCCTCCTTTGCCATCGCCCAGCCTTTCTCCTTCAGCTTCGCCTCAACAAAGCCATCAATCCCAGTGCCATTCGGCTTCTCCACTCGCTCAAAGGCCCAATGCTTGCCCCACTTCGCCCCCTCGGCGATCCAGCGCTTGATCAGCTCCTTCTGCTCCCCTGTCAGCTTGCGATTGCTCTTTGGCGTCGGCATCACCTCATCGACATCCGTCGAAAAAATGCGCTCCACAATCTCCTTGGTCACCTTTCGCGCTGCTGCTTCCTCATCCAGCCGCAGCTTGCCCTTCCGCTCCGCTGCATCCGGTCCATGGCAGTGATAACAATTCTCCGACAACAGAGGCTGAATGTCCCGACCATAGTCGATCTCCCCCGCCGCCGCAGAAACACACCCAATCAAACTCAAGCTCGCAACAAAACGCATCCCAGTCAGAACGCCATCGTAGCCGCACCTCTTGCTCCGTGTGTGCGCTCTAAAGTCAGCCTTTCTTGGGTGCAATTGCCATTGGCAGCAAGAGTCCGAGCACGAGAAGTAGTATCGGTGTGATCGGAGCTAAAAGAACGCCAAAGAACAATTGTGACTCCGTCAGTTCCATGCGCGTGAGCTTCCAAAGACTGAGCGTAAGCACGAATAGGCTTGCTACGACACTCATGATTCGGAAGAGATTTGCCACGGTTTGATCGTCTGCGATCTTGCGGTTCAGGGTCTGAGTGATTTGAAGTTTCATAGGTGATGGTGGGCTTCAGTGTTTGTAGTGGAGGGAATAGTAGCTCGAAGTTCCTCAAGCTCAAAGGCCGATCATTTGAGAGGCGGCATATGGACAATTGTAAGACTTGAACTCCGACGGAGATTTGGCTTCACAAGGTGGGTTCCTCTGTGTAATTCAAGCCTCCCTGATGCCATGAAAGCGACCACCCTCATCTTCCTCACCGTTTTACCATGGATACATGCCCAGCAACCTGTGGGCGATGGGAAGGCGGATGATACGGCCACGATTCAAAGAATGATCGACACAAGTGGCAGTGTGAGGCTGGGGAAGGGGACTTACCGACTGACGAAAACGCTCCTGGTGGATCTGACGAAGTCGGGTTTTGCGGGCATCACGAGTGATGGCACGGCGCGGTTGCTGATGGAGGGGGCTGGACCCGCGATACACTTTGTGGGCACACATGAGGGGTCGGCGGCGCCGAGCACGTTCAAGCCCCAGGTCTGGGAGAAAGAGCGCACGCCGATGGTGGATGGGATCGAGATCGTGGGAGCGAATGCGGAGGCGGACGGGATCGAGGCAACGGGGACGATGCAGATGACGTTGCGCGGTGTCGTGGTGCGTGATTGCCGACATGCGGTGCATCTTTCAACGCGGAACCGGAATGTGCTGATCGCGGACTGTCATTTTTATCACAACACGGGCATCGGCGTCTTTTATGACAACGTGAACCTCCATCAGTCGAACATTGTGGGAAGTCACATCAGCTACAATGGCGGCGGCGGTGTGGTATCCATCGGCGGGAACGTGCGCAACCTGCACATCGGCACCTGCGACATCGAGGGAAATCACGCGACTGATGGCAAGCCTGCAGCGAACATTTTGCTCGACTCAACGGGCGGATCGATCGGCGAAGTCGCCATCACTGGCTGTACGATTCAGCACACGAACAAAGCACCGGATTCAGCCAACATTCGGATCATCGGTAGTGGCACGGATGCGTCGCTGGAGAGGCGTCAGGGCCGCGCGACAACGCGCGAAGGCAATGTAACCATCACTGCGAATGTTTTCAGTGACGTGCAGGTGAACATCGAGGTCCGGCATGCGCGTGGGGTGGTGATCTCGGGGAACACTTTCTGGGAAGGATTTCAACATGACCTGATCGTAGCGGATAGCTCAAACGTCGTGGTGAGTGCGAACAACTTTGACCGCAATCCTCGCTATCTGGTGAATGGCTTCGACAATGCGGAAAAGAATGGCGTGGTCTTCCTGCGCTGTGAGGACTCAAGTTTTAGCGATAACGTGGTTTCCGGTGTGTGGAAGCATCGTGCGGCGCTGGACGTGGAGAACTGCAATCGCATGCGTATTTCGAATAACAGCATCTTCGATAGTGATGGGGCCGGCATCCGGCTGGAGAAGGTGAGCAATAGTTCCATCATCGGCAATCTGGTGCGGGATGACCGCGAGGAGGGGAAGCGAAGCAAAGATCCATCGATGGTCGTGATCGGTGGAAAGGCTAACATGATTGAGCTGAACCACGTCGGGAACAAGCGGGAGGCGCGCTAAGCATGACGGTAGCGGGAACAACAGCGCTGTTGGCGCGTGTTCATCTGCGCATGCTGATGAACAAGGCGCAGCATGGAATGCGTGAGAACCGGTTGCTGGTGGTCACGGTGGGGATGTTTTTGGTCTTTTATGGCGTTGCGGCGTATCAGCTGGTGGACCGTGGTTTGGAGTTTGTGATGAAAGTGCCGCTGCTTGGACCGCTGCTGGCTGAGAGGCTGGTGTATTTGCTGTTTTTCTTTTTCTTCATCATGCTGGTGCTCTCGAATGCGACGATCACGGGCATGGGCCTGTTTCGACGCAAGGACATGGAATGGCAGGTGGCGCTGCCACTGGCTCCGCGCAGCCTAGTGGTGTGGAAGACGCTGGAAGGCATGCTTTTGGCGAGTTGGGGGCTGATTGTGCTGAGCGCGCCGATTTTGCTGGCACTGGGGCGTCTCTATGATGGTGACGGTTGGTTTTTTGTAGCCACCGCACCTGCTCTGGTGTGCCTGGTAACGATCTCGGCGAATCTTTCGACGTGGATGTTGCTGTTCCTAGTGCGCTTTGCGCGGCGGTGGTGGTGGAAACCGGCGGCGTTGCTTGGGCTTGTGGTCGCAGGCTTTGCGGTGAAGCAATTTTTTAGTTTTGATATTCACGCCGTGCGCTCGGGGGATATGGCGGCGGGAGTGAATGAGATTTTGAAGCACACGGAGATCTGCATGCATCCGCTGCTGCCGAGTTCATGGGTGGCGGAGGCGATTTATGCGACAGGGAGGGGGATTGGGCAGCGCGCGTTGTTTTATCAC
>JANOBP010000001.1:0-5592 GCA_031411715.1 Verrucomicrobiaceae bacterium | reverse complement strand
CCATTGAAGAGGTTGCGGTCACAGAAATGCCGCAGCGATGAACGCCCGCCGCTGCGCGTGAAGGCGGCACCGACCTGGCCGGTGAATTCGGGGGCGGTGAGGGCGTGCTTGGGATGACCGCTGATGTCGCCGCAGTATTGCCAGAGGGTCCAGGTGCCAAACACGCGCGGAACGCTGAAGCTCATGCTCGCTCCCGGTGCCTCGCCATAGCGCGGCACCCACAGGCCGCAGGCACGCAGCGTCTGGCGGTCGGTGGCACTGAGCGCGGCCAGTTCGCTGGATTGCTGTGCGTAAGCCGTGGTGCCGGGCTTTGGCACGCTGCAATACAGCAGCGGCCACACGCCGGTGTGCGCACGCACCAGCCGCGCCGCGCCTGCCAGCGCGTCCCACGACACACGATCCTTGCCTTCGTTGTCCAGCACGAGCATGACCGGGTGCTGGGCGGTGCCGTGCCGGTGCGCCGTGGCGGCGACGGTGCTGATGAAGCGATGCAACTGCGGGGCCAGATAGGCGCCGCCCTGGACATAATGATACGCGCCCCATTTCATGCCCGCGTGGCGTGCCGCCAGCTCCCGCCGGGCATAATCGTCATCGGTCTTCGTGCCACCGCGTGTCGCGCGATGAATCAGGAGATCAACCCCCATGCCGCGCATGGCGTGAAAGTTGATCGCGCCCGAGTCCCAGCCGAAATCGACGACGTTGTTCAAGCAACCCCGCGCCCGTCCCACCGACACCGTCTCCGTACGGATCGGCGCACAGGCAGCGATTCCCGCGATCAACAACACTCCCACGCAGCGCAGCACACTCTTGTTCATCCCGCTGTTCTACTCAGAATGCGGCAGTCACGTCAACGGGGAAAGCGGGCGCAAGGTCACAACGCGTCACACATCATGCAGCCGCAGCCAATCCAGCGGCTTCATCACGGCGATCACTCCCGCATCATCGAGAGCCAGCATTTCTTCATCCAGTGTGGTCAAAGTCGTACGCGTTTCCCGCGCCACAGCGACGTAGGTGCTGTCCGCGCCACGCAACAGATGCCGCGAAGCCAGGGCCGCAGCTTTGAGGCCAAACTGCATGTCCAGAGGACGAATCCGCAACCATGGCAGTCGTTGGAGATGCAGGCTGGCGAGATCACCCCGCACATGGTTCTGGCAGATCCGGCTCACCGCCCCGGCCACCTCGGCAAACACCAGCGCCGGCGCATGTGCCTGGATGCCGCGACGATGAATCCTCTGCATCAGTTCCAGGCAGGAGTCATGAAACACATCCCCGTCCACAAAACGGGCCACGAACACGCTGGCGTCAATCGTCAGCTTCATGACAGGAATCAGCGGCGCATGTCACGCATCACTTCCACCACGGACTTGCTCCGGTCCACAGCGCCGCCACGCATGAGTTCAGTGATGCGCGCTTCCTCAGCCATCCATTCCTCAGTGGTCATTTTTCGTGCCAGCGGCGACGTCACGTAACGACCGGCGACACTGTTTGGCTTTTTGGCGGCAGGACGGCGTGCGCGCTTGACGACAGAGGCTTTTTTCATACCGACATTCAAATCCTAAACGCCCCAGACGTCAACGCACGGTTTCCCGCCGCAGCACAGACTTGCTGTCTGTTTTCGTCCACCATTTCTGCTTTTTCCCGCAGGCCAATGAAGGCACCGGGATCGAGGACGAGTAGGAGAACGAGGACGATTTACCGCCAACCGCCAACCGAATACTGATCACCGCTCCATCACGGCCTGCGCGACTGCGACAGCGCCTCAGTCTTGAGCTTCTGGATGGCTTCATCACCCTGGACGATGAGCGGGTCGAACATGGGGATTTCCTTGGCGTTCTGACCCTGCTCGTGTTTGCGGAAGCCGAACAGGTAGGTCTCATTGTGCGGACGCCAGCGGTTGAAGAACAGGGTGTCCTTGGCGATGACCGCACGACGCAGCGATTCAAGCGCAGGCGAGGGTGCGTCGGGCATTTTCAGGCCGAGGCCTTCAATGAGCTTGGCGCTGAGCTTCTCGTAGCCTTCACGCGTGTAATGCACGCCGTTTTCCGTGAGCGGCTGCGCGGTGCTGCCGGACTTTGGCAGGCCGCCCATGAGTTCGAACCAATCGACGAAGAACGCATTCTGCATGCCGGCGAACTTGCGCAGCGCGTCGCGCAGACTGGAGAGGTTCTTGTTTTCACCGGTGAGGTCCGGCAGCGGCGGGGCCAGATTTTCCAGCGGCGGCGGCGCGGCGATGATGATGCGCACACCCGGCGCTTTCGTGCGGATCAGCTCGATCAGATTGCGGTAGCCGGTCAGAAAGTCCGGCAGGCCGCCGAGGCGCTCAAACGCCAGCTCGGAGCCATAGCACAGCAGCACGACGGTGGGTTTGAGCATTTCGAGATGTGTCGAAAGCCGCTGCAAACCTTCTTCCGGGGGACCAAAATACGAACGCGCATGGCCGAACACGGTGTCGCCGCTCCAGGCGAGATTGCGCACGCTCACCTTTTCTTCACCAAGCGCCAGATCGAGCCGCGGCTCGAACGAGCCATAGCGCTGCTCACGCTCCAGCACCGTGTTGCCGATCAGCACAAGGCGGTCGCCGTCCTTGAACTCAAACGTCGTGGGCTGCGGCGGCGCGGCGGGTGTCTCCGGCGTTTGAGCGGATGCGAAGGAGGCGCACACAAGCACCAGGAGGCCGACGAGAGATTTCAAATTCATGCGGCGCTTATTGGAGCGGATTCGCCGCGAATGTCCAGCCTGCAAAACAACACGAGAATTCAAGGGCGCTGCACCTTCACCCGCATGAAACGCCGCTGACCACTACTGACTGGCACGAAATCGCGGACAATAAGCTGCGTGCTGGTGTCGGATTCGATAACGAGGCCTGCCGTGCTCCAACTTGCCGAATTGGTGAGGTCACTGGTGGCTTCGACGATGAAGGTAACATCGGTGGCAATTGGGCTTTTCGGAACGCTGAGACGGAGGTATCTCTCATTGCTCAGTGTGGCCATGTCGTAGATCAGAGGTGAACTGCCACTTTGCACAGGCGGCGTGCCAAAAGCGTATTCGAGAAGGTTTATCTGGCCGTCATTGTCGGGGTCGAGCATTTGCGCGGCATTGGCATCGCCACTGCCGGAGGCAAAGGGGTTCTGTGCAAGCCAAACTTCAAACGGAACGCTGTAGCCGGTGAATGGCAGGTCTTTGAAGGTCTGAGTACCTGTATCGTCGGCGGTGAGTCGCAGCACATAATTGCCAGCATCACTGAGGGTGGCGGTGGTATTGGCGAGGGCCACATTGCCAAAGGTAACCGTGCCAGGTCCGCTTTTTTTGCTCCAAAGGCTGCTGAGACTTACAGGTGCCGGATAGCTATCGTCCGTCACGCTTCCACCGAGTGGGATAGGGCTGATCGGATAGGTGGCGACATTGGCAATGTTAATCACTGGCGCCTTGTTCAGCGGCTCAATGGTGAGACCGGTGAAGGTACAGGTGTTCTGCGTGGCGGTCGCGCCACTGGCGTTATTGACGTAGAAGCCTACCCACACAGGCGTGGTCATGATGATGGTCTGTGGCTGGCCGATTTGGGTCCAAGTGCCGGGTGCGGAACCAACGTTGCTGGCGCGGTAACCAGTCACGCTGTTGCCTTTGCGCACGATTCGCATCCAGTTTCCTGCGCTGATGCTGCTGGGCACGCCGCCGCCACTACCGCCGGCGATGCTGGTCCAGTAATAGCCGCTGTAAGATGATGTGGGCATGCGGCCGAGATGGAGGTAGGCACCGCTTTCGATGCTCTCGGCAATGCGGATGCCGCCGCTGCTGCTGCCTGCGCCGGAGGTGAAGGTGGGCATGCGCACAGTCATGACCATGTCACCGTAATACTGCCAGCCATAGAAGTAACCCGTGGTGGGGCCGTTGAGGGTGTATGTGGTGCCGTCAAAGCTGGCGCTGCCGGCGGTGTTCGGCGCGGTGCCGCTGTCTTCATTGACCAAGGCTGGTCCGCTGGGCGCTGGCGTGAGCGTGACGTTGTCAAAGAGAGCGGTGGCGGTGGTCGCGGTGCTGTTGCTGGTCGTGGTGAGGCCGTAATGCGCGTCTGTGTTGAGCAGTGGGACGACGACGGGCGTGCCAATGGCAGTCCATGCGGTGCCATTGGTGCTGTAGCTGGCACTGATCTCGTTGGTGGCCGAGTTGCGTTCGAGTTTGAGCCAGCAAGGCAATGCGGGAGGTGTGGCTGCAACGCTGGTGTCCGTGGTGGAGACAGCGGTGCGTGTGCGAAACTGTAGCCCTGTGCCTGGCACATAGCCCAACACGGCACGCGTTGAGCCTCGGGCCAGCGAATCGCGGATGGTGATGCCAGCGAGTGCCCCAGTGGTCGGAAAGCTCGTCAGACGGGCCACGACACTGCCATCGCCGATGGCGCTGCGGACCATGATGTGAGCTCCATCACTGGTCTGCGAAGCATAACCGGCTCCAGTGCCCGTTTGACTGAATAGGCCACCGTATTCGAGTCCCTGGCCGCGACGTGATGAAGAAGGCCCGAGGTCTTGCGTGATCCAATTCGACGCCACGAGGCCGCTGCCGACCACGACGGTGATTTGGTCGGCCACGGTGAATTGCGTGTCGGTGGCGCTGATGCGCAAAACGTAGTTTCCAGGAGCGGAGAAGGTCACGGCAGTGGTCGCGGCATTCGGAGTTTCGATGGTGGCGGTGCCGGGACCGCTTACACAACTCCACGTCATCGTCAGTGCGGCGGGAGATCCATCATCACTCACTTGAGCGCTGACGATGACACCATTCGCGGCGGCGATGAGCGGTGCTTGAGTGGTGGGGCTGTCGATGAAGACGGTGGGCGGATTGTCGTTGTCGATGATGCTGACGTTGGCAAAGGAAGCTACGCCGATGTCGTAGCTGCCAGTGGCGAGCGAGATCGTGACATCCTCGGGGCCTTCCGTGATGCTATCATCGACCGGAGTGATGTTGACCGTCTTGGAAACATCCCCGGCGACAAAGGAGAGCGTGGTGGCGACAGTGGCGTAGTCCGTGGTGTTTGTGGCGGTGCCGGCGATGGTCAAATTCACCGTGAGCGCCGCATTGGTCGGTGCAGTGCGTGTGATGGTGAACTGGCCGGGATTTCCCGCTGTTTCAGAGGCCGTGGCGTCATTCGCAACAATCGTGACCGTGCTGCGATCATCATCGGCGATGGTTACTGTGGCTGCGTTTGGCGTGCCGACGACATAACCGCTGCCACTCGTCACGGTGAGGATCACGGTCTCGCTGCCTTCGTTGGTCGTATCCTGAAGCGGCGAGACGTTCACCAAGAGGCTCGACTGACCGGCCAGAATCGTCTGCGTCGTGGCGATGGCTGTGTAATCGGTGCCACTGGTGGCAAGGCCGGTGCGTGTGAGTGTCACGCTCAGCGCATTCGTTGTATCTCCGGTGCGTGTGAGTGTGAACTGGCCTGCGTCACCACTTTCCGAGGCGCTGGCATCATTGGCCACGATGCTCACGGCGGGCGAATCGTTATCAGTGATCGTTAACGTGTGTGTGCTGGCGCTGCCGAGTTTCAAACCAACGGGCACAGTGAGAGTGATGGTGAGGTTCTCTGTGCTTTCCAGCGTC